>CAVDAS010000001.1:0-105886 GCA_963606955.1 Bacteroidaceae bacterium
TGCCACTAAATTCAATTTTACCTTTGTTAATCTTTTCTTGGAGCTCTGTAATGTTTATACTCAAATATTCATCAATTCTTTTATCAAATAATTCATATACTCTTTGTCTTGGAATTTTAACGCCTAAAAATATCTCAAGTATTTCACCAATTTTTTCATAAGAAATTTGATCAATACTTTCCAATTGAACTATCAAATCACCTAAATAATTACTATATTTACAATTTTCATCAACTAAGCATTCCAAGTTAGTTATATCACAAATACATTTTCCATCAACTTTTTTAACATATTTTTGAACATAAATATGGGATAAATTGTCTAAAAAAACTTTTTTAGTTCCATTACGAGTAAAACCATTATCAAATAAAGTATTTTCTTGATTAGCATTAATTAAAATGATTTTATCATCATCCAAGGCAATATTATCCAAATAATAAATGAAATCCATTGGGGAATCAATATCGATTAAACATACACCATTACAAAAGAAAGTTTTATATATCTCTTCAGAGTTAAATAACTGTGGAGAGTTTGTTTTTTCGTTCATAATTAAACATATCTCTCCAATCAATATATAACTCTTTTTAAATAATTCTACACTAGAAATACGCCATTAAACATAACCAAATCAAACATATAAGAATTCAATGATTTAAATAAAAAAATTAACGTAACATCGATAAAATTAAAACCAAAACAAATCAAATTACATGACCTCCATCCAACACCAATTTAATCAAAGATCTCTTCAATAAAACAACATAAAATAAAGTAACAATAAAATCAATTTTTAAAAAACACCAAAATCAATCGATAATAAATTTCAACTGTAAAAACCAAAAAACAAGAAAAATTCAAGCACAAATAATCAAAAAATCAGTACCAAATAGGACAGAGCCATATCCGCCGACAAAAAGTATATATAATGATAAATCATGATAAATAAATTTCACATCGTGAAATATCACTTGTTTTATAAAACCATTAATTAAAATAGTTATAAAAATAAAATTAACTTTTATAATCACCACCTATTAAAAATAATATATAATAATGTTTGTTTTAAGATTTATAGTAAATATACCAAATGATTCAAAATAACGTTCAGAAATAATAAACTTCGTTATATCTTATGAATTTTGTAAAGCCTAAAATCATAGCTAAAGTATCATACAAGTGTTTAGAAAAAAGAAATTAAAATAATAATAAAATAAAACAAATTAATAAATAAAAATAAAAAATAAAAAACATTCACCAAGATATAAGAACAACAAAGAAAATATAAAAAGAAAAAGTAAAAAAGTTAAATTTAACCCGATACTAATACAAGTTTACCTGTAGTTGGGTCTTCGTAAACTTTACCTACTTCACTATATCCACTGTCTTCCATTCCTCCGGAATCAGTGTAATTCTCTTCAAAAGTATCTGCACTTGAAACATCTTGAGTAGCAGGTGTTTGAGAGATTAATTCTGGATTTGCAGACAATGCCATAATAGCAAAAATTAAAAACCCAAGTGCAAGAACTAGCATAGCATCAGAAAGATTAGTTAACCCTGCCATCGGGTCATCATCTAGAGATTCGCTAATTCTACGTTTTTTCCTAAGCATAATACTCACTTTCTATTTAAAGTCTCTAATTCTGCTTCAGCAATAGTTTCAACAACTATTAAATCTGATTCATACCATTGTTTTTTAAATTTAGATACTAAATAACCTAAAGCACCAATAAGCAAACCAGTAACAGTAGTATCAAATGCAATAGTTAATGCTTCAGCTAATGTATTAATATCTCCAGAACCTAATGCAGCTAAACCTGGACCTAAAGGAATTAAAGTACCTAAAAGACCTAAAATAGGACCAAGTCTTACAAGAACATCAGTTTTATTAGTGCTTTTAATTAATTTAGTTTCTTGAGCTGAAATTAATTCACTAGCTAATGCTTTTCTAGCTTCACAGCCAATATCATAATTATTAGCTATTTTAATAAGCACTTCTTTTTGAAAGTCAAATAAATTACTTTCATCAACATATTTTTCAATTTCACTGTGAGATTGTGAAAAAGAAACATTACGAATTAAACTTTCCAATTCTTCAGAGCCGATAGGTTTTCTTGAAATACGTTCATTAATAAGTCCACCAATACATAATATCGCAATAACTAAAAAAACCACAAGTAAAATCATTACTGGGGTTAATAAGCTTTCAGATATTACATGAATAAATGAAGATAATGTTTCAGTTCCTTGAATTATCATAAATTACCTCACTATCTTTTTTTCAGTTGTTTATCATTATAATACAATCCTACAATCAAAATAAAAATTATTAAAATAACAACATATACTAGCTGGTATGTTGGAGTCAGGATTAAATAAGCGCTAAACATACTATAATCCAAATCTTTAACAGACCAGTAAGTTAATCCCAAAATAAAAATTAAAATTGATTCTAAAATCATATACTCCCCAACAATAAGGGAATACTCTCTTTTTGCATAAAATAATAATTTAGAAAGTTGATAAACTACAAACATTATTATAACTAAAAATAAAGCTAATAATAAGCTATTAAATATTGGAAATTCACCAATATTGGCACTAATAGACAACATAACTATGTAACATAAAACAACATATATCAAAGTAACTTCTTTCTTTTTTAAATAACACCATGCCAAAATAAATAACACAATAGCCATTATAATAAACAGATATCCGAAATTACCTGATAAAAATGCTAAAATATCTTTAAAATAGCCAGAAAGACTATTAACACCAATTAATAAAATTCCAAATAATACTGCAATAATAATTGCCTTTAAATTATTAATTTTGAAATTTCCTAAAAAAAGACTTATATTAACTGCAAATAATGCAACAAATATTAACAAATATCCTTCAAACAAACTTAACATTTCAACAGCTCATTAACTCTTTATTATGAGTAATACTATTTACAACATGAATATATAAACATGTCGTTAAGCTTAATTAAAAAAAGTGAAAAAATAAGAAAAATGATTATTTACCATTTTTCTTTTCAATCATTGATTTAATATCATTTCTGTAATATAAACCAATAACTGCAATTATTAATAATATTAATATACCTAATCCAGCAATCTTTACAACTTCATCGTCAATATCAATGAATTTTGCAACAGATTGTGATGAACTAGCTGATTGTGATGCAGAACTACTATCACTGGACTCACTAGCTGAAGCTGTGCTAGCTGAAGATGAACTAGCTGCAGCAGCTGAAGCAGATGCAGATGATGAAGCACCAGATACACTTAAAGAACCGTCACTACTTCCACCATTACCAGAGGAAGTTGCAGAACCTTGGCCTTGTTGAGTGTTAGTTGAAGTTCCATTTCCACTGCCCTCACCACTAGTACCAGGATTACTTGGATTTGTAGGATTTGTAGGAGTTACCGGATCTGCAGGTGGCACTGGATAACTTGGTTTAGAATATGGTTCATAACCAGATAATGTATAAGATAAACGGCCAGAATCACCATAATAACCAAATTTAGCAACACCATTAGCATTACTTATATGTACAAGACCATTACCATTATTAATTTGGGAATATACCCATTTACTACCATCATTAGCTAAAGTTAATATTGGAAAAGCTGTTGTAATTCCATCTACACTTACTTGTACAGAACTTTTATCAACTTGTTTAACATTAAACTTCAATAATGTAGTTTTAATCTTATTACAAATTTTAACAAATCTAACATCACTTCCGTCAGTAAGTACAGGACCCATTTTAAAACTTTGGTATAAATCATTTTCTCTAGCTAAAATATTAAAATCACCATTAAGACCAATGTAATTATAAGATATACCCATTAATCCGTCTTCACTAGATCTTACATAATTTTCACCAATATTTAAACCAACACGGTCATTACTGTGAATTGCATTATTAGTAATAACTAATTCAGAATCTCCTTTACAATCAACATTAATTCCATCATAATTATATGAAATGTTGTTACCAGTTATTGTTGTATAAGGCCCAGATCCATGAAGATTAATTCCGTAATTTTCATTGTGTGATATTTCATTATTGCAAATATCTGTATCTTCCACATTTTTATCGAAATAAATACCAATTTTGCCATTAGTAATACAATTAGAGTAGATATACGTATTAGTTGAATCTTTAAGATAAATACCAAAGTCACCTGAATTAGAAATTAAATTTCCAATAATATTGGCTTTCTCTGTACCAATTACACTAATACCTCGACTATTTTTCACTATATCATTATTAATAACAGTAATATTATTAGTTGATTTTAACAAAATTCCCTCAGAACCATTTTGAATAATTAAATTATAAATAATAGTTCCTGCAGCTTTAGATGATGTAATCGTAAAAACTGGACTTTTGGAATTTCCATTTAAAGTTGATTTAACTGAACTATAAATATTAACTGGATTATTAGATATTGTTAATGATACATTATCATAGTTTTTACCCGCAAAAATTATATTATCTCCTGCATTTGCAGAATCAATGACTTTTTGAATTTCAATATTGGATAAACCTTCTGGAATAATAGTTCCTTTAACATCAGATACATAAACATAGTTATTATTACTTAAGATTCTATCATAAGAATCTGTAAAACTAGTAGAAATAACATATGTTCCTTGATTTAATCGTATATTTAAACTTGCAACACCGTGATTGTCAGTTACCCTATTATATTTAACTCCATTAATATCAAAAGTAATAGTTTTATTAAAAACTGGAGTTCCATCATCATAGGTAAGTGTAGCATTATATGCTTCATCTTTAGAAAATACTGACGCATCAGAAGTATTTAGCTGAACATAATCGATTTCTATATCTTGCAACACCACATTTTCTGCCTGAGACTCACTAGCTACATCAACTGTAGCATTATTGCTATCTTCAGCAGCTACAATGTTTAATGTTAAGAACAATATTAAAATTGAAATGAAAAACACTTTTTTAACGATATTTTCACCTCCTTTCAAACTACTCTAATTACATGAAATACTGTAATTACATGTTTGATTATATCGATAGGTAATATATATAAGTATGTAATTTAATTATTACATAAACTGTAATCTAAATTTTACAAAATATTATGAAAATCAACTATTGTTTATTTAAAAAATTCCTAAAAACATGAAATATGTTTAATTAAAATTTAAAAAAATGAAATTATATTAAAATTAGGATTAAAATTTACAACAAAGACAAGTATAAAACATTATATACTAAATAGAAACATAATTATCAATCACTAATAATACCCAATGATAACAAAAATCATTATTATCGTTAGATGTTATTAGCTATTTAAAACTTTACGGAGAGAAAATAAAAATGAAAATAAACAATAAGATTTTAATTTCCTTATTAATCGTTCTTATTGCTGCTATTTCACTTTCTGCTGTTTCAGCTGCAGATAATACTGCTAATAATACAGTATCTGCATCTGCTGAACAAGTTGGAACTGTAGAATATTCTGGAGAAGTAGATATGAACGGTGTAATAAGTGAATCTGCTGCAGACGCAACCCCTGTTGGAGAAGTTACTAAAAATTCTACAACTTGGAATGTTGAGAAAGGTGCTACAGCTAAAGAAGTACAAAAAATAATTGATAACTCATCAGCTGGAGACACTATTAAATTCGCAGAAGGTACCTACAACTGGCATGAAGTAAATGATACTGGTAAAGCTATTTCAATCCCACATACTTTAAATATTATCGGAAACGAAACATTTATTTACTGTGATAATGGATTTACTAGCAAAACTGGTGCTGTTCTTGATGGAACTGTCATAAATGGCCTTTCAATCACCATGTATCAAAGTGTTAAATGGAAAGGTCAAGGAATCTACTTAGGCGGTGTCAACAACGTTACAATTAAAGACTGTATATTCACCAACGGTGCTGCTGGAATATACAGCCAAAGAAATACAAATATTACAATTCAAAACTGTATCTTCCGCGGAAGTACTAATGAATCAACTATTGGTATGGGTAAAGGTGAAAATGGTACCAAAGCTATAAATATTATGGGTGGATCTGACCACCTCATAGTAGATAATTACTTTGGAGCAGATTGTCTTGATGGTGTATCAATAGCAAGTAATGCTAAACACAACTTCCAATTTATTAATAACACTTTTGAAGACAACTGGTATGCTACCTTCTACGGTGGAGGAGTAAGTGGAGTTGTTATTAAAGGTAACACTTTCAACAACAGCAAAGTTTATGATTTAGGTCTTAAAAAAGCTGCTGGTGAAACCATAATAACAAATAACACATTCATTACTGCAAAATCCAAATATGGTGCTACACCTGTTTACATAGAACAAGGTAACACTGCACACGGTGCTCCAAGTACCATTGAATCAATTACTATTGAAAACAACACATTTAAAGCTGCTGAAGGTACCAATGCTTACGAATTAAACGCTGTTGAAGTTTACAGTAACGGTGGACCTTTACTTCCTCTTGGAACTATAACTATTACTAACAACACTTACGAACAAGGAATTACTCCATTTGCTTTCACAGATGCAAACTGGGGTGGAAAAAATGATACTTACATCATTACCCCAGCAACTTTAAATACCGAAGTAAAATCAGAAGGCTTAACAATATCTGTCGATGATTTATTTGCTATGCAATTAGTTACTGCAAACGGTATTGCTATTTCTAATGCAGATGTTACCATTACTGCTAAAAACAGAAATATTGTAAAAACTATCAATGCTACCACTAATGCATTTGGTTTATTCTATGTTGGAAATTTAAGTGGTGGAAACTGGACTTTAAATGTTACTTATGCAGGAAGCACCACACCAGTTAACGGATACTTATATGGTGCATCCAAAACTTCAATAAACTTAACTGTAATTGGTGCTACTTTAACTATCAAAGATAATAATATTCTTAAAGGTGGAAAACTTGTTTACATCTTAACTGATGAAAATAATAAACCAATTGAAAATGTAAATATTACTATAAACCTCAATGGAAAAGAATATACTAGAACAACTAATAAAGATGGTGAAGCTAGTATGAATATTAATCTCCAACCTGGTGAATATCCAGTTACTGCAACTTGTGAAATTGGAGATTACGAACTTAAATCTGTCGAGTTTATTAATGTAAAATCCAACATCATTACTAAAGATATTACTTTATTCTACAGAAATGGTACTTCATTTAAAGCTACTGTTTTAAATGGTGATGGAACCCCTGTTGGTAAAGGAAAACTCGTATTTTTCAACATCAACGGTGTAATCTACAACAGAACCACTGATGCAAATGGTACTGCTACATTAGGTATTAACTTAAATCCTGGAGAATACACAATTACTACCATGTGCGGTGGTATTGAAATAAGTAACAAAGTTGTTGTAAAACCAACATTAGTAACTGAAGATTTAGTTTTAAGTTACCAAGACGGTAGTAAATTTAATGCAACTGTTTTAGACGGTCAAGGTAAACCAATATCTGGTGAAACTGTATTTTTCAACATCAATGGTGTAATATATAACAAAACCACTGATAAAAATGGTGTTGCTAGTTTAACTATTAACTTAAACCCTGGAGAATACATCATTACCTCCATGTGGGATAAATACCAAGTAGGTAATAATGTAACTGTTAAAGCATAGATAAAATCTTAAAATAGGGGTTTTAAACCTCTATTCCTTTTCTTTTTTTAAAAAACATCCATTTTAATTTTCAATGAAAAAATATTTTATATGTCGAAGATAAATGTTATACATATAGATTAATTAAAATGGAGATGTGACATGAAAATTAATAAGATAATATTATCATTATTAATTGGATTTATTGTTGTAATATCAATATCTAGTGTATCAGCAATAGATGAAAATGATACTCCAACAATAGCTGCTTCTAGTGATAATTCTACAATAGTTACTAATGCTGAAGCTATCGAAGAAGCAATAACTAATGAACCAGTGAATAATGATGTGAATACAAAAATTCACAATATAGACCCTAAAACTAATATAACCCAACTTAATGACTACATTAAGGAAAATGTAAGTGCAGGAGATACTCTTAACTTCACTAAAAATGGAGTATACAACTTTACAAGTTTAGACGGAATTGTTGTAGATAAAAGTATTATTGTACAAGGAAACAATGCTACCTTTTATGCTCTTCAAGGATTCCAAATACATAGTAAAACTGGAATTGTTGATGGTACTCAAATATATGGTGTTAATTTCATTATGACCAATGAAACCGCTCCTTGGAATGGTCGTGGAATAGAAATTAATAATGGTGCAAATATTCTTGTTGAAAACTGTACTTTCTTAAATGGAAATACTGGAGTTTACCTAAAAGCCTGTGAAAATGTTACAGTTCGCAATTGTAAATTCAATGGAACAACTAATGTTTCAAGTATTGGTGCAAATAAAGAAAGAGGAACTAAAGCTATACAATTTAATGGTGGAACAAATATTTTAGTTGAAAATAATATATTTGGAGCAGAATGTCTTGACGGTGTATCAATAGCTACCAATGGACAAAATGTAGATGTAATAAACAATACTTTTGTAAAAACCTGGTATGGTGTGTATTATGGTGGTGGAGCTGATAGTGTCAACATTGTAAATAACACATTTATAGACGTGATTAAAATAGCTATTGACCTTAAAAAAGCGGCAGGAAACAGTATTATAGAAAATAACACTTTAAAGATAGCTGATAATGGTACTGGAATTTATATTGAACAAGGAAACATTGCTCATGGAGCTCCAACCAGTATTGAAACTATAACCATTACAAATAATGAATTTATGGCCATGAACAAAACAAATCCAAATTCACCATACACCATTAAAGCGGTCTTAATAGGTACTGAAAACGGACCTTTACTCCCATTAGGCACTATAACCATTACAAATAATACTTATCAAAAAGGTATTAAAGCATTCGCATTTATGGACAATTATTGGTCAACTAATGAAACAAGTGGCGATTATATTATCCAACCTAAAACTATAGACAGTGAATTTATTGGAGCTTCAAATAAAACTGTTGAATCTGGTTCTTACTACACAGTACAATTAGTTGGAGAAAATGGAATGTTTTTAGCTAATCAAAATGTAGATATAGATATTATATCTAACAGTGAAGTTATAGACACTCTCAGTACTAAAACAAATACTTTTGGTACAATAGATATTCCATTAAACTATGATGAAGGTACATATACTCTAAAATTAACTTATGGTGGAACTACTGAATTAATAAACAGCTATTACTTTAATGGAATTACTCAAAGAATTAGAAATATTGAGATAATAAGTAATGCAAAAAGCACATTAACCTTAGAAAACGATGCAGTATATTACGGTGGACAGTTAAAATACTCATTAAAAGATAATAAAGGCAAAGGAATCTCTAATGCAAATATAAGCATCAATATTAATGGTAAAGACTATATAAGAACCACTGATTCTAATGGAAATGCATTTATGAAATTGAATCTCCAGCCTAAAACATACACAATTAGTGCAAAATATGCTGGAGATGATGTTAATCCAAGTGCATCTACTACAAATCAAGTTAAAGTAAATTCCATTCTTTTAACACAAGATATTGTTAAATACTACAAAAATGGAACTCAATTTAAGGCAAAATTAGTAGATGAAAATGGAAATCCAGTAGCCCATAAAATTATAAATTTCAATATTAATGGAGTATTTTACTATAAAGAAACTAATGATGATGGTATTGCAACATTAAGCATTAATTTACGTCCTAATGATTATATCATAACTTCTGAATATGGTGGCTGTTATGTATCTAATAATGTTAGTGTAAAAACAACCTTAATAACTGCTAATTTAACTAAAGTGTATTTAGGACCTGAAAAATTCAATGCAACTGTTCTTGACGAGCAAGGAAAACCACTAGCTAATCAAAATGTGACATTTAACATAAACGGAGTAATTTACTATAAAACAACTAATGAAAATGGAGTAGCTAGTTTAGGTATTAACTTAATGGCTGGAGAATATATCATAACTTCTATTTATGGAGATTATGAAACTTCCAATAAAGTTACTGTTAAATCTTAGAGGTGTTTTTACTACCTCTCAACTTATTTTTTTAAAAACAATAAATATAATAACAATAGACATGATAGTTATTATTAATCATATCGTGAAAATATGAGGTAAAAATATGGATAAAAAAATATTATTAATTTTAATAAGTATTTTCATGTTATTTGCTTTTGCACAAAGCATTAGTGCTGCTGATTTAGATGATGGTACTGATGCAGTAAGCCAAGCAGATACCAAGGAAGTACTCGGAACCACATATATTGTTAATGGTTCTGCAGAAAATCAAATGGATGACCCAACAATACAAACTGCAATTGATAATGCAGATGATGGTGATACCATAGAAATTACAGGGAAAAACTATGAACACTGTCATTTTGTTGTAGATAAAAAATTAACTATAGTAAGTAATGTAGGAACAAAAATGACACCTTGCCCAAGTAATACAAAAGGATCAAATGGTATTGGAATTTTCTACTTTAGCTCAGAAGCATCTGGATCTATTCTCTCAGGATTTACATTTGTAAATATGGAAAGTAAAAGCGGAGATGTTGACCCATATGCAATATATGTAAATGGAGCAAAAGACATCCAGATAACTAACAATAACATTGATCAAGTATCTGATGGTCCTGGAATATACTTAAAAGGTGCTTCAAATACTATAATCACCAATAACAATATTACATATTCTAAAAACGGAATATTAATAGAAAACAACAATAAAGCAACTATAACTAACAATAATATTGAAAACAACAAAAATTCTGGAATTTATGTTGGCGAATCTAATAAAAATATCGACATAATGAACAACA
This sequence comes from Bacteroidaceae bacterium, assembly GCA_963606955.1. Lineage (GTDB taxonomy): Archaea > Methanobacteriota > Methanobacteria > Methanobacteriales > Methanobacteriaceae > Methanocatella. Next base: position 10,948 of record CAVDAS010000001.1, read on the forward strand.
CTATTGCAAATAACAATTATAATGGTGTTATTGTTAAATCTGCAAATAATGTAAACATTATAAACAATGTAATAATGGCAAATAGAGACAATACCCTCCAAGAAAGAGCTAATAACGGAAATGGAGTATATGTTGATTGTGCAGTAGATAGTTTAAAAATAAACTACAATTACATTTATGAAAATGGAAATGAGGGAATATTTGATACTTATAAAACCAAAGAAAGCTTTGCACAAGATTATACATCACAAGAAATTAATTTCAACTTTTTTGTACATCATAACCATAGAGCAGTATTTGCACAGCAAAATGAAGCAGGGACTACTGGAATAATCTATGTTGGAAATAATGCATATTCCTTTGAACAACTTTGCCCAAGTACATACTACGAACCAGGAGTACTAAGGCAAAATGATGGTTTAAGAGATATGGCATTTGGAAAAGTAACTAAAATATCAAAAGGAGTATACAAAATAAGTTTAATTAGAAAAGACACTGGGGAATTAGCAAGCAATTTAAATGTTGGAAATGTAACCTTCTTCTTAAATAAAGCAGCTGGTGACAGTTCTATAAAACCAGGTGACATCTATCAAATTGTGTCAATAGTAAATGGAATAGCTACTGTAAACTTTAAAAATGCTACATTTAAAGAAAGTGATAATGTATTAGTTGCACTTGGACCAGGATACGGCGCAATAAAAGAAAATAATGAATCTAGCAGACTATGTGCATACTACCATATACCAGATTCTGATATTCCATCAAATGATACTAAAGATACTGATTTAATCATTCAAAATACAAGTGTTTACCATGGCGGACAATTAAAATACACCCTAAAAGATAATACTGGAGTTGCAATTGCAAATGCTATTATTGGCATTACAATAAATGGTAAAACTTACAACAGAACTACTGATAAAGATGGAAATGCATTTATGAAAATTAACTTAGTTTCAAATAAAGAATATAACATACTTGCAACTTATGCTGGAGATGACGATTATAATGAAGCTAGCTTAAACAGTACAATAACTGTAATTCCAACAGTCATAGCTAGTGATGTAGAAAAAATCTTTAGAAATAAAACCCAATATTATCCAAAACTCACTGACAGTAATGGAAACATATTAAAAAATACTAAAGTAACTATGAACATCAATGGAGTATTCTACAACAAAACCACTAATGATAATGGAATAGCTACCCTATCTATTAACTTAAACCCTGAAACATACATTATTACAAGTACTAACACAGTAACTAATGAATCAGTCTCAAATACTATTATTGTAAAAGCAAATATGGACCAAAATAAAAATTTAACTAAATATTACAAAAATGCTAGCCAGTATAGCGTAAGAGTTCTTGATGATACAGGAAATCCATTAGCTAAACAAAATGTAACCTTTAACATCAATGGAGTATTATACACCAGAACCAGCAATGATAATGGAATAGCTACATTATCTATTAACTTAAACCCTGGAAAATACATAATTACAGCAATGTATAAAGACTGCACTGTTTCAAACAACATTGAAGTATTACCTACATTAACTGCAAGTGATTTAACTAAAAAAGTTGGTGAAGCTAAAGCATTTGTTGCAAAAGTCCTTGATGGACAAGGTAATCCAGCAGCTAATCAAAATGTAACCTTTAATATTAATGGTGTAATCTACCATAAAGTAAGTGGTACTAACGGAGAAGCTAAATTAAATATTAATTTAATGGCTGGACAATACATCATCACATCCATTTATAATGGATATGCAACTTCAAATAAAGTTACTGTTACAGCTTAGAGGTATTTTACTACCTCACCATTATTTTTTTAAATGAAAAATCCCATATAATTATATACAAAATAGTTATATGAGGTACAAGATATGAAGAATAAAAGTATATTTCTAATTTTGAGTATCTTCATATTATTTGCATTTTCACAAAGTGTTATGGCTCTAGATGACAATAGCACTGATGTAAATATTGAGGAATCACTTGAAATTAATTCTGATACTGCGATAAGTAATAATGAGTTGAATTTAAATTCAACAGACCCATTAACATCAAATCAGAGTAGTGAGCCATTAACTCCCAAAATACCAACAGGAGTTTCTATTAATACATCAACATTTTCTAAAACAGAAGTTGATTCTTCTACAAATAAATCTTCATTAACACTACAAAATGACACTATTTACTATGGAAACCAAGCACAATACTTATTAAAAGATATTGATGGTAATCCTATTCCAAATGCAAAAGTTACAATTTCAATCAATGGTATGGATTATGATAAAACTACTGATGATAATGGGATAGCTAAATTAACAGTTAGATTAATTTCTGATAAAAAATACAATATAACAGCTAGTTACAAAGGAGACAGTCAAACTCCTGCAATGTTTTCTAAAGATGTGCTAACTCTACTACCTACAATTACTGCCAGTGATGTTAAAAAAATCTTTAGAAATGAAACCGAATACTATCCAAGACTCACCGACAGTAATGGGAATGTATTAAAAGACACTAAAGTAACTATGAACATTAATGGAATGTTATACGCCAAAACCACTAATGATAAAGGAATAGCTACCTTATCCATTAACTTAAATCCAGGAAAATACATTATAACCTCCACCAATACAAAAACTGGAGAATCTATTTCAAATTCAATTATTGTAGATGCAAATATGGATCAAAATAGTGATTTAGTTAAATACTTCCAAAATGAAAGCCAATACAGCGTCAGAACTCTTGATAATCAGGGAAATCCACTAGCTAATCAAAATGTAACATTTAATATAAATGGAGTGTTTTATACTAAAACCAGTAATGATAAAGGAATAGCTACTCAAAATATTAATTTAAACCCTGGAAAATACATAATAACAGCAATGTATAACGACTGTGCTGTTTCAAATAATATTACAGTTCTACCTGTTTTAACCAGCGATGATTTAACAAAATACTTTGGAATTCCTGCTGCATTAACTGCAACATTAATTGACGGTGAAGGAAATCCACTAGCTAATGAAAATATTAGCTATAATATTAATGGAGTGTTCTATAATAGAGTTACTGACATAAATGGAACTGCCAAATTAAATATTAACTTAAATCCAGGAGAATATATTGCAACCATTAGCTATAAAGCAGCTATTACAAGTGCTAAAGTTGTTGTTTTAGATATGCAAATAGTTAAAGAAAATGCTACAAATACTGAAATTCAAAATATTATAAACTCTATTGGTGGAAAAGGTATAATTAAATTTGCAGGTAAAGTTTATAGCAATATTTCACTCGATATTACAAAAAGCATTATTCTTACAAGTAATGTTAACACTACATTAAATGGAAAGCTAAACAGCAATGTTTTAAATATTAAAGCAGACAATGTTTTAGTTAAAAATTTAAATATTAATGGAAACAATGCATCTGGAATTGTTGTTGATAATGTAAAAAATACAGTTATTGAAAATAATAACATTAACAACACATTAGATAAAAGTAAAATGAAAAAATATGAATCTGGTGAGATCTTACTTCCAGAAAAAGGTATTGAACTTTTGAACTCTACAAACACTACTATTGAAAATAACAGCATCAAATATTATTTCAATGGAATTTACTTAAATGGTGCCAGATACACAACTATTGAAAATAACACAATAACTAAAAATAATTTCGGTGTTGAATTTGATAAAGGCGTCTCAAACACTTTAATTAATAATAACGACATTAATGAAAATATCGGATACCACACACTAGCTGTAATCGAAGGCCCAAACGGATATGGAATAAGTATAAGGCATTCCGGAGTAAATATAACGGCAACTAACAATAGAATCAATAATAACTACATGGGAGTATTTATTGATGCTAAAAACTGTACCGGAATCGTAATTAGAAGTAATGAAATTTCAAACAGTACTATTGAAGGTTTAACTGTAAATGAAAACTATACCTATGCTCCTGGAGCTGTTCTTATTGTAGAAAATAATGCTATTTACAATAATGCTAAAGGCCCAAGTCAAATAATTCTTGGAGAAGTTAGTGCTAATCCTAATGGAATTTATGGACCTGGTGAATGGAATAATACTTTAAGATTACACCTGGGAGCTAACTGGTATGGAACAAACAAATATACAAAATGGGGAGAAAATACCACAGGACCTGGAACAATTTGTCCTAGGATAAATACTACTTTAATCGGATACAACATATCTTGTATTTCTGCCGGAAAATACAGTGTAACATTCTATAATAACGGTAGTTTAGCTAATACACTTCCTGATTTAACGACATACTTTGTATTAAACTATAAAACTGATAAAGAAGAAGTAATAAAAGTTGTTGCCCACCAAGGAAAAGCTACATTTGAGTTTTCAGCTAAAAATTATTATCCGACAAAAAACATCATAGAAGGATTTTCAGTATTTGATTCAGATAGGCCAAAATCAGTAATATACACCTATGATGTACCAGATAGTGAAATACCAGTATAGATTCACTATCTAACCTTTTATTTTTAAAAAAATTAGTAAAATGCCACAAAATGTGGCTTAATTATTCATCATCTTCAATTATTTCATAGTAAGAACCTTCTGCACATGAAATACAGATAGGTTTTCCACCTCTTACTAAGTGACGTCCATCTGTTACTTTTTCACCACAAACAGAACACCATGCAGAAGTATGAGGTTTACCTGGCATTTGAGATGGTGTTAATTCTACTTTAACTTTTTCTACATTAAATAACTCTTCAGGAGGAGTGACTCTGAAACGATGAATCATTTCTTCTCTTGTTTCTTTAGATTTATTTTGTTTATTTGCATCAGCATCAGATACTCTTAAAGCTTCTCCAGTATCCATATTATAGAAAGTTACTGCAAATTTACCATAATACATTTGTTTTAATGAACGTTTACCCATAGAACATTTAGTAACAGCCTGAACTGCATCAGCCATACATCTGTCGATTTCTAAAAAGACAATTAAGTTTTTATGCCTTTGATTTAATTCCATTCCCATTAAATCTAAACCATACATAGCTAATTTAGTTCCAATAGCTATTCCACCACATATTTCTCCGTGGAAATCACCAGCTTTTGCTAATTGTTCATCATAATCTTCTTCACTCATCATTTTTTATCACCTTTATAAATCTAATTTTAAGTTTGTTTTCATAGGTACACAAACTTTTCTATTTTCATCCAATTCAATTAATTTAACATCAATAGAGTAAGCCTCTTTTAAGTTATCTTCAGTTACCACATCATCAGGAGTTCCAAAATCAATGAATTTTTTATTTTTCATAATAGCTACTTTAGTAGAGCTTAAAAATGCATGATCTGGAAAGTGTGAAGACATAATAACAGATAAACCGGATTCAGCTAATCTATCAATAATTTCTAAAAGTTTAATTTGATTACCAAAATCCAAGTGAGATGTTGGTTCATCTAAAATTAAAATATCTGGCTGTTGTGTAAGTACTCTAGCTAAAAATACCAGCTGTCTTTCACCACCACTAAGATTAGTATATTCTTTATCTTTTAAATCGTATATCCCTAATGTTTTTAATGAATTTATAGCTATTTTCTCATCTTCATCCCTTGGAGATTGAGTTAAATTAAGATATGGTGCTCTGCCCATTAATACAACATCAAAAACTGTAAATGGAAAAGACGGAACATGTGACTGCGGAATATATCCAATATGTTTAGAGATTTGAGAAAATGATAATGTTTTAATATTTTTACCATCAACTAAAATTTCTCCAGAGTCAATATTATGCAGTCCGTTTAAACATTTGATTAAAGTTGTTTTTCCTGTCCCATTTGGTCCAAGAATACACAATACATCTCCTTTTTTTATAGAAAAGCTAATATTTTCAAATATTAAAGTATCTCCGTAAGAAAATGAAATATTATTAACTTCTAAAATTTTATCTTCTAAGACCATTCTGAATACCCCTTTCTAAGTAAGTATAAGAATATTGGAACCCCAATAACTGCTGTTAAAATTCCTATAGGTATTTCAATTGAAATTACAGCTCTAGATATATTATCAATTAAAAGTAAGAAACTAGCTCCTAAACTTAAAGAAGCAGGAATTAGAATCTTATTATCCGGACCTACAACCATTCTTGTTATATGTGGAATAACTAATCCTAACCATCCGATAATTCCACTAATAGAAACTGCTGCTGAAGTAAGTAAAGTACAGGCTGCAATTACAATCAATCTAGTTCGTGAAGGATTTAAACCTAAAGCTTGAGCTTCTTCATCCCCCATAGCTAATAAATTAATACGCCATCTAAGTAACATTAAAATAACTACCCCAATAATAATTGGAATTGAAATCATAATTAATTTATCAACAGTAATAGAAGCGAGACTTCCCATTAACCAGTATACAATTTCAGGTAACTTATCATCAGGATCAGCTATAAACTTAACTGCAGAAATCAACGCTCCGAAGAATGCTGAAATAGCTACTCCAGATAAAACTAAAACCAATATTCCTCCGTTTTTATAGGATTTTGAAATTAAATATGTAATTGATACTGAAATTAAACCAAATACAAATGCAAATATTTGAGTTACAACATTTAAGCCAGAAAGTAAAATAGCTAGTGCTGCTCCAAATCCTGCACCGTTAGATACACCAAGTAAATCTGAAGATACTAACGGGTTTTTAAAGATTCCCTGAAATGCAGAACCTGCCATAGCTAATGCTGCACCTACAACTAATGCTCCAATAATACGTGGAAGTCTTATTTCAAAGACAATTGTAGTAATAGTTGGAGACACTTCTAAGTGAGGAAATATAGGGCACAACAGAGTTTTAATCACATCAACAGGATCAATTGGATATCTTCCAATTAAAAAAGATGCGAAAAAAAGGATTATAGGAAGGAAAACTAAAAGCACAATACCTAATATTTCCTTATTTTCCTTATTCATATAAAATCCCTACAAATTTGACTCCTTAAGTCCAGAATCCAGCAATATTTGTTTAGCTTCTTCATCACTTAAATCAATGTGATAGAAATTACTGTAAAACTCTTGAGTAGTATCAATCATGTCTATATCCTGATATTGGTCAGGATAGATACATTTTGCAGTCCATGGAACACCAATAATCATATTAGCTCCAACTGGCCTGTCAAACCATTTAAATGGAGATTGGGGTGATAAATACACATCATGATTTTTAACTGCCGTAATACTAGCCCAATTTGAATCTGAGTAAACCTTTGCATAGAAATCAGGATTAGTAGTGATAATAACATCAGGATTCCATTTAATAATCTGTTCCATAGATACTTGAATACCTGAAGTTGTATTTCCTTGAGCTAGGGAATCAGCTACATTTTCTCCACCAACTAAATCAATTAATTGACCATGTGTTGAATTAGATGGATTTGTTTGAAGCCCATCATTACCCTGAGCATAATATACAGTTTTTTTATCAGTAATCTGAGCAGATTTCTGATGTACTTCGTTTAAATACTTATCATTGAAATCTGTTAACTTTTTAGCATTATCCTGAGCTCCTAAAACCTCTCCAATAAAAGTTATTGAGCCGTCTACTTTTTCAACATCAGTAGTGTCATTAACTGCAACGACAGGAATTTCACCAAATTTATCCTGACGTTCTTGAACAGTAGCTAAATCACCGTCCCCACCTTCATCAATAGATTCAATAACCATATCAGGTTCAGAAGCTATAAATTCTTCATAGCTACCATCCTGTGTTCCATACCAACCACCAACAACTGGAAGGTTTGCATATTGAGATGGGACATACTTAAGTTCATCATCAGTCCACTGGAAATTAACTGCAGTTAACTTCTCAGGAGCAATCATATAAATTACAGTAGTCATTGGAGGACTAGTAGCTACAACATCACCTACAGAAGCAGGTATTTGAACTGTCCTACCAACCATATCAGTTATATTTTTAGATCCTACTGTGTCCACAGTAGACGGAGTTAAAAATAAGTGGGCACCAACCCCACATACAACTAAAATAGCCAAAATTAAAATAATAATTTTACTCTTCTTTTCCATAAATATCACTACATTTAGTCAATATCGATATGAATTTATTTATTTATTTAAATAAATAAATAATTTACTAAAAAATGAGAACATGTCATAACATTAAATATAAATACTCAAAAAGTTTATCTACACCTCATATTTGTTTTTAAGATAAGAAATTACCTCAAAACATGAAAAAGAATTAGGGAAAGGAAATAATAACAATATTTCCTTATTTCATTTATCAATAAAACCCTACAAATCCAGCTCAGCAATTCCAGAATCTAACAACATCTGTTTAGCTTCCGCCCTAGTTAAATCAACATGATAAAAATCGCCGTAAAACTCTTGAGTAGCAGAAATCATATCTATATCTTGATATTGGTCCGGATAAATACATTTTGCAGTCCATGGGACACCAATAATCATATTAGCTCCAACTGGCCTATCAAACCAATTAAATGGAGATTGTGGTGATAAATACACATCATGATTTTTAACTGCTGTAATACCTGCCCAACTTGGATCAGAGTAAACCTTTGCATAGAAATCAGGATTAGCTGTGATAATAACCTCAGGATCCCATTTAATAATTTGCTCCATAGATACTTGAACACCTGAAGAAGTATTTCCCTGAGATAAAGAATTAGCTACATTTTCTCCACCAACCAAATCAATTAAATAACCATGATATGAACCAGATAAATCTGTTTGAAGCCCTTCATTACCTTCAGCATAATAAACTGTTTTTTGATCAGTAATCTGAGCAGATTTCTGATGCACTTCGTTTAGATACTTATCATTAAAATCAGTTAACTTTTTAGCCTTATCCTGAGCGCCTAAAACATCACCCATAAAAGTTATTGAACCATCTATTTTTTCAACATCACCAGTATCATTAACAGCAACAACAGGAATCTCACCAAATTTATCTTGACGTTCTTGAACAGTAGCTAAATCCCCATTTTTACCTCCATCAATAGAATCAATAGCTACATCAGGTTTAGAAGATATAAATCCTTCATAGCTACCATCATGTGAACCATGCAAGTTACCAACAACAGGAAGATTTGCATATTGTGATGGAACATAATTAAGTTCGTCATCAGTCCAATTAGAATTAATTGCGGATAATTTCTCTGGAGCAATCATATAAAGTATAGTAGTCATTGATGGACTAGTGCCTACAACCTTATCTATAGAAGAAGGTATTTGTACTGTTCTACCAGCCATATCAGTTATATTTTTAGATCCTACTGTTTTTAAATTGGAAGATGATGAAAATAAATGAATTCCAACACCACATACAACTAAAATAATCAAAATTAAAATAATAATTTTACTCTTTTTATCCATAATATACCACATACAAAATTCAATCAATAAAGATATAAATATAGTTTAATGTAATAAATATTTTACCATATATAAAGTACCAACTATTCAATTTTTATTATAAATACAACGCAAAAACTATATTAAATATATTTTCATATTATTAATTGAAGATGATTTTTTAAGCTAAAACATGATAATAATTAAGCACCATCAAAAATGTAGATTTATCTTTGGTGCAAATGACTATTGTCACTTCTTTAAGTAGAGGTAGTTCAAATGAAACAGATAATGGAAGAAAAAGCTCAAAATTATAAAAATGGAAAAATAACAGAAGTTATAGAAAATGTTGTTCGGGATTCTACCATAACATTAACGATAAATGATAAAATCCAGCGTAGTTTATCTGCAATTGAAGATTCCCTTAAAGAGTTTGCTGTCGGTTATTTATTTAATGAAAATATGGTGAAATCCCTAGAAGATATTAAAAAAATTGAGATTGACAAAAATCAGATTAATGTAGAAATTGATAACGAGCTACTTAAAACAAAACAAACTGTTTTATGTTCTGATTCTGCAGGTGGTCAGAGATGTAAAATAAACGATATAATCCCAATAACTTCTAATTTTCAAGTTAAATCCCAGGAATTAATTGATAGAATAGAAGAGTTAAAAGACAATGCTCAAATCTGGCAGGCCACTGGAGGAACACATGTAGCAGGAATTGTTTATAAAGACAATTTCATAATAAAAGAAGATGTAAGTAGACATGTAGCTGTAGATAAAGTAATCGGGTATGGAATATTACATGATTATGATTTAAGTAACTGTTATGTAATTTACAGCGGCAGAATGCCGGCAGATATGGTAATAAAAATAATTAGAGCCAAAATACCACTACTTGTATCAAATGCAGCTCCTTCATATTCCGGATGTAAAATAGCTAAAAAAGGAAATGTGACCCTTGTTGGATTTCTAAGAGGTCAAAGATTCAATGTTTACAATAATAAAAATAGAGTAATATTTTAGAGTTAAATTTACTCTAAAACAGTGTGTCTTGATTTCAAATCACTTTCTGTTTGATGCATTTTCTCCATTAGCTCAGAAACAATTGCATCTAAAAATACTAATGTAGTTAACTCAAAAGCAGTTCCAAGTGGAGTTAAAGAAGTATAATTTCCATATATTTGACGTTTCATATAATTTTGATCATCTACTTCTTTTTTAGTCCTTCCTTTAACAAGTAAATAAGAATCAGCTAATTGTCCAAGAGTTGATTCAGGATATGAAGTAACAGCCAAAACTTTAGATCCCCTATTTTTTGCAATTCTAGCTACAGAAACAATAGTGTTGGTTTCACCAGAACCAGAAATAGCTATAATACAATCATCATCATTAATAGCTGGAGAAATAGTTTCACCAACAACATAAGAACTAATTCCTAAATGCATTAATCTCATTCCAAATGCCCTTGCTGCAAGACCAGACCTTCCGGCACCAGTTACAAAAACATGTTTTGCGCCCATTATAATATCTTCAAATTCATTAATGGTATCTTCTTCCAAATACTCTTCAGCACAAACAATATTATCTAAAATAGCTTTAATTGAACTTTTCATCAATTCCATCGTATCTAATTCCCAAAATTATATAATATTAGTTATGATTACAACTTTATATATAATTAAGCATTAGCAAAAAGAAAACTATTGTATTTTAATAGCTACAATTTAAAAAGAAAATCTAACAAGCTAATCGTGAACAATACTCAGGAATATTAGAAATATTACTCATAATCCTATTAATGCCAAATTGATGTGTTTTATTATGAACTACAACTTCCACAACTATATTTAACTCAATTTTATCCCGTGTAATTTTTAATTGAATATTAATAGAATGTATATGTTTAAAATCCTTTTTTGAAATATTAAATAAATTTGAAGCATCTAAAAATTCAAATGCAACTACTTTTTGAGTTTTATCAAAATCCAAAACAATATTATCACTTAAATCTAATGAAACATCATAATTATAATCTTCCACACTATAAATAAATAATGAATCTGCTTTTCCATCATAATCATATTTTACTTTTGAATACATGCTTTTCGTTCCCTCCTACTTCTTGGATTTTCCATTATAGTCAATAGTTCTAATTCCTCATTATCTGTTAATAATATTATAATATTTAAATCATATGCTGGTTTATATTCATGTTCGTAAAAAACATTAAATTTATTATAATCTTGCTTTAAAATACCCACCAATGGTTTGTTCAAAATTGTTCTTTGAATTAAATCTAAATCATTGATTCTTTTACTATTACGCCGAAGATAATGCCTACTTTCTTTTATATCGGCATAATCACAATTATATATTATATTAATCGCATCTTGTATAGTATAATCTTTCAAAATAACTACAACCATTATGTTCAGTTCTTTTAGAATTTCATGAGTTAATGTTTATTCCAAATTCAATTATTTTCCCAGCTTAACTGGTTATTTTAACATCTTAATGTTTATTTTCATCAATATTTAATATTGAAACCTTAAAACATTTAATTCCCCCCAACACATCCACCACATATATTGAATGAACAATTACAACCACCCAATATTTTTTATCAACTTTCTGTACCCATAAGTATTTTTATAAATTTTCAGTATAATTTTGATTTCGTAACCTCATTTGAAAAGTATTGTATATAACTTGGAGCTAATGAAATTCACAAAAAATAGAAAGTTGCTATTAATATAATAGCTAATATATTAATTATGAAACTCAAAAGCAAAGGCATCATCAATCTAGACATAAATGGTGAAATTTATGACTATAAATTATACCAGAGTCTAAATTCATTAGCTAAAACAGGTTCTCAGCGAAAATCAGCTAAAGAGTTGAATATATCACATACTGTTTTTAATAGGCGATTACTTAAAGCTGAAGAGAAATTAGGAGTTAAAATTACTCAAAAACAGGGAAACGGTACTTTATTAACTCCTGAAGGTGAAGCATTACTTGAAGAGTATAGAAAATATCTAATCCAAATAGACAAAACTTCTGAAATCAATATTTGCGGAGGCCATATCAGTACAGGGCTTTTAGAAAGTATTGGTGCTCCATTTAATACAAATATCTATAGTAGCAATGATGAAGATGCTTTTAAACTAGCTAAACGAGGAGTTGTAGATTTATTAACCCTAGATGATCCTTTAATAGCTTTTGAGCGAGATTTAAATATAATTCCAATAGCTTATGATTATTTAGTTTTAATAGCTAGTCCTGATTCCAAGCCTATTAAAAGTATCCATGAGTTAGAAGGCCTGGACTTTGTAAATGTTAAAGGTTCTGCTCAAAGGCTTGCCTGGAATACCTTAGAACACTATGATATTAATTACAATATCAAAACACAAGTAAATTCACAATTTGATGCTTTTAAAATCGTTAGAAATTCCAAAAATTTATATAGTTTCTTAAATGCCAGCTATTTTAAAGGAAATGACATTTTAAAATTTGATACAAGACATATTATCAGTTTAATAAAAGTAAATGATGAAAAAGAAGAATTAGACCAATTCATCAATTATCTGCTAAATGATGGGCAGAGAGCTATTAAAAATCAGGGATTTGATTCTATGGATTAATGAAGTCAATTTTACAAAATAAAGTCATAATTATAAATTAAAAGCAAAATTAAAACTTTATATACAAAATTTTTAAATAATAGCTTTAATCAATATCGTATTAGCTAATTAAAGCAAAAAGAGTTGATATTTTGACTTCGGAAATTTTAATTATGAATTGCAATGCCATAATAATGGCTGCAGATAGTGCTGTGACTATCGATAATAAAAAGACATATAATGGCGTTAATAAGCTATTTAAACTGTCTAAAAATCCACCTATAGGGATTATGATATATGGTAAAGCAAAATTTGGAAATTTGCCACTAGAAACTCTGATAAAAGAATATAGTAAGAAAACTGATTTTAAAAATCTTAAAAATATTATCAATATTAAAGAAGATTTTTTAAAATATTTAAGAAAAATAAGTCCAATTCAAAGCCCATACCATATGATAAAAGATGATTTAAGTTTATTTGAAGATTTTATAAAAAATAAACAAAAAGAATACTCAAAAGATGAATTTGAAAACTTTTTACACTCATATTCCTATGAAGAAGTATTATATTTTTTAAATAATAATCCTAAATTCGATGCAAAAATCGAAGAAATATTATTAAATACAAATACAACTTCCAATCTTTTAAAAAAATGTTTTTGCAATTTTTTGCTGTTGAATTCAACTAAAATAATTATTGCAGGGTTTAATGAAGAAGATATGTTCCCATCATATATTACATTCAATATAATTGGAAATTTAACTGATAAAATCATATATCATGACGGAAATTATCAATTAAATTATGATGGTGATGTAATTGTACCCTTTGCCCAAAAAGATGTTATTAGCACATTTTTAACTGGAATCGAAGAAAGTGTAGAACAAAGCACCATAAATTATTTTATTAATTTCCTTGATAACTATTTAACCGAATTAAAAAGTTTACTTCAATCAATTACAGATATTAACAAAGAAATTCCTCCCAAAGCATTAAAAGAAATTGAAGATATTGAAAAAAACGCGAACCAACAAGTAAATAAATTCATAACTCAAATTGAAAAAATGAAAAAAGAAAACTATATTCCAGTACTACAATCAATTGAATCAATGCCAAATGAAGAAATAGCAGAGATGTGTGAATCTTTAATTAGAATTACTTCATTAAAAAGAAAAATATCCTCAGATTTAGAAAGTGTTGGCGGACCTATTGACGTGGCAATAATATCTAAAGGTGATGGATTTATTTGGAAAAAAAATAAAAATTACATCAATACAGAGTTAAATCCCCATTTTTATGAGGAAAATTAAAGAAAATTTTTAAATAATACTATAAACAAATTATTAAATAGGTGATTATATGAACCTATTTTCCTAAAAAAGGAGAAAAAACAAAAAACTTACCAGCACAATTAATTAAATAGGCGATTATATGAAAACAACTAAACCACAAGAATATGATTCTAGTCCAAACCATGACCAAAATGAGATAGAACCCTTAAAAGTAACTAGAACAAAATCAGATGACCCTTTAAAACGGTTATATCAAATGTCACAAGAACAAAAAGTATATAAAACACGAGATAGAACCATAAAAAACCGCGACATATTTTACTTTGCGAGACTAGGTAAACAATTAGCAGACGAAGCTGCCGAAGAACTTAGAAAAGAACGTAACGAAAAATATGGTAATAAAAATTAAGGAGAAAAATAACATGACAAAAAACAGAGATTTACTATCAATCGGACATTCAGCACTAGATTACATCATTAGAGTACCAGAGTTTCCTAAAGCTAATTTCTCAGCACCAATAAATGATATGAAAACATTTAATGGTGGAGCTGCAGCTAATGTTGCCCTTGTTGGAGCCAAATTAGGATTAAAAACATCCCTTGTTTCTGCAGTAGGTGGAGACTTTAAAAAATCAAATTATTATGAAGTAATGGAAAGCTTAGATGTAAACACCGATTCATTAATCATAGTTCCTGGAGAAACTCTCCCAACTGCATTTGTTTTAACTGATGAAAATGATGACCAAATTAGCTATTTCTACTGGGGGGCAGCTAAGGAATTTGCATCAAGCAAAGTACCTACAAAAGCAATATCAAATGCTCAGGCTGTTCATTTAGCTACTGGTGATCCTCATTTTAACTGGAAATGTAGTGTAGAATCAAAAAATCAAGATTTATTAGTTTCCTTTGACCCAGGTCAAGACCTTGGAATGTATGATACAGACAAACTAAAAGATGTTATTGCAAACACCACTATTCTTTTTGGAAATCATTACGAAATTGGAAGAATTTTAGAAAGTTTAGAAGTGGATTTAGATGGATTAAGGGAACTTGGTCCTAAAATCATTGTAAAAACTTGTGGATCTAATGGAAGCGAAATTTATTCAAACACTGATAAAATCAAAGTAGACGCCATTCTTCGTGAAGCTATTGACCCTACCGGTGCTGGAGATTCTTACAGAGCAGGATTTTTATCAAGATTCTTAAATGGTGAATCACTTGAAGAATCTGCTAAATTTGCATCTTCTGTATCTTCTTTTATTGTAGAAGAACAAGGATGTCAAACTAACATGCCTACTTTCGATGATGCTTTCGAAAGAATGAGCGAATTTTATTAATCTCTCTTTTTATTTATTTTTTTAAAACAAACTTTAGACATATCAACTTTTTTTGAATTAAACTCAATCAGATTAATTTAAATACTATTACCTTGAAAATAAAACACAATCAAGACAAGATGATAAGTTTTTAAATCTTATTTGATATTTTTAAAAAGTAATTGACTAAAATTAATGTGATGAGATATGACACAAATAGAAGATGCAAAAAAAGGTATTTTAACAGATGAAATGAAACATGTAGCTGCAAAGGAAAATGTTTCTGAAGAATTTATTTTAAAATCAGTAGCTAATGGGACAATAGTAATTCCATCTAATGTAAACAGAGATATTGAAGCTTCTGGTATTGGTGCAGGCCTTAAAACCAAAGTTAATGCAACTGTTGGAACTTCAACTGACATTGTTGACTTTGATGAAGAAGTTAAAAAAGCACAAATAGCTATTGATTGTGGTGCAGACTGTTTAATGGAATTAAGTATTGGTGGAGACCTAGATGTAATAAGAAGAAGAGTTCTTGAGATGTCTCCATTACCCGTAGGTTCTGTACCAGTTTATCAGGCAGCTATTGAAAGAATTAGAAAAGATGGCTCTGTGATTTACATGGAAGAAGAAGATTTATTTAAAACCATTGAAAAACAAGCAAAAGATGGTATTGACTTTATGGCAATTCACAGCAGCATTAACATTGAAACTCTAACAAGACTCAAAAGACAAGGCCGTGTAACTGGACTTGTATCCCGTGGAGGATCCTTTGTGTCCGGATGGATTGTTGAAAATGAAAAAGAAAATCCATTATACTCAAACTTTGACTATGTTTTAGAAATTGCTAAAGAACATGATGTTGTTCTTTCACTTGCAAATGGTATGAGAGCAGGATCAATTGCAGATTCAACAGACAGAGCCCAAATTCAAGAATTAATTATTTTAGGAGAATTAATCGACAAATCCCGTGAAGCTGGAGTACAATGTATGATTGAAGGACCAGGACACATCCCAATTAACGAAATACCAACAAATGTTATGATTCAAAAGAAAATGTGTTCTAATGCTCCTTTCTATATGCTCGGACCTATTGTATGTGATGTAGCACCAGGTTATGACCACATCGTATCTGCAATTGGTGCAGCATCTTCTGCAAAAGCCGGAGCTGATTTCATCTGTTATGTAACTCCTGCAGAACACCTTGCTCTTCCAAACCCTGATGATGTAAAAGAAGGAGTAATTGCAACAAAAATTGGAGCTTATGCAGGTGACTTGGCAACTGGTACAGTCGACGGCTCACAAGATTTAGCTATGGCTGAAGCTCGTAAAAAACTTGATTGGGAAGCACAATACTCATGTGCAATGTTTCCTGAAGCTGCACGTGCAAAAAGAGACCAAAGACCTCCTGAAGACTCAGATGCATGTACAATGTGTGGAAACTACTGTGCAGTAAAAATAGTAAACGAATGGTTAGACAAATCTGACAGTGCTATTTTAAAATAAGAGGATAATTATATATCCTCTATTCCTACAATTTTTGATATTAATTCACGGTCTATACCTTCATCTAACATGTTTTTAGCTATTTCTTTTTTGGTTTTTTCTATTTCATCACTTAGAATCTCTCCATATGCTTCCCATCTCATAAGTAACACCTCAACAAGTTCTTTTTTAAGTTCAAAATCATCGATTAATCTTTCTATTACCATTACCTCTAAAATAAATACAATATATTGAAAAGCAGTTGGTATACGTAGCTTATATAATTGACGAACACATTGAATAACTATTTCTTCTGCATCAAGTGAACTAGTCATGAACGGGGCAAATACCAACCGAACTACATCATGCCTAGTTATTTCAGAATCTGGTGCTTTTATTTGTGCAAACAACTCATCTGCATTTTTATCTTTAAGTGAAATAACATTTATATCAAAAGTTGTTTTTTCATTAAATACATACGCCATGTGTTGTGTTTTTTCAACAGCACTTATTACATATAATTCCACAGGCATAGCTGTACCATAAGCTACCAATCCTATGATTTTCGCATATTCTTCTTTTTGTTTTTCTGTTATTGGATCTGTTTGAAGGTCGATTATAACATATTTTCTCCTAGACATTATTGCGAAACCCGTATCTAATGGAATTCTAATGAAACGTACAATTTCACAGCGTTCCTTATCAATCATACCTGCAATAAAGTTATTTGTAAGAGGGTCAGCCATTATATCGACAAGATCATCAAATTCATATTCAATCATTTTATTACCTTATTGTTTTAATAAGTTTAATTTATCTGATAGAGTATAAAAATATTCTGTTGGAAATAAAAGCAATTTTACGAGCTCGTATCAATATTTCAAAGTCAAAGCAATTTAATATACTTTTAAAAAAAACACATGCACAAATAAATTTTACAATATGACAACAACGACATTTTAAAAAAAAATAGTTTAATTATTCCAAATTAGGAATTCCAACTCTAGAAAAATAATTAGCAAATCTTTGAGATAAATCTTCACGATACAACTCATTTAAAGAGGCTATGTAGAAATCCCCATACACAGAATACAAATAATCTCTAGATACAGTATAATATCGTTTAAAATCTAAAACAATATTCGGAATTTTAAAGTCATCAGACCCATGTAAAAAATGATATCTAGGGGTTTCATTTTGAATTATTTTTTTCCAAGGAGTTTTACCTGGCTTACTTATTTTAGACATTGGTAAATCTAAAAATTGTAAATGAATCCCATCTCTTAATTGATCAGCGGGATATGTTGGACACAATAATATAGATGGAATCAATTTATTATTAATCGATTTGATTTTATCACCATTATTAAATTTTTTATCTTTAAAATCATTCCGTGCCACATAATCTTGATTTAAATCACAATCTTGAGACAAAACTACAGAATAATAAGATTCAACGAAATTTAATTTATTATTATCAAATATAGGGATTAATATATTATTAAGAATATCACCTTGTAAAACTCTATTTCCATTATTTTTTCTATATATTGATTTAATATTTGATTTCATGAAACTCAAAATTTAATATCAAAACTTTTAACTATTCTTGGACCATTAGATTTATAATGTGTAGTATCTATCTTAAATCTTTTAATAGACCATTTTTTAATTTTTAAATTCCCAGATTGGCTATGATAGGTAGTATAATCATTATTCATAAATTCACCTCATTTTTTCTCTTAATCCATCCATAATATCACTTTCAAATCTATTATAAATAATTTCATGCATTTTATTTAAATTAATGAAAATATTCTCAAAAGGTTCATCATCAACTAAAATACAATCATAATCTAATACAAAGTCTTTTTTACTCGAAATATTAGGATATTCCGGATTAAATTGTCCAAATTGAAATATTAAATCATAATCTTGAATTTTAAGATTAGTTTTATTTATTGATTGAATTAATTCATCTTCGTTAAATGCACCATTTATTAAATGCAAATTTGGATTAATATATTGACTCCATTTATTTTTATCATCTACCCGAATTTGATTAATGTATCTTAAACCTATTGATTTAATTTGGGGAAGTTTATATTGTTTTAATGCTTCAGTAACCAATTTAACATCTTTTAAAAAATCATCAAATGATGAATAAACTTCTCCAGAATATCCTAAAATTAATTCTTCACCATTTAATCTAATATATTTTCCAGATTTATTTGTAAAAACCCATGTTAAAAATTCATTATTATATTCATTATGAATTCCAATACTGGCTAATTTAACATTAGACCTCCTAATTTCTTCAAATTTAACTTCTGGAAAATCATCAATTACTTTATTTTGAAAATCCGCCACCGCATTTTTTTCATCAGTAAAAAGCTGCAATAATGGAGAGAATCTAATTTGAAAAATAACTTCGTTTAAATAATTTTTAGAATATTTTTCATAAAACATCACCATACCTCCAAATAGCAATAATCTTTTAAAACTTAGTTATGATTAGAAAACTTGAAATATATAAATATTAGTATAAAATAAAAGTCAATACTGCTTTTTTAGTATTCTATTATTATTTTAAAGCAATTTTTCAAAGTCAAAGCAATATTATTGTTTCAAATCAATTAGTTAAAAACTAATTTCACTTCCCCCACTCTTTTTTTAAAAACTCTTTTATATTAATAACAAGAAATATTAATTGTATAACTTATTTTTTATGATTATGAATTATCGGTGATGTAATGAAACATTGGATTGAAAATATAGCTGAGGAATTAAGCAAAAGAGATACTGATAAACATGTAATTGCAAGTGGAACATCCATATCCGGTTCTATCCATATTGGAAACTCCTGTGATGTATTTATAGCTAATGCAATTGGAAAAAAATTACGTGAATTAGGAAAACAAGCACAAACTATCTGGATTGCAGATGATCACGACCCACTTAGAAAAGTTCCATATCCATTACCTGAAGATTATGACAAATACCTTGGAATGCCTTATTCAACAATTCCATGTCCTGATGGCTGTTGCGATAACTTTGTAGAACACTTTGAAAAACCATTTTTAGGAGTTATGGATGCATACGGTATTGAAATAGAACATAAATCCGGATTTGAAATGTATAAAAGTGGAGTTTACAATGACTACATAAGAACTGCACTGGAAAATGTAGATAGAATCAAAGAAATCTTCAATCAATACAGAAGAGAGCCATTAGCTGATGACTGGTTACCATACAATCCAATTTGTGAAGAGTGCGGTAGAGTAAATACTACCTATGCATATGATTTTGATGGGGATATCATTAAATACAGATGTGATTGCGGTCACGAAGGTGAAATGGATATTAAATCTGGAAATGGTAAACTTACCTGGAGAGTAGAATGGGCAGCAAGGTGGAAAATATTTAATGTTACCTGCGAACCATTTGGAAAAGACCATGCAGCTAGTGGAGGATCATATGATGTAAGTAGCATTATTTCAAAAGAAATATTTGATTATGAAGCACCATACCCAGTTCCTTATGAATGGATTACTTTAGATGGAGAAGCTATGAGTAAATCCCATGGAGTATTTTTCACACCAGCACAATGGTTAGCTATTGGACCTGCTGAAAGTCTTAATTACTACTTATTTAGAAGCAAACCAATGAAAGCTAAAGATTTCTCACCTAAAATGCAATTTTTAGACTTTATGGACCAATTTGATAAAGTAGAAAAAGTATTTTATGATGAAGAAGAAGCACCATCTGAAAAAGAAGGTAAAAAATTCAAAAAAATCTATGAAATAGCTCAAATAAATGAAGGCAGCCCATTACCATTTAGGCCACCTTACAGATTCTTAGTTAATGCTTACCAAATAGCTGGAAATAATTTAGAAAAAATCTTCACAATTCTTAAAAACAATTCTCAGTTAACTAAAAGCTTTAAAGATAAAGAATTCGGAGACTTAAATGAAACAGAATTAACACAATTCCAAGAACGTGTTGATAATGTTGTTAACTGGCTAGATACCTATGCACCTAAATTTGTAAAATTCCAAGTTCAGAAGAAAAGTGTTCCAAAATTACCATTAACTGATGAGCAAACTCAATTCTTAAGTGATTTAGCTAATTTAATGGAAAAAGAAACCTTTGACAAAGCAGAAGATTTACATGATGCAATGTATGAAATTCTTGAAGGTCAAGGATTAAAACCTCAAAAAGGATTCCAAGCTATTTACAAAATGATTTTAGGTCAAAAACAAGGTCCAAGAGCAGCATCATTCTTACTATCTCTTGATAAAGATTTTGTTGTTAAAAGATTAAGACAAGAAGCTTAAAAATTAGAAACATCGGTAGAATTCCCTACTTTGGACAATTCATTCTTCCAACTATTAGGGTTTTCTTCCACATATTTTTCAAATAATTTCCTGCATTCTGAATTATTTAAAACCACTATTTCTACACCATTTTTCTCAAGTAAATGTTCAGCACCCATTAAAGTAGTATTTTCACCAATAACCACTTTTGGAATGTTATATAAAATTACAGCACCAGAACACATTGGACATGGAGAAAGAGTTGTATATAATGTAGATTTAAGATAATCTTCATGTGTTAAACGCCCTGCATTTTCAATAGCATCCATTTCAGCATGAATAATTACAGAGTCTTTTTGAATTAGCTTATTATGGCCACAAGAAATAATTTTTTCATCTTTAACTAAAACAGCACCAATTGGTATGCCGCCTTCGCTTAAAGATTTTTTAGCTTCTTTTAAAGCCTCATTCATGAAATAAATATCATCATACATATTGAATTACCCCTTATAAATTAAGGCATTCTTAGATGATTATGATAAAAAAAAATAAGATGATGATTTAATCATCATCAATAGAGACTTGTTTATTGGAAAGTCTTTCTAAAAATCCTCTATTCGCTTGTTTTTCTAAAGTTTTTTTAAGTTTGGAAACTTGTCCTTTTAAATCATCAATAGTTTTTTGTGAATCGTTATGTAATTTGTCATAACTGCTTTGTTTACCTTTTAATTCTGAGGTAAGTGATTTAATTTCTTCATTAAGCTTATTCATTTCACCTTTAACTTTAGCATCAACTTCTTCTTTATAGTTTCCCATTTCGATAACTTGTTTTCTTAATTCACTAACTTCAGATTCAAGATCATTTTTACTGTTTTTGAATTTTTCTAATTGTGAAACTTTTTCAGTTAAATCAGCGTGTAATTTTTCATTTTCTTCTTTAAGGTTATTAATACTATTAGCATCAACCTCATCAAGTTTAGCTTTAAATTCTGCTACTTTTGATTCCGCATCTTTTTTAATATCATCAATTTCAGATTCAAGTTTTTCAGCTCTTACTTTATTGATTGCATCATCAGCTCCGATTTTAGTTAATTTTTCACTTAAATCAGCGTTAATATCTAATTGGTCATAATATTTCCTAGTAGCTTTATCTAATGCTTCAGTTAATTCATCTTTAATTTTTTTTAACTCAGCATTTTCATTTTTAAGATTAGGAATAATTTCATTAGTTAAATAATTAAGTTCATTAGATTGATTATCTAATTTTTGATCTTTTTCTTTTAATTGGCTTTCAATTTCAGCCCCGTTTTCTTCAGACACTATATCACCATATTAGCAATAACAATATTTTCTAAATTTATGTTCAACTACAGTATACTAAATATATGTATATTATATTTAACTTATTTAAACCTTTAGAACTTATGAAATTTTTCATTTTACAAATGAAAATTTTTGCACACTTCCAATACATTAAAATAAGTAGCAAAACATACCTATAATCAACGAATTTTAAAAGACATGGAGATAAACATGGACTATTTTGATAGATTAGAAGCAGATACTAAAGCATTATATGAAATAGCTAACGAAGCAAGGTCTAAAGGACTGGATGTTGAAACAAAAAGTGAAGTTCCTTTAGCAAAGGATTTAGCTGAAAGAGTTGAAGGGCTTGTTGGTCCAGAAGGTGTTGCTAAACGTATTAAAGAATTAGAACAAGATATAACAAGAGAAGAAGTGGCTTTTGAAATAGCTGCTGAAATTGCATCTGGAAAATTTGAACTTACAAAAGAAAAGGCAAACTACAACGAAGAACAAAGATGCGACCAAGGACTTAGAACTGCACTAGCTATTCTTACAGAAGGAGTAGTAGCTGCTCCTCTAGAAGGTATTTCTCAAGTAAAAATTAAAGAAAATTTTGATTCTACAAAATATATTGCGGTTTATTTTGCAGGACCTATCAGAAGTGCAGGAGGAACTGCTGCAGCACTAGCTGTTTTACTTGGGGATAAAATCAAAGAAGCTATTGGAATTGATGATTTTAAACCTATTGAAGATGAAATTGAACGTTATGTTGAAGAAGTAGAGCTTTATGAATCAGAAGTTACTAACTTACAATACTCCCCAACACCAGAAGAAGTAAGATTTGCTGCTAATCATATTCCTGTAGAAGTTACCGGAGAACAAACTGACCAAGTTGAAGTATCTCACAGGGATTTGGAACGTGTTGAAACAAATAACATTCGTGGAGGAGCTCTTCTAGCTATGGTTGAAGGAGTTATACAGAAATCTAAAAAGATTTTAAAAATCTCTAAAAAGCTTAAATTAAATAGTTGGGGATGGCTTTCTGAATATTCCAAACCAAAAACTGATGATAAAAAATCTGACGATGATGGTGGTGCAGATTTAGTAACTGAACCAAAATATATTCAGGATATTATTGGTGGAAGGCCGGTTTTAGGTTATCCATCTGAAAAAGGAGGTTTTCGTTTAAGATATGGTCGTTCTAGAAACACTGGCCTTGCAACTATGGGGGTTCATCCTGCAACAATGGCATTACTTGATTTTTTAGCTGTCGGAACACAGCTTAAAATTGAATATCCCGGAAAAGGTAATTGTGTTGTTCCAGTAGACTCTATAGAAGGACCTACTGTAAAGCTTAAAAATGGGGATGTTGTAATAATAAATAAAATAAAACAAGCTAAAGAACTTAAAAATCAAGTTGCTGAAATCTTATTTTTAGGAGATATGCTTGTTGCATTTGGAGAATTTTTAAGAAACAACCAACCATTAATGCCTTCAGGATGGTGTGAAGAATGGTGGCTTGGTCTACTTCAAAAAAGTGATAAATTTGATAGTGAAGATAAAACCCTTGATTTACACCGCTTAGAATATGATTATATTCCAGCTACTGAAGCTTTTAAATTATCTGAAGAATATAATATACCATTACATCCAAAATACACTTACTGCTATAACGATGTAACAATAAATGATTTAAACTCATTAATTGATGTAATCCTAGAAAATAAATCAGAATACTCACAAGAAAATGGTCTTACAATTGACTTAGATTACAGAAAAAGAGTATTGGAAATTATAGGTGTTCCACATACTGTAAAAGATGGAAAACTCACAATAGATAAAGACCATAGCTATGCTTTAATAAATACTTTAGTAGACAATATTCCTATTAAAGAAAGTACTCTAGAAGCTTTAAATGAAGTTTGTCCAATTGAAATTAAAAATAAAGCTCCAGCATATATTGGTACCCGTGTAGGAAGACCTGAAAAATCTAAAGAAAGATTAATGAGACCTGCACCACATGGATTATTCCCAATTGGTAATTATGGTGGAAGTAGAAGATTAGTAGCTACTGCAGCTAAAAGCGGAAATATTAAAGTAGATTTAGCTAGAAGAAAATGTACTCAATGTAAAATTAGTTCATTCCAATCAATTTGTCCTCACTGTGGAGCTCCAACAGAAATTAGTCCTCACAGTGTGAAAAACATTA
The DNA here is from genome assembly GCA_963606955.1 of Bacteroidaceae bacterium. Classification (GTDB taxonomy): domain Archaea; phylum Methanobacteriota; class Methanobacteria; order Methanobacteriales; family Methanobacteriaceae; genus Methanocatella. The sequence continues at coordinate 35,889 of CAVDAS010000001.1, forward strand.
ATCTTTCAGCTATGCTTAAAAAAGCATCTGATAATGTGAAGGTGAGAAAAGTTGATGAAATGAAAGGTGTTGTAGGTATGATTTCTGAATCTAAGTTACCTGAACCTCTTGAAAAAGGAATACTTAGATCTAAAAATGATGTATTCACTTTTAAAGATGGAACAATCCGTCATGATTCAACAGATTTACCACTGACTCACTTTATTCCAAAAGAAATTGGAGTTACTGTTGAAAAACTTCTTGAAATGGGTTATACTAAAGATTGCTATGGAAATCCAATTGAAAATGAAGATCAAATTATAGAGCTTAGAGTACAGGATATTGTTATTTCCAATAATTGTGCAGATTATCTTGTTCGTACAGCTAATTTCATTGATGATGAACTTGAAAGATATTATGGAATGGAGAGATTCTATAATGTTAAAGAAAAATCTGATTTAATTGGCCATTTAGTAGCGGGTCTTGCTCCTCACACTTCTGCAGGAGTATTAGGCAGAATTGTTGGATTTACAAAAGCATTATGCTGTTATGCTCACCCTTATTTCCACTCTGCAAAACGTAGAAATTGTGATAGTGATGAAGATGCAGTAATGTTACTTTTAGATGCATTAATTAACTTCTCAAAATCCTACTTGCCAAATACAAGAGGTGGAAGTATGGATGCACCTTTAGTTTTATCTTCAAGAATTGACCCTGAAGAGATAGATGATGAATCTCACAACTTAGATATCTTTGATAGATTCCCAGTTGAGTTTTATGAGAAAACCTATGAACCTTTAAAACCTGCTGAAGTTTTAGAATACATAGATAATGTAGAAATGCATTTAGGAACACCTCAGCAATATGAAGGATTAATGTTTTCCCACCATACCTCCAGTATCCATGCAGGACCTACAGTATGTCTTTATAAAAGACTTCCTTCAATGAGAGAAAAAGTAGAAGCTCAAATTGCACTTGCTGAGAATATTAGAGCTGTAGATCAAAGAGGAGTTGTAGAAAAAGTTTTATCTTCCCACTTTTTACCGGATATTATGGGAAATTCAAGAGCATTTTCCAAACAAAAAGTAAGATGTACAAAATGTGGTTCAAAATATAGAAGAATGCCACTTACTGGAAAATGTAAATGTGGTGGAAATTTAATACTTTCAGTTTCTAAAGGTTCAGTAACTAAATATCTTGAAATATCCCAAGATTTAGTAAATAGATACCCTGTATCTCATTATTTAAGACAACGTTTAGAAATTCAAGAGTTTGGAATTCACTCGCTTTTTGAAAGTGATAAATCTAAACAAAGTTCCCTAGATGTTTTCTTCTAGGAAACATTAATACTTTTTAATTGCTCTAGCAATTTAATATAATATTTAAAAATTCATAAATAATTTTAACTAAAGAAAACATTGTTCGTGTTAAAGCGAACATTGTATATACAAGAAAAAATATAAAATAATACAAGTAAGAGGAAACTCTCTTGTTAAACTTAGTAGACCGGTGACTATATATGGAAAAGACTTCTGAAATAATGAAAGAACTTGATAACTTAAAAAAAATCAACGTTGAAAAAAACAACGGTATAAAAGAAAGATTCAGCTATGAAAAGTTATTAAAATCATTAGTAATGGTTGAAACTCCTTTCTTTGAATCTGATAAAATTGTGGCTCAGGTTGTTTCTTCACTTTATGATGGTATCAAAACTAAAGAAATTAAAAAAATTGTACACGAATGTTTAGAAGACATTGATGGTGAAATAGCTAACAAATATTTAGCTAGTACCCAATTAAAAGTACGTACTTCCAGAGACACTATTGAAGCATTTGATTTATCTAAAATCGCAAATACTTTAATTGAAGAAACTGGAGCATCCCAAGAAACTGCATTTGAAATAGCTACTGAAGTTTGGAAAGAACTTAAAAAATTAAATGTGGAATACTTAACTGCACCTATGATTAGGGAAATGGTAAACACCAAACTTGTGGAATATGGATTAGAAGACTTAAGAAGTCGTTACACTCGTTTAGGTATCCCTGTATATAACATTACTTCATTAATTGAAAATGGTAACAGAGATAACGCAAATATGATTCATAACCCTGAAAGTATTCATAAACATGTAGCTGACGAGGCATTAAAACAATATGCTCTCTTACAAATGCTCCCATCACACTTAGCTGATGCGCATATGGCTGGAGACATTCACATTCACGATTTAGAATTCTTTGCAGGAAGACCTTTGAACTGTATGCAACATGATATAAGGACTTTCATCAAATACGGACTTAAAGTAGATGGAACTGGAGACCACACCTCTGTTGCAGGAGCTCCAAACCACATGGAAACTTTAATGAACCATACTGGAGAAATCATGCTTGCATCACAACAAAACATGTCTGGTGGACAAGCTATGTCTTTATGGAATGTATTTGTAGCTCCATTTGCAAGAGGCAGAACTTACGATGAAATCAAACAATCTGTCCAAATGCTTATTTATAATTTAAACATGGCTTACGCAGCTAGAGGTTCCCAAGTACCATTTACAAGTATGGTTTTAGAATTCGGAGTTCCAAAATTCCTACAAGATGTAACTGCATATGGTCCAAAAGGACAAGAAGTTGGAACTTACGGAGATTATGAAGAAGAAACCAGATTAATCCAAAAAGCATTTACTGAAACCTTACTTGCTGGTGACCAAGAAGGAAAACCTCATCTTTTCCCAAACACTATTTACACCCTTCGTGAAGAAACCTTAAAAGGAGATTATGACGAAGACTTACATTTAGTTCATGAATTATCTGCAAAATATGGATCATCTTACTTTATTAATATGTTACCAGATTACAGAGGCAACATGGCAAACTACATGGGATGTAGGACCTGTTTACAAGATAATTGGACTGGTGACTGGGAACAAGACTGTTTAAGAACAGGGAACCTTGCATATGTAACTTTAAACCTTCCAAGAATAGGATATCAATCTAAAGATGAATCACAAGTATTTGAGTACTTAGACGAATACATGGACTTAGCTGCAGAAACCTTAATGCTTAGAAGGGAACAAGGATTAAAATGTTTAAATGACTTCCATATATTACCATTCCTCAAACAAAAAGTTGGAGAAGACAGCTATTACAGAATCCAAAATTCAACATTATCCTTTGGTTTTGTTGGTCTTAATGAAATGTTATTATCTTTATTCGGAGCAGGTATTGAAGATAAAGATGCAAACAAATTTGGTGTTAAATGTATTGAATACTTAAACGAAAGAGCTGACAAATTAAAAGAAGAAACTGGTCTTAGATGGTCTGTTCTTCAGACCCCTGCAGAATCTACTGCATACAGATTTGCAACTCTTGATAAAGAACAATTTGGAGATCAAGCTATTGTACAAGGTGACGGAAGTGCTAATTACTACACTAACTCATCACATGTGCCAGTAAACACTGATGTATCCCTTATTGACAAAATAAAAATCGAAGAACAATACCACAGCTTAACCCCTGGAGGACATATATTCCATGCATTTATGGGTGAATCTTACTCTGATCCAGATTCCTTAATGAGTTTAACTAATAAAATAGCTAGAAAATCAGATATTGGTTTCTGGGCTTACAGTTCTGCATTAAGTTTTTGCCTTAGTTGTAAAACTTTAATGAAAGGTTTAAACAATAAATGCCCAACATGTGGAGAAACTGAAGATGTTGAATGGTATGACAGAATCACTGGATATGTTCAACAAGTAGGACGTGCAAAATCATCATCAGGTGGTTGGAATCCAGGAAAACGTCAAGAATTAATGGATAGAAGAAGATTTGAAGATGAATAATCTTCTTCCCAAACTCTTTTTTAAAAAACCATCATCTATTCTATTTAAGAATACACCAACTTCCATATATCTGATAATAATTCAATAGAAATTTATTAATAGGAATTAAACCCAAAATAATACCCATTGTCTAAAACTAGGAGGCATTTCTATAAATTTTAATATGAATTATTTTGAGAAAAAAATAATGTTAATTACAATATTTTGTGTAGCTTTTGTTACATCAAATATTGTTACTGTGAAAATTTTAAACTTAGGATTTTGGGACCTTACAGTTCCTTGTGGAGTAATAATCTACCCACTAGTATTTATTCTTACATCAATAATAGCTGACACATACGGTGAATCAACAGCACAAAAAACTATCCTTTTTGGAGTAGCATGTAATTTACTTTTCGTTATTGTCTCAACAATTGCATTAATGCTACCTGCAGCGGGTTACTGGGAAGGACAAAGCAGTTTTGCATACATATTCTCACAAACTCCAAGAATGTTAGTTGGATCATTTATTTCTTATGTCATAGGTAACTTTGTAAATGCTAAATTAACCACTATGATTAAAGAAAAATCCACAGACGGAAATGTTGGATATAAATCTATTGGAGCTATTGCTATTGGTGAAATATTAGATAACACCATTTTCATATCAATAGCATTTGCATTTACTGTAAGCTGGACTAATATCGCTATAATGATTCTTGTTCACTTTGTCATAATGTTTGTTTGGACATTTATAGCTCAACCTATTACAGTCAGAGTTACTAAATGGGCTAAACAAGATGAACCAATAACCACATATTAAGAAAGATTAATATAATCTTTCTAACTTTTTTTAATATTGCTGATAATTTTTTAGCATTGAATAGCAAATAATATATATTCGATAAAATATACTAGTAAACATAGTCTTATAAAAAATTACAATTGGGAAACATATTCAACTTACTACTTTTAAATTTTTCCTAACCGATCCCCAATTGATAAAAAAAGACTATATGATGGATTTTTATGGCAACATTTAAAGGATTTGCAATGAAAAAACTAAATGAAACTGGTTAGGTTGAAAAAGAAGTTCCTGAATGCGGACCATTAGATGCAATTGTAAGACCAACATGTGTCTCACCTTGTACTTCAGACATACATACTGTATGGGAAGGAGCTATAAGTGATAGAAAAGACATGGTTTTAGGTTACGAAGCTGTGGTGTTGTAGAAGAAGTCGGTAGCTTAGTAAAAAATGTTAAAGTAGGAGATAAAGTAATTGTTCCAGCTATTACTCCAGACTGGGATGATGAAGCTGCTCAAAGAGGTTACCCTTCACAAACTACAGAACCATTAGGCGGATGGAAATTTTCAAATTTCAAAGACGGAGTATTTGGAGAAAGATTCCATGTTAACTTAGCTGATGCTAACTTAGCTTTAATGGCTGAAGGTTTAAGTGATGAAGCTGCAGTAATGCTTGTAGATATGTGGTCTACAGGAATGATGGAATCAGAAAATGCTGATATCCCATTAGGAAGAAGTGTATTAGTAATTGGAATTGGTGCTGTAGGACTTTCAGCTATTGCAGGTGCTGCCCTTTTAGGTGCAGCAGATATTTATGCTGCTGGAACCCGTCCTGTTTCAGTAAAAGTTGCAAAAGAATACGGAGCTACAGAAATTATTAATTACAGAGAAGCTCCAATTGATGAACAAATCAGAGAACTTACAGATGGAGCAGGTGTTGATTCTGTAATTATTGCAGGTGGAAACCTATCTAACACCTGGAAAGAAGCTATAGCTAGTGCTAAAGCTGGAGGAACCGTCTTCAATGTAAACTACTTAAGTGGAGGAGACAATGTTTTACTTCCTAGAGTAGAATGGGGATGTGGTATGTCAAATATCAATATCAAAAATGGATTATGTCCTGGCGGACGTGTAAGAATGGAAAGATTAGCTCGTCTTGCACTTACAAACCGTGCAGATCCAGAACTTTTAGTTACTCATAGGTTCAAAGGCCTCGAAAAAATCGAAGATGCCTTATACCTAGAGCATTTCAATCAATTTGGAGAAGATATTGATGGCCTTTTAGAAAAAGATTTAGAAATTACTGTATTTTCAGCTGAAAATGTTGAACTTTAATATTTTTCTTTTTACTTTAAATCCAAAAAACTAAAAGTATATTAATATCTTTATAGAAATAATTTAATATTATCAAATAAATGATAATATTTTATAATTTTTATACTCTATGTTACTAGTATTATGGACTATATATTAGGTAGCTGATAACATAGATTCATTTACCCAGTGCATTAATTTATAAAAGAGGTTATTTAAATGCAAAGATCAAGAGGATTTAGAAGTAAATCAAGAAGAAAAATGACTAAAGTAGCAAGAGAAGGTAGATCCAACCCAATTACCAACAAACTTCAAAGATTTGAAGAAGGAGACTTAGTTCACATTACTATTAACCCAAGTATCCAAAAAGGTCAACCACATCCAAGATTCCATGGAAAAACTGGTAAAATTACTGATAAAAAAGGAAAAGCTTACATTGTTTCATTAACTGATGGAAACAAAGCAAAAGAATTAATTATCAGACCTGATCACTTAAAATTACAAACAAACCAATAAATGATAACTATGATTGGGAAAAAAATAATTGAGAGCGAACCAATTCAAAGTGTAAAAGTTAAAGAAGCTCTCGAAGAATTTTCACAGGAAAACGAATTAAATTACGAACAAAATATCACTTTAAACCATCTTGCAAGATTTAAAAGATATTCTGTTGAAGACTCAGAAAAAATAATATCTGAACTTAAAGACAAAATTGGTTTAAGGCATAAACTCGCTGTTCGTATTGTTGATTTAATTCCACAAGATTTATCTGATTTAAGATTAATATTTGCTAAAGAAGCTACACATATTGAAAAAGAGCAAATGGAAGATATTCTCGAAATCTTAGATCAATATACCATCATCGAATAGTTTTTAAACTATTCTTCTTTTTTTTACTTTTTAATCATAAAACAATACTATTACCACTTTTTAGATATGTTTATTTAACTTAACAATCATAACCTATAACTATAGTTTATTTAATTGGCAATAAAACTTTTAAGAAAAATGAATTGTAAACTATTAAAACACTTAATATTTCCTTACTAACAATTAATTAGTTAATATAGGAAATTCCATCCTCACTGAGGGCGGAGTAGTTCAAAGGTGAAGTGATAAAATGGAAACAAAAAACAAAAAACAAAAAATACCAACAGCAACTGAAGAAAATGCTGTTATATTAGATTATCTCAGTTTAGGATATGTGAACTCAGATATGTCTAAATTTAAAGGTAAAGCAATTGCTCAAGCTATTGGTGCTGACTATTTCACTTTACTCGAATTAGTTCCTAAAAAAGGAGTTGATTTAGAAATTCAAGAAACTGTATATATTGGAAAAGGAAAAAGAGATAAAATATATAAAGTTCTTGGAAAATTAAACTATGAAAACTTAACTGCAACTAGTAGAATTGAGTTAGAATATAGTATACGTGAAATAGTTGAAAAAAATGAAGAAAAATTTGTTGAATTCTTCAATACTGCAGGAGCAATCAGTACCCGACTTCACAAATTAGAATTGATTCCTGGAATTGGTAAAAAACACATGTGGGAAATTGTTGAAGCTAGAAAAGAAAAACCATTTGAAAGCTTCGAAGATATAACTAAAAGAATACCTTCATTAAGTGATCCTGGAGAAATGATTGTAAACAGAGTAAAACAAGAGCTAGATACAACAACAGCTAAAAAAGGTAAGAAAAAATATTACCTATTTACTCCAATACCAAAAGCTCCAAATAAACATAAAAGGAATCAAAGAAGAAAGTAAGTGATAACCTTGAATAATGATGCTACTTCCTCCTCATTATCTAAAACAACAAAAGCTATCCTTAATGAATATGGAATTAAATTAAATAAAAATCTTGGACAAAACTATTTAATAGATAGAAATAAACGAGACCAGCTTATTAAATTCGCTAATCTTACAAAAGAAGATGTTGTATTAGAAATAGGTCCTGGAATTGGCACATTAACAATTGAACTTGCTAAACGGGCAAAAAAAGTAATAGCTATTGAACAAGATTCTAATATTTGCCAGATATTAGAAAACCGATTAAAAAGTGAAAATATAGATAATGTAGAATTAATTAATGATGATGCACTAAATGTTGAATTTCCAAAATTTAACAAAATCATCTCAAATCTACCTTATCAAATTTCATCACCAATTACCTTTAAATTCTTAAATTATGACTTCCAGCTAGCTATTTTAATGTATCAAAAAGAGTTTGCGTCTAGAATGAATGGAAAAGTAGGAAGTAAAGATTATTCTAGACTCTCAGCTATGTTATATTTTAAATGTGATGTTGAAACACTAGCTAGTGTAAGTGCTGAAAGTTTTATTCCAAAGCCAAAAGTTGATTCTACTGTTGTTAAATTAACTCCAAAACTTCCACAGTTAACCGGAGAGCTAAAAAATTTAAATATTGATGAAATAAGTAAAACTGATTTTGAAATTTATTCCAAATTTGTAAAAGCCCTATTTCAGCATAGAAATAAAAAAGTTAAAAATGCTTTAATTGATTCCAGACATATTATAACTGATTTAGATAAAAAAGAAATGAAAGTTAAACTAAATTCAATTAAGCAAAAGAAAATTGAACAACTCTTAACCCAAAGAATAACCACTATAACACCTGAAGAAATACTTTATCTTTCAATACATTTAAATTCTATTTTAAAGGAGTAATATTTAATGGATAATTTTATAATAGATACTGCTGAGACTGTTTATACACCTGCTGAAGATAGCTATATGCTAGCTGAAAACCTTTTAATTAAAGAAGGACAAAGTGTTTTAGAAATTGGAACAGGGTCTGGAATAGTAGCTATGTACGCTTCCAAATTAACTTCTAAAGTTACAGCTACAGATATTAATTATGATGCCCTAGAATTAGCTAGTAAAAATTTTAAAGCCAATAATATTGAAAATATTGAATTATTGTTTGGCAATTTATTCGAACCTGTAAAAGATAGAAAGTTTGATGTAATTTTATTTAATACTCCATATCTACCTACTGAAAATGATGAAGTTCTTGATGATAATTTAAATTATGCATTTGATGGTGGCCTAGATGGTAGGAAAGTTATTAATCTTTTTTTAAATGAAGTGAAAAATTACTTAAACGATGGTGGAATTGTCCAACTAATTCAGTCTTCACTTTGTGACAACAAGAAAACATTAGATATTCTAGATAGTCAAGGTTTTGTATCAGAAATAGCAGTTAGTGAACACTTCTTTTTTGAAGATGTTGTATTAATAAATGGTTATTTATAAAAAAAGTAAAGAGAAATTATTGAATTTCTCCATCAAAGACTAATTCTGCAGGACCTTCCATAAAAGCACCTAACTCATCGTCTTTTTCATATACATTAAATTTTAAGTCTCCACCAGGAAGGTGTAATAAAACATCACTATCAAAAAGACCTAATTTAACACCAGAAATAGCTGTTGAAGTAGCACCAGTTCCACAAGCTAGTGTAACTCCTGCTCCACGTTCCCAAGTAAGCATCCTACCTTCATTTTTAGACATTACTTCAACAAAATGAACATTGATTTTTTCTGGGAAAACTTCATGTGTTTCAATAGCTGGACCATATTTATCAATGTCAATTTCGTCAAGATTATCAACAAATATAATTGCATGAGGATTTCCTACGCTAATAGCTGTGGTATTAAATGTTGTATCTAATACTTCTAATGGAGAGTCTAAGAATTCATCTACATCACAAGTCATTGGAATTTCAGGAGTTTTAAAAGTAGATGTTCCCATATCAACTTTAAATAAGACAGGTTCATCATTTTCTAATGTGATTTCAATAGTTTTAATTCCGGATTTTGTCTCTACAGTCATTTTTTCTTGTTTTAATATGCCTTTTCTGTATACAAAATCACCAAAACATCTAATACCATTACCACACATTTCAGCTTCGCTTCCATCAGGATTAAACATTCGATACCCAATATCAGCAACATCAGAAGGAGTTACAAATAATACCCCATCCCCACCTACACCAAAATGTCTATGACATAAGAATCTACATGCTTCAGCTTTATCTGCTTCAGGTATTACTTCTCCAGCACTTTCATCAATTATTGGAAAATCATTACCGATTCCATGCATTTTAGAGAATTTTAATCCTTTTAAATCCATCTTTTCACCTATTGTAAGTAATCCGGAATTGTTTGTTTATTAAATAAATCTTCAAAAGTTTCTCTTTCACGAGTTAAGAAGCATTCTCCGTCACGAACAAGGATTTCAGATGCTTTTGGCCTTGAATTGTAATTTGAAGACATTGTAAATCCATATGCTCCTGCATTAAGAATAGCTAGTAAGTCTCCTTCTTCAACATCAGGCATTGGTCTGTCTCTTGCAAATAAATCTCCTGATTCACATACATTTCCTGCAATATCTACTTCTTGAGTGTTTGGTGCATCCATTTTATTAGCTAAAACAATATGGTGGTAAGAATCATACATTGCTGGTCTAAGTAAAGTATGGAATCCTGAATCTACACCTAAGAATTTTCTGTAACTTTGTTTTACACTGTTTACACGAGTTAAAAGTACACTTGCATCTCCTACTAAGTATCTTCCAGGTTCAAGATACATTGTTGGATTACCTAAATCATGTTCTTCTAATTTAGATTTAAATAAAGCAATGTTTTCTTTTGCAAAAGTATCAATATCTACAAGGTTTTCTTCAGGAGTGTATGGAATTCCAACTCCCCCACCGAAGTCTACAAATTCAAAGTCCACGCCTGCTTCATTATGTACTTTTCCTGCAATATCTATTGTTGATTCAATAGCTAGTTTAAATGGTTCCGGATCTAAGATTCCTGAACCGATGTGGGAGTGCATACCTACTGGAGTAAATCCTAGCTCTTCTGCAAGTTTGTATACTTCTACAGCTTCATTATCCATAATACCGAATTTACTCATTACTCCACCAGTAATACAGTGATCATGATGACCTGCACCTACCATTGGGTTTACTCTAAATGATATTTTGAATCCTTCCGGATCAACTACTTTAGCTAATCTTTTTAATGCTGAAACTGAGTCTAAATTAAGAACTGCACCTTGATCAGCCACAAATTTTAATTCTTCAGTAGTTACATTGTTACCAGTGAATAATATCCTATCTCCAGAGAAACCTAATTTTTTAGAAGTGTATACTTCTCCAGGAGATACTGCATCAATACAACATCCTTCACTTTCAAGAATTCTCATTACAGCTAAGTTAGTATTAGCTTTACATGCATAATATACTTTAAAATCAGGATAATATTTTGAAAAGGCATTATAAAATCTATTATAATTATCTTTTATTCTGTTTTCATCTATGACATATGTAGGAGTTCCAAATTCCTCAGCAATGTCACATACATCAGCTCCACCTACATCTAAGTGGTTTTTATCATTGGTTTTGATATTTAAATCCATTTTTTAAAAACTCCTGTAATTTAAATTACTAATCTAATTTTTATTATATATTGTATTTAAAATTAAGGAAGGAAAAAAATTTTCCGATTAATCATAACCAATGTATTTAGCAGGAACTCCTATCTTAATTAAAGCTGAAATAATAACACAGCACAAGAATGCTAAAACAAATGTCAATAAAACAATTCCAATAACATTATCTAAAAATGAAATATTAACAAATGTGGTTAATATAAGCAATAATGATTGATTAAGTAGATAAACTCCATAACAAGACCTACTAATTGTCATTATAGAATAATTAAACTTTTTACTATTATGAACCCTTTTTAAAATCCTATTATTTTGAATTTTTGGATCATTTAAATATTTAATCATTATAAATACTCCAGCAGCCTGTAAAATAGCTACCACACTTACATCTACATAATTTTCAGTTAGGAAATTATAATGATGCAGGAATATTGTTTTTTGAATTCCATTTACAAAAATGTCAAAATGTATCATATAAGCTGTTGTTATTAAAAATATGATAAAACCAACTAATATTAACCATTTGGAGTTTATATTGAATTTCTGGTTTTCCAGATAATATCCTAAAAACATGTAAAGGATTGGACCTATGAAGAAAGTTAGATTAAAATAGGTTGGAGACCCAATATATGCGATTAGTTGGTAGATAAGTGATGCGGAAATTGCAAGGATAAGGAAATATTTTGCACCTTTTAATTTTGTTGACCTAACATATGGAGCAAATATAGGTAAAGATAAGTAAAGACCAAGTAACATCCAAGCATACCAATGTTGAGTCATAAATTTAGATATGAAAAAATCGACACTAAGGTTACCTGCAGATGCACACATAAGTATAGCTAATAATCCATTCCAAATTAAAAATGGGACAAAAATCCTTATAAAATCTGTTTTAATAAATGTTTTAATGTCTGAATAATCTCTATCAAGCATTAACAAACCTAAAAGCATGAGAAATATCGGTACACCAAATCCAAAAGTTGTGAAAATAACATACTCCTGCAAATCACCTACACTTTTATATTTAAAAAGCATAGCTATGTTTATTGCGATTAAAAAAAGTATACTAATTGCCCTTAACTGATCAACATATCTTATTCTTTCATTAAATTCCATTATTCTTTACCTTCTATCAAGTTGAACTATAATACGATAAATAGTTATGAAACTTAATATCTTATAAATATTACCCTTGAAATCATACTAAAAATGAACAAAATAAGAATATAGACAACATCCAAAATAATTAAATAGCTACTAATAGCAAATGAGTAAAATAGGTGAATTTAAAATGGAAAAACCTTACGGACTTACAATGAGAGGAATCGTTAAAAATAAAGATAATAAAATATTAATCCTTAGAAGACATCCAAAATCCAGAACAAATCCTCACAAATGGGAATTACCTGGAGGAAAAGTAGATCCTGGAGAATTTTTCGATGAAGCATTAATACGTGAAATAAAAGAAGAAACTAATTTAGACGGATTAGTTGGAGACTTCTGCGAAGCCATACAAGATGATTATGTCCATAAAAGAACTGTTCAAGTTATTATGTATTTGAAAAACCTTACGGGAGAAGTGGCTATTAGTGATGAACATGATGACTGGATGTGGGCAGATTTAGAAAAAATAAAAACATTAGAATTATCAACAGCTTTTGAAAAGCTTTTAGAAAAGAAAAATTGGGAAATTTAAAGAGCTTTATCCAAAGCATCTATAAACTCATCAATTTCTTTTTTAGTAATTATAAGAGGTGGAACAAATCTTAAAACATTTCCTGCAGTGCAGTTAATTAAGAATCCCATTTCTCTTAATTTATCAACATATTCTGCGCCGTTTTGGGTTAATTCAACACCAATCATTAAACCATAGCCTCTAACCTCAGCAATATTGTCGTGTTTTTCTTTTAAGCCATTTAATTGCTCTTTAAAATAAGCACCTACTTCTTTGGAATTTTCTAATAAATTCTCATCAAAAATTGTATCTAAAACAGCATTAGCTGCCGCACAAACTAGAGGACTTCCGCCGAAAGTAGTTCCATGGTCTCCAGGGACAAAACCACTAGCTACTTTTTCAGTCGCAAGAAATGCACCCATAGGAACCCCTCCACCAATTCCTTTAGCTACAGTCATAATATCCACTTTTATATCGAAAATTTCATGGGCAAATAAAGTTCCGCATCTTCCAAAACCAGTTTGAACTTCATCTAAAATTAAAAGAATATCATTTTCCTCACAAATTTTAGCTATTTCATCAAAATACTCTTGAGATGGGACATTTACTCCACCTTCACCCTGAATTGGTTCAAGCATAATAGCTGCAGTTTCATCGCTGATAGCTTCTTTAATAGCTTCAATATCATTATATGGAACTTCAATAAAACCTTGTGGGAGATTTTTTAAATATGGTTCCTTATATTCATCATGACCTGTAGCAGCTAATGTTAATAAAGTTCTTCCATGAAAAGAATCTTTAGCTGTAATAATTTCGCTTTTGCCTGTGTATTTTAGAGCTAATTTAATAGCACCTTCATTAGCTTCTGCCCCGCTATTTGCATAGAATAATCTGTCAAATTGAGTTAAAGGAAGTAATTTTTTAGCATATTCAATAGCAGGTTCATTATAATAAATGTTTGAAATATGAATAAGCTTTTCAATTTGGCCTTGAAGAGCATTAACTAATTTAGGATGTGAATGTCCTAAAGAATTTACAGCAATTCCTGCAAACATATCAGTATATTCGTTTCCATCTTTATCCCATACTTTTACACCGCTACCATGGTCTAGGACAATTGGTTGTCTTGTAAAAGTGTTAATAAAATATTTATCTTCAGCTTCAATAAGTTCATTTGTGTTCATAAAATACTTCCATAAAATACTTATATTAACTATATTTATAGTATTAATGATATTTAAAATTAAAAGTGATAAAATGAAAGTTGCAATAATTGAAACTGAAAAAGGAACAATTGAATTAGAATTATTCGAAAAAGATGCGCCAAATACTGTAGCTAACTTTGAAAAACTCATAAACAAAGGATTTTACGATGGATTAACTTTCCACAGAGTTATACCTGATTTTGTAATTCAAGGTGGTTGTCCTAATGGTAATGGTACTGGAGGACCTGGTTATACTATTAAATGTGAAACCGAAGGAAATCCAAATAAACATGGAACTGGTGCACTTTCAATGGCTCATGCAGGTAAAGACACTGGAGGAAGTCAATTCTTCATTACACATTCCCCACAACCACACTTAGACGGAGTACACACTGTATTTGGCCATGTTATTGGTAATGGTATGGATGTTGTAAATAAAATCCAACAAGGAGACAAAATGCTCCATTTATCTGTTGAAGAAAGATAGTTAAATTTCAACTATCCTCCCTATTTTTTTAGATTTAATTCCAACTAAAGAAGCAAATACTGAGACTATACATAACACCATACAAATAAAGAAAGTTATTTGTGAACTGGATATTAATAATAAGTAATATTTGGGAATTATAGGCACATTACCCATCACAAAAGCAAATACCAAAGTAAGCATTCCCATACTCATTGTCTGACCAATAACTCTCATTGTAGATACTGAAGCAGAAGCTGTAGGAGTGTCTTTTGGCGGAACTGCACCCATAATTGCACTGGTATTTGGAGAAGAGAATATTCCAAATCCTAATCCTTCCAATATCAAAGCAAATACTAATAACCACAGTGGAGTGCTAGAATCTAACATAGCAAGTATTCCAATAGCTATTGCTGCAATTCCCATTCCAAGTGCAGATAATATTTGAGGATTAACCTTATCTGACAGTCTTCCAGACAATGGAGCTACAATTACTTGAAGTAAAGGTGCTGAGAGTAAAAATAGTCCTGCAAGCTGTGAATCAAAACCTCTAATATATTGCAAGTGGTAATTTACAATAGTAACAATTGCAAAAGCTGCTAAATATGCACAAAG
Source organism: Bacteroidaceae bacterium (assembly GCA_963606955.1). Lineage (GTDB taxonomy): Archaea > Methanobacteriota > Methanobacteria > Methanobacteriales > Methanobacteriaceae > Methanocatella. The sequence continues at coordinate 51,242 of CAVDAS010000001.1, forward strand.
AGCTGCAAAATTAGCTGATGCAAATTTAGAATTTTTAAATAACCTAACATCAAATACTGGATATTTTACTCTTAATTCAATAGCTGCGAAAATAGCCAGTGTAATTAAACCTAAAACTGTTAAAATAACTCCTAAAGGTTCATTTAATATTGTAAATCCATAAATAAACATTAAAATACCAATACTATAAACTGCAGAGCCTTTCCAGTCTATAGATGTATCTTTAAGAGAAGCCCATTCTTTATTTACTTTAGTAATTAATAGTACGAGAGTCAATATTAAAAATGGAACTGCAAATACAAATATAAATCTCCATCCTACAGCATGATTTAAAAATCCTCCAATAACTGGAGATAATGAAGTAGCAAGATAAACACCAGTAATGTTAATACCAATTGCCTTACCACGTTCCTGAGGCTCAAATGCAGATACAACCAAAGCCATAGATGCAACACTTAAAAATGCCCCACCGATTCCCTGAATTATACGGGCAATGAAAAATGTTTCTGTAGATACTGATAAAATAGCTGCAATTGCTCCAATAAGATAAAGAATAGTTGCTAGAATCATTGATTTTTTAAGACCATATTTTCCTGAAATCTGGCCAACAGGAACTGTAAAAATTGCAACAACAAAGAAAAATACCATTGTTACCCAATTTTGAAGAATATTGTCCATTGAAAATTCACTAGCTATGCTAGGAACAGCTATTGTTAAAGCTGATGATAGAAAAACTGTGAAAAATGAAGATATTACAGCTATAATTAGAACAGCATTTTTTAATTTAAGGTTCATTTCTTAATCCTCATGTTGAATTAAAACTATATTTACTCCATTTGGATCAATAACTCTTGCCATAATTCCAACAGATATTTTAGTTGGTTCCATAGCTATTTCAACATCTTTTTTTCTAAAACTTTCTAATTCTTTATTAATATCTTCAACATCCAATCCTACAGAGTAAAAGCCTGTTTTAAAAGCATTATTTTCAATTAATTCAAAACCTGTTTCATTTCCATTACTAAGAAGAGTAATTACTCCAGCAGGTAAGTTAAATACTTCATCAACCTCAAAACCTAAAACATTTGTATAAAACTCAACAGATTCTTCCATATTATCTACAATAATTGTAACATACATTATTTTCATATTATCAACTTCATTTAAGTTTTTTCATTAAACCGGACATTCTAGCATAATGAAATAAGTATAATTGAACATAACCAGCATAATCTCCAAATTCTTCTATGCCAAATTCCCTTATTTTAGATACACTTACATCTTTATTATCAAAATAGAGATATGAAACTATACGTTTAATCCAAACATCACTAGGAAATGCCTGTTTAAAATTAAAACCATACAACAATATACAGTCAGCTACTTTAGGTCCAACCCCTGGAACTTTTAATATTTCCTCAAAAGCTTCCTCATAAGACATTTTAGAAATATCATCAAGGTCCATTTCAAGTGTAAAAATCTCACTAGCTCCCCTCATGTATTGTGCCCTATATCCTACACCACAAGTTTTCAAATTGTTAATACAGCTATCTAGATTTTTTATGTGGGTACAACATTCTAGTTCTTCCAAATCATCGCAATATATCTTTTTAAAGCTAAAAATATCTGGAAATGTGAAATAATCTAGGTTATCATAAGTGTGTTTATTTCCCCACGATTTTTTAATATCATCAATAGATTTTGTCCATCTAGCTATTGAATTATTTGCAGAACATATTGAAGAAATTACACATTCAAATTTATCTTTAGCTAAAAATAATCTTAAATCTCTACAAAAATTAGTCATATCAGCTAATTCTGGCTGATTATTTAAATATTTATAAAATTTATCTAAATTAAAATCTAAATCAAAAATAGTCTTTATTTTTTTAGCAGCTTGGTTATTAGAAATATCCCCAATAAAATCAAAATCCAGGTTATTGTTTTCTTGTTTAACTTGAAATAAGACTGGTTTATTATCAACTAAAACAACATCAGAGTAAACATTATTATTTAATTTCCAAGGAGGTTGCGATGTTTGACCAGAACTTTGAGTGAGTTCCAGGTCAATTGGGGCATTAATTATCATAATCTCACAGAAACATTATTTTCTTTTAAGTATTGTTTAACCTCATTAATTGAATATTGGTTAAAATGGAAAATACTAGCTGCAAGAGCTGCACTAACATCAGTTTTTTGGAAAACCTCTAAAATATGTGCCGGATTTCCTCCACCACCACTAGCTATTACTGGAATATCAATTGCATCATTAATAGCTTTATTTAGAGCAATATCATAACCTTCTTTAGTTCCGTCCCCATCCATACTAGTTAAAAGAATTTCCCCAGCTCCTAATTCCTGACATTTAACTGCCCAGTCTATAGCATCAATACCTGTAAATTCTCTTCCACCATAAATACTGCAGTCAAACCAGCAATATCCTTCAGCAGTTTCAACAACATTTTTATCTGGAGCATCTGATGGATTATCTACATATCTTCTTTTTGCATCAATCCCAACAACAACTGCCTGAGATCCAACAACCTTAGAAGCTTCTGTTAGCAATTCAGGATTTTTAATAGCTGCAGTATTTGTAGAGCATTTATCAGCCCCTGCTTTTAGCATTTTTGTATAATCCTCAACTTTTCTAATCCCCCCACCTACACAAATAGGTATGAAAACATTTTCAGTTAAGCGATTAATTACATCAGCCATTGTTGCTCTTCGCTCGTAAGATGCAGTAATATCTAAAATAACAATTTCATCTGCACCTATTTCATAATAACGTGTAGCTAAATCTACAGGATTTCCTGCATATTTAATTTCTTTAAATTCTACACCTTTAACAACTCTTCCTTCTGGCACTTGCAAATCACAATCAAGACAAGGAATAATTCTTTTAGTTAGCATGTAATTACCTAATAATAAAAAATAGCTTGTTTTTTAAAAAAAAAAACAAGAAAAAAGTCTGGAATTTAACTAGATCCAGAGTATCTTAAAACAAAACAGAATATAGCTAAAATAACTGTAATAACTATAACATGTTCAGGAGAAAGTTTTGGACCTACACTTTCTTCATCAAAATATCTTACTAAACCAGCACCAGTTTGAGGCATGCTAATTTTATCATTCTTTTTTGACATAATAAACTCCCTTTAAATTAATTTATAAAAATAATTGAATATATTTATTTTTTTCATAGTATATAAACTTTAGATTTTCTCTTTTTTAATTACACAAATATCGCTTATTTTTGTATCTGGGTACTGACCATCTTCATCTTTTTCAACAGCTTTAACCATGTCCCATATTGTAAGTAAACTAACACTTACACCAGTTAAAGCTTCCATTTCAACACCTGTTTTGCCTAATGTTCTAACACTGCATGTTGCAGTTATTTCAGTTGCTTTAACATCAAAATCTATTTCAATTCCAGTTAAACTCAATGGATGACAAAGAGGAATAATTGAAGAAGTATCTTTAACAGCCTGAATTCCAGCTATTTGAGCAGTAGTTAATACATTTCCTTTCTTAATTTCTTCATTTTGAATCATTTCAATAGTGTTTTCATCTAAATGTATTTTTCCACTAGCTATAGCTAGTCTCTTCTGATTGATTTTATCCCCAACTTCAACCATGTGTACTCCACTATCTGTTAGGTGTGTAAACTCTTTATTCATGATAATCCCTATTTTTCACTTACTTCTACAACATCTAGTTGTTCACAAATAGATTTAACTCCTAAAAGCTCACCAACATTAGGTTTAGTTCTGTTTTCATCACCGGAAATTAATTCTTTGATGTATAAACCGCCTTCTGTTTTAACAGTCATCTCAAAGGTAGTATCATCAATTACTTCACAAGAAACATTATGAACATGCTTAATTCTTACTTTATCTGCTCTTCTATGAAGTACTCTTAAAGGTGTTTGTTGATGAATTTCATCTAAATTGTTTAAACTAGCTAATTTATCCTTATCATAAGGCACGTCACATTTTACTAAAGCCTTATAAATTTTATAAGCATCACTTGAAGATACTTTAATTTCTGCTTTTCTATTTCTTTGGCAGAATTTTAAATTATGATATTGAGTTTTTCCTTCATTTATTTTATTTATTTTTTCTTCTAAACTAGCTAAATCAATTTTTCTAATTTTAGGCTCTTTAATTTCAAGAACAAAAGGTCTTCCAGAACCTAACATTAGCACATCAATATCTTCACGACCTGCACCATGGAATTTAGCTTGCCAACCATTTGTAGCTTCTAAAATATGCTCAGATAACAACTCTTCTACAGATTCAGGATATTGTTTACCTGTAAAATTACACTCTTCGCAGCCTTTTCCCTTACATTTGCCACAAGGCCATTTTGTTTGAGGAATTCCGCGAACTAGCTTATTGTATTTTCCCTCAATGAAAATTGGATTAATTTGAATTCTAACTTTAGGATCTTTTCTTAAATCAATGTTAATTACAATGTCTTGTTTTTCAAATTCAACTTCTTTTTCTAAATTATTTTCAATAACACGGCCAATTATTCTGTTTACTTCCTTTTTAATTGGTTCCACATCTAAGTTGAATTTTTCACTTAATTCATCATCACGACTTTTAATTTCTTTATCGATTCTGGACCCTACAAGAAAAGTGTCAAATTCTATATTTAAGAAGTCAATTTTATCATAAACTTTTTTAAATAAATCTTCATCGATTTTATCAAAGATATTTCCACAAATCACACATTCTTCTGGTTCCTGGATTTCTAAATCTTCAAAAATCTTTTCTCCGCGATTTATATTATCCCTACCTTCTACAATGTGAGAAAGCTTACGTCCTAAGCAATGTTTACAAATCTGACCATTTGTTTCTTCTAATATTTTTTTGGCTAATTCATACATATTATCATTTCATGAAGTGGCCCATCATACGGTTCATTGAACCATTACCAAAGCGTCCACGTTTTCCAATACCTTTCATAGTCTTTTTAGTGTTGTTGTAATATTTTAACAAGTCTCTTACTTCTGATTCCTCAACACCAGCACCCATAGCTATTCTTTTAATACGTGACTGTTTGATTAATTTTGGGTCTTCCATTTCTTTTTTAGTCATTGAAGACATGATAACCTTGTATCCTTCAATTTTATCTTCAGTCATTTTAGATGCTTCTTTAGATACTTTATTTCCAAGTCCAGGAATCATATTTAAGACCTGTTGCATTGGCCCCATACTGTTCATCATATCAAATTGATTTTGCATATCTACCAAAGTGAATTTACCAGACATCATGTTTTTCATGGTTTTTTCAGCCATGTCTTCATCAATGTTGTCTTCAGCTTTTTCTATAAGGCTTTGAATATCACCCATTCCAAGCAATCTTGAAATAAACCTTTCCGGATCAAATAATTCAAAATCATCAATACGTTCACCAGTACCAACAAATTTAATTGGAGCACCAGTTTCAGCTACTGCAGACATTGCACCTCCACCTTTAGCTGAACCATCTAACTTAGTAATTATTATAGAACCAACATCAGTTGCCTTTGAGAATGCCTTAGCCTGTTCGCCAGCTTGCTGACCAATTGTTCCATCAATTACAAGAATAGATTCAGTTGGTTGAACAATATCATCCAGTTCATCCATTTCAGCAATTAAGTCTTCTTCCTGTTTGTGTCTTCCTGCAGTATCGAAAATAATAACTTTCCTATTTTTAAACTCTTTTAAACCTTTTTGGGCTAAATCAAGAGCATCTTTATTATTTGGATCACCGTAAAGAGGTATTTGCATTTCTTCAGTCAATTGTCTTAATTGTTCATAAGCAGCAGGTCTCCATGTATCTGTACATACAACAGCTGGATTAAAACCTTTTTTCTGCAAGTATCTGCATAATTTACCAATAGTAGTTGTTTTACCACTACCTTGTAAACCTAAGAATAAAATTTTATAAGGTTTAACATCAATATCCAATCCTGCAGCCTCACCACCTAAAAGATTTACCATTTCTTCATAGATAATTGTTATAACATATTCTCTTGGAGTAATACCTTTTGGAGGTTCTTCTTCAAGAGCCCTACTTTCAATTTTTTTGGATAAATCTAAAACTAAAGCGATATTAACATCAGATTGAATTAAAGCACGTTGTATCTCTTTTACAACTTCTTTTATTGTTTTTTTATCAATAACTGACATTCCTACTAACTTTTTCATAGTATTAGTAAGATTTTCACCTAAATTTCCAAGCATCGCCATAATATCACACGATTAAAATTATTTTTTAAGAAAAATTTATATTAAATTTTATATTAAATATATATTATATTTAATTTAATTTTTAAATTTTTGTGTGAGATATATGTTAGAAGAAGTTAAAAAATCTTTAGAAGCTTCCCCTATTGTTAAAAAAGGTGATTATAATTATTTTGTTAATCCAATAAGTGATGGAGTTCCAACTATGAATCCTTCAATGCTTCGTGAATTAGCAAATGTTGTGAAAGAAAATGTTGATATGGATGTAGATAAAATAGTAGCTATTGAAGCTATGGGAATACACTTAGCTACAGCATTATCCCTAGCTACCGACATTCCATTTGTAATTATCCGTAAAAGACAGTATGGCCTTGAAGGTGAAAAAGAAATAAAGCAAAAAACCGGATATGGATCTTCTAATTTATATATAAATGATTTACAAGCTGGAGAAAAGATTCTTCTAATAGATGATGTTGTAAGTACTGGAGGAACATTAATTTCAACTTTAACTGCCTTAAAAGAAGTAGGTGTAGATATAAAAGCTGCAGTAGCAGTAATTGAAAAAGGTGAAGGTAAACAACTAGTTGAAGATAAAACAGGAATTCCAATATTTTCAGTTGTAAAATTAGATGTAATTGACGGAAAAGTAGTTATTGAAAAAACCATTGCAGATTAAAATGTCAATGTATAATCTGGACTTAGAAAAAGTCATAAGAAAGATTAATAAAAAAGGAGCAAAAACTGTAGGTCTTCAATTTCCAGAAGGTCTTAAAATGCAGGCTGTTAAAATAGCTAAAGCTATTGAGTCACAAACTGAAGCTACTGTGATAATATCTGGCGACCCTTGTTTTGGAGCTTGTGATGTAAGTGATTACAAAATGAAAGGCTCTGTTGATTTAATCATTCATTATGGCCACACTCCACTTCCATTAAAATATGATGTGCCTACATTATTTATAGAAGCTTTTTCTAATGTTGATGTTAAAAAAGACCTTGAAAAATGTCTTGAAAAGTTAAAAGACTATTCAAAAATAGCTCTTGTAACTACAACACAACACCTACATTTATTAAATGAAATTAAAGATTATTTAGAGGATAATGGTAAAGAAGTAGTTCTTGGATCTTCTAAAAATACAAGAAAAGGTCAAGTTTTAGGATGTAATTTTTCATCAATAAAAAACTTAGATGCTGAAGTTTACTTATTTATAGGCAGTGGAAATTTCCACCCATTAGGAATTAATTTATTTACCCAATCACCAGTAATAGCTCTAGACCCATATAATAGTGAAATAAGAGATATAAGTGCATTTGCAGACAGAATACTGAGAATTAGATTTGCAAGAATCACCAAAGCAAAAGAGGCTAAAAAATGGGGAATAATAGTTTCTTCTAAAGAAGGACAATACAGAATGAAACTAGCTAAAGAAATTAAAAAAATCCTTGAAGATAATAAAATGGAAGCATACATTATAATGGCAGATAATATAAATCCAGAAATATTATTGCCATATATGGAATTAGATGCATTTATTGTTTCAGCTTGCCCAAGAATAGCTATTGATGATTCTCAAATGTATAAAAAACCATTATTAACCCCACAAGAACTTGAAATAGTTCTAAATAAAAGGCCATGGGAAAAATACCAGTTAGATGAAATTTTATTCCATGAAAGATATAAATAGTTTTAAATATTAATAAAAATAAAATTATTATATTAATATTAAAATTCCTTATTTTGGTGATTTGATTATGAGTATAAAAGACGGGGCATTTGTAATGCCTGGAGATAAACTAGGAATAATTGAGCAGTATTTGCTTGGAAATGGTACTTATGAAGATAACGGCGAGATTAAATCATCAGTATTAGGAAATGTTCAAATTGATTCAAAATTAAGGACGATTACTGTAAAAGCTAAATCTGGCCAACCTGCTCTTTTAAAATTAGGTGATACTGTTTACGGACAAATAACCGACATAAAACCCCAAAGAGCTAATGTAAATATTGATTGCTTAACAAACAGTAGCAGACCTTTAGCACTTCCATACATAGGTGCAATTCATATATCCCAAGCAAAATCAGGATATTTAGATAAATTAACAGATGCTTTTAGAATTGGAGATATTATAAAAGCTAAAGTAGTAAAAATTACTGGAGATAATGTTGATTTAGCTACAGTGGATGATGATTGCGGTGTTCTAAAAGCAATGTGTACTCGTTGTAGAGATTATATGAACACTACACAAAAAGAAAATGAAGTCCAATGTAGAACATGTAATAAAAAAGAAAAACGTGAAGTTTCTATAAATTATGTTAATAGCTAATTAAGGTTGATATGATGGATAACGATACTAATATTGAAATTATTGAAGATAAAACATTAGAACTTGAATTTATTGTACATGGCGAAAGTCACGGAGTATGTAATGCACTTAGACATATCTTAATGCAAGATAGCGATGTTGAATATGCTGTTTACAATATTGACCATCCTCTTACTGGTGAACCAATTATGACTATCAAAACCAAAAGAGGAAAAAGACCAAGAAATGTATTGAAAAAAGCAGCTAGTCAACTTAAAGATGATTCTGCAGACTTTAAAAAACTTATTGAAGAAAGCTTATAACTTCAATAATAACTTATTTTTATTTTGAGGGATATGATGGGAGATTACAAAATTCCTTCATTAACCACAGATATTTTTATTTTTGATGAAAAGACTAATTTTATTCTTATTAAAAGGAAAAATGAACCTTTTAAAGATTGTTGGGCTCTTCCTGGAGGCTTTGTAGAATATGGGGAAACTGTAGAAACTGCAGCTATTCGTGAAGCTAAAGAAGAAACTAGTATTGATGTTGAATTAATAGATTTAGTTAATGTTTACTCAAAACCAGATAGAGACCCACGAGGGCACACAATAACCATAGCTTATACAGCTAAAGGAAATATGGATAACAGGAAAGCAGATAGTGATGCATGTGAAATAGGTATTTTCTCACCAAAAGATTTGGACAATATTGAACTTGCTTTTGACCATGCAATAATTATTGATGACTGTTTAAATGCCGTTTCAAGTAAATTTTAATGTTAAAAAATAACAAATATATAAATAAGTTAAGAATATAATGTAAAATGTTATAAAAGTTTTAATAAAAAAAATATATAAGGGGTTAAAAAATATGGAGTTTTGTCCAGAATGCGGATCAATGTTACTTCCAACAGGAGATAATGAATTAAAATGTAGTTGTGGATATACTAAAGAGTTATCCAAAAAAGGATATGAAGTTAAAGAAGAAATTAAAGCTAGTGACAATGTTATTGAAAAAGGCGAAGATGTAAATACTCTCCCAACTACAAAAGCTGTTTGTCCAGAATGTGGTCATACAGAAGCTTCATGGTGGTTACAACAAACCCGTAGTGCTGATGAAGCTGAAACACGTTTCTTTAAGTGTCTTGAATGTGGGCACACTTGGAGAGAATACGATTAGAAGAGGATAGTTTATGAAAAAATCTAAAGAAAATGACCATAGAATTTCTAATTTAAAGGATATGCTAAATAATGTCAAAGATGAAAACATAAACGATGAATCTATTGACAATGCAGAGGATGTATTCGATATAAAAGATGATAAAGTCTATGAAGAAGATGAAGAATTACTTGCATATCTTCACAGACAAGATGATGAAAAAGAATACGAAATCGATGATGAATTTATTTACCGCCCTGATGCTGACTCAACAACCGGGGAAAATTTAGAAAAAAAAGAGATAAATGAAGATTTCATCATCAAAACTAAATTAGATGATGTTGAATTTTCTGAAGATAATAATGAACAAAATGATCCGTTAGATGGAGAAATCTCTGAAAGCTTTGATAATTTAGTAAATGCAAAAATAGCTGGAACACCAGCAATTGGAATAGCTAGTTTAGTTATAGGAATAATACTACTTATCATATCTATTATTTTACTTGCAAATGCCGGTGATCGAGTTATTGATAATGTATCCTCCGGAGAGTACAATAGTGTTGGTGTATTCCTTATAATAATAAGTATATTATTAATACTAATAGGAGCATACAAAGTATTTGGATTTAAACATACAAATAAACTAGCTAATTCTATTAAAAATATAGAAAAGCAACCAAAACCTAAAAAAGAAGCAGAAGAAAAACCAAAAGAAAAAATTATTCCAAAAAGCAATATTCCCTTAGATAAAGAATCTTACAAAATCGGGGAATTTGACATGAGTAAATTTAAAGAAAACCTTAAAAAACCTGCTTCTAAATTAGATGGAGTTACACATACCAAACAAACAACATTAGATGATGTCCCTCCGGCTAAACAAAGGCCAGAAGAAGAAAAAGGACTTAGTCAAGAAGAAATTGAAGAAATAGAATACGAAAAAGCTAGTTTAGATAGCGAGTCTATTGATGAAATTTTTTCAAATGTTGAAGAAATAGATGAAATTCCACTTGTTTCTGTTGATTCAAAAGATACTAAAAAAGATAAAAAAGAATAAATATTATTTGGGCCTGTAGTCTAGCCAGGAATGACGCAGGACTTCGGATCCTGAGGTCGGGGGTTCAAATCCCCCCAGGTCCGTACTTTTTTTAAAAAATTAATCTTTAAGCCTAACAATAGCTTCTTTAAAGAAATCTGGAATTAAAGACCTGTATAATGGGCTTTTAAGAATCATGTTAATATCACTATCTAAAACATAAGTATAACATGAATCATCTTCTGCACGCATTCCACGACCATATGCCTGCATAAGAGTCATTACTGTTTTATATGCATACCATTTTTGGTCTCTTTTACGCCTCATGTTAACTTGTTTATCTCCAAGATAAGGGAAAGGAATTTTATAAATAACTTGGAATCTGCATTTATCATATGGTAAATCTACACCTTCACTCATTGATGGAGACACTAAAACTAAAGGATTATCATCTTTTTCAAAATAATTCAATACTTCTTCCCTATTTTTTGAAGTATGTGAAATTAACCTTGAATTAGGCAAATTCTGATTAATATACCTTTGACATTTATAGCTATTAGTATGAATCAATCCTTTATCACCTTTATGTTTTTCCAAGATTTTTTGTAAAATAGGAAGTGTTTTAGGAGCAGTATTCTTAATTCTATTTGCAGACATTTTCCCTGCTAAATCTAAGATAATTGGCCTTTTTTCTTTTGAAAATGGACTATCTACTTTAATATGATATACTTCATTTGGATTTAAACCTAACCATTTTGAAAACATCTTATGAGAAAGAATAGTTGCACTCATAAAGATAACAACATCCCCATATTTTAATAAATAATCATTAGCATAGTGATGAACTCTTAATGGTTTAAAAGAAACACTTTTTTCATCAACATCAATAACCCAGTTTCTAGGTTCTTTTTCTAAGTTATTTTTAAGTGATTTAAGCCTACCAATAGTTGATCTTATCCTGTCAGCCTTATTTTTAGAAATATCTTTAACATCAATATCTTCATAAGCTTCAGTAATAGCACCGATTTCCATTATCCAATCTTTAAGTTCACCATCCTCCAAGGTTTCTTTAGAGATTACTTTGTTAATATCTTTTTCTAAACGATAATTAAACAAATTAACTTCCATTGTGTTCATTAATTTATTTTCAATATTATGAGCTTCATCTAAAATCAATAAAGACCTTGTACCAAAATGTTTTACATAATTTAACTCTAAAATCCCATAATCATAGTTCATTAAAGTAATTGGAGAATTAACTGCATTTGCTTTTTGATTCCAATAATGACAATGCTGATCAGATTGATAAAATACAGTTCCACCATAAGAATCTTCAAAAGCTAACTCTGCATCCAAAGTAGGGTTTTTAGCTACTCCATATGGACAGAAAAAGTTACTTGAAGTAGGTGATGTCTTACAAGTTCCCATATCACAAGTAAAATCCAAATCATTTAAACAGGAAAAATTCTGCCTACCTTTAACTAATGGAAAATCAAACTCATCAGCATATTGCGCTTGGAGTTGTTTTGTCATTGTTAAAATATAAGCGGACCCATACATTTTAGCTAATGTTGTAGCTATTGCAGATTTACCAGTTCCTGTTCCTGCTTCTAAAACAATGTATTTATATCCCTGACGAATTGCATCATTAATATCCTGTATAATATCAAGTTGACCTAATCTAGGTGTTTCAAAAGGAAAATTTTCAATTATATCGGTTTCAATATGCGGATATTTTCCTTGAAGATAAGAAACTGTATCTTCATCTAACCTATGGTCTTCAATAGAATAAACTTCAGGAATCTCATCATCTAAAATAGAAGAAGTTCTTGGCTTTTTAAAGCTAAATAAATCAACAGAACCCCCATTTGATGAAGAATCCTCATTATTTGAATGGCCACAAGTACAATTAGTTTTTAACATACCACAATTTGGACAAAAAATAGAATTAGACATCAAACAATATATTAGTTACTATAGTATAAATAAATTATAGAAGTGCATATGAAAAGTAATATTCACAAAAATTAAATCATAAAGATGATAATATGACAAAAAAAGGAAAGTTAATTGGAATTGGTGTTGGACCTGGAGATACAGAATTACTTACTTTAAAAGCAGCTAAAGTTTTAGAAATTGTACCTGTAATCTTTTCACCAAAATCAGCAAAAGAAAAGGAAAGTATAGCCCTGTCAATTGTAACGCCAATTTTAGAAAAAAGACAGGATTATAAAAGATTAATGGTTGTAGAACCTTTATTCCCAATGATTGAAGATAAAGAAGAGCTTGAAAAATATTGGAATAGTGCTGCAGATTTAATAGCTAATTATTTAGATAGTGGAAGGGATGTAGCTTTTATAACTCTTGGAGATCCTTCAATATTTAGTACATATTCATATACACAAAAGAAACTAGCTGATAGCTATGAAATAGAAACAATACCTGGAATTACATCATTTACTGCATGTGCAGCAGCTAAAAATGAACCATTAGTTGAAAAAAATGATATATTAACTATTGTTCCAAAAATAGATGGCAGATTAGACAACTTTTTAGAACATAGTGATTCAATTGTTTTAATGAAAGCTTCAAGAAATACAAAAGAATTAGAATCAGCTATTGAAGCAAAAAATAGACCTAAAGAAGTATTTTCAGTACAAAATTGTACCCGTGAAAACGAAAAAATAGTAGAAGGCTTTTCAGATGAAAAACCATACCTTACAACAACTATAATTAAATTTTTAGAGCAATAATGTTATTTTTGTTTAAAAGGCTCAATTTCAAAAACACATTTTTCATCTCCCATTGTACAACATTGAGTTTCAATTACACGAACGGGTAAACCAAAAAATTCACTAAATAAAGCTTTGAGAATACCTGAATCTAAATAACATGCAGGTTTTCCTGTTTTTGGAAGTAATTCACATTCAAAACAGTCCAAAGCTGTGACTTTGATAATTTGGCCTAATTTAAAAGATAATCTACCTAAACCTTTTGCTTCCCAAAATTTAGCAATATTTTCAATAAATACCTCTAAATCATCATCATACAACTTACTATACAAGGATTGGCCCATACGTATACCTGTGGAATGTAATATTGGATCAATATTTATTCCTTCCTGTATAAGCATTGATCTTAAAGTATGGAATAATAAAACTGTAAATTCCCCATCATTTTCAACAATATTGTCAATTAAATACTGTGCTTTTGTTTCTTCAATTTCACTTTTCTTTGAGACAGCTACTGAACCAAGATATTTAGAATCTAAATAAAAAACCTTTCTTCTGTTATCTGATTCGCCTAACCTGTATGATATTATTCCATCTTCCCTCAAACTTTTTAAATGTACGGAAATTGTAGATTTTGATTTACCAGTATTTTTAACAATTTCATCAAATTCCATGTCACTGCTACGAAGCATTTCCAAAATTGTAAGTTTAACTGGACTTTTAACAACATCAATACCCATATCTGCATCTTTAGAAAATATTTGAAGTGGTTTTTGTTTAATCATTAATAATATCTCCGTTTGTAAATACACCAACAAACTAATTTTATAAATTATAATATACTATTCGTACCTAATAAAATTAACTCTTTATATAACTGTCCAATTATAGTAACAAATTTCACCATTTCAAACAACCATTAATTTTATATATTAGTATATACAAAAAACATCCATAATCATACGAATTATTCGTATGAAATAAAACAAAATGTAAAAAGACATATAAGGCGATTAAAATGAAAGCTAATGCTCAAAAAATAGGTGATGGAGTATATTGGATTGGTGTACTCGATTGGGACTTAAGAAGTTACCATGGATACACCTTAGATGGAACAACTTACAATGCATATATTGTATTTGGCAAAGACCACGTAGCGGTAATTGATAATGCTTATCCTGGCAAAACTCAAGAATTTATGGCACGTCTTGAAGATGCTTTCGCACAGGAAGGTAGAGATGATGTAGTTGTAGATTACATTATTCAAAACCATGTTGAAAAAGATCATTCAGGAGTTCTCCTAGATTTACACAAAAGATTCCCTGAAGCACCAATTTACTGTTCAGAAATTGCTGTAAAAGGTCTTTTAAAACATTACCCTGCATTAGAAGGCGCAGAATTTGTTACAGTAGGTACTGGTGATGTTTTAGAAATGGATGGTAGAACCTTTGCATTCTTAGATGCATTTTTATTACACTGGCCAGACAGTATGTTTACTTTACTTGTAGAAGACGGCATTTTATTCCCAAATGATGCTTTTGGTCAACATTTGTGTTTCACTAAAAGATTCGACCATGAAATTCCAGAATATGTATTAATGGACGGAGCAAAAAAATTCTATGCCAATTTAATTACACCTTTATCAAAACTTGTTCTTAAAAAGTTAAACGAAGTAGTTGAATTAGGTTTACTTGAAAAAATCAATATGATTGCACCGTCACACGGTCAGATTTGGACTGACCCAATGAAAATTATCAACGCTTATACTAACTGGGCACAAGGAGTATGTGAAGACAAAATCACAATTGTATATGATACTATGCACTACTCTACACAAAAAATGGCTCACGAATTAGCTGAAGGAGCAATAGCTGAAGGTTATGACGTTGAAATGTTCTATTTACATGAAGATGAAAGAAGTGAAATAGTTAAAAGTATCTTAACAAGTAAAGGAATAGCTATTGGAGACCCAACAATTAATGATGAACCATACCCAAGTATTGGAGACATTATGTACTACTTAAAAGGTCTTAGATTTGATAAAACAAATATCAACAGAAAAGCAGTCACCTTCGGTTCAATGGGTGGAAAAGGAGGAACTACTGAAAAACTCGCTAAAAAACTTGAAAATTACGGATTTGATGTGGTGGACTCCCAAGAAATTTATTACATCCCAACTGAAGAAGAAAATGTTGACAGCTATGAGTTAGGAAGAGCTTTAGCTAAAGCATGTAAAGAATTATAAAATATAAAATATAAAATTAGTAATTACAAATATCGGAGGTTAATATTTATGGTTAAATATGAACATAAAGTCGGAAGTACTGTAGGCACCGACGTAGAAAAAGAAGTACAAAATAATTTTAATGGAGAAACCCAAGAAGTAGGTATGTACTTAGCTATGTCTAGACAAGCATCAAGGTCTGGTTACGGAGAATTAGCTGAAGTATTTAAAAGATTAGCTTGGGAAGAAGCAGAACATGCAGCAAGATTCTGTGAAATGAATGGAATCATTAAAGATGATCTCAAAGCTAACATTGAAATGATGTTAGAAGGAGAAAAAATGGCTAATGCTGAAAAAAGAGAAGCATCTGAAAAAGCTGCAGCTGCAAACCTCGAAGATGCTACTGATTTCTTCAGAGAAAGTTCCAAAGATGAAGGACGTCATTACAAAATCTTAGAAGGAATCTTAGAAAGATATTTCTAAATTTAGGGAAAGAATTTAATTATTCTTCCTTAAACTTTTTTTAAAACAACACCACAACCACATTAGCTATTTATTTTAAATTTTAAACCATATAAATTAAAGTGTGTTTTTTGTATTATATAATGAAAAATTCATTACATGATGCAATGTGTGTTTTTTCCATTATAATGAAAAATCCATTACTTATTTTATATAGTTTGTTGACTAAATGTGAAATTATGGCAGGCATCCCATTAGGAATTGAAAACGATTTAGAGGATTCACAATTTTATAATAGGGTAGAAGAAGTTTCATTCCTATCAGATAACTTAAAGTTAACTAAAAAAGGGTCAACTCCAAGAATACTTCTTACTGGAATAAAAGGAGTAGGAAAAAGTGCATTACTAAAAAAATTAAAAAAAAGATTTTCAAGATGAATATTTAGTTGTTTATATGGACTTATCTAAAATAAATAAACCTCCCATAACTCGTTTTGATTTCATGAAATTACTTTGCAAATCAATTATAGAAGCCTGCAACGAATCAAATATAGCTATTGATACAAAAATTCCTAAATCAGAATAAGATTATGCAAAATTCGCCACTTTTGTAATGGACTTGCCTAAACAAATATATGAAAATTGTAAATCCCACAATAGTGGAGTTTTAATATTTATGGACGAATTCCAAATTTTAAAACAACTTGACGAGGACGTTAATGGATTTTTATGGTATATTAGAAGCGTAATCCAATCACAAAAACATATCAGTTATATTTTTTCTGGAAGCATGAGTGTTAAAGATGAATTAATTACAGATATTGCAGGTCAGAAAGGTGCCTTTGGTGGTAGAATACTAAATTTCGAAATTAATACTTTTTCATTTGATACAACAAGAAATTATTTAACAGAAAAAGCAGAGTATCTTAAATTTACAGATGACGGCTTTAAAAGATTTTATAAATGTACAAATGGAATTCCATATTATATCAATAGTTTTGCAAGATTATTACCACCAAATGAAGAATTAAATGAAGATAAAATCATTAGTGAATTTAAAAATTCATTACCTTATCTGTTAATCCATCTAACGAATGAATGGTACAAACTAACTAAACAAGAACAAAGAATTATTACAGCTCTTATTGAAAAGCCATTAAAAAGAATTGAAATAGCAAATAAATTAGAAGTAAGTAGCGGAGCTATTGGTGCTTCACTAAAAACCTTACAAAATAAAAGTTTAATAGAAATGGATAAAAATAAGTATAAAATATATGATTCTATTTTTAAAGAATGGCTAAAAAAAGAATATGAAGAAAAGGGAGATTATCCCTACTGATTATAAAAATCCGGCTACTATACTAAATATAATAATCATTCCTAAAATCAATGACAGAGCATTTACAATAGGTTTGTAGAAATATTCAGGTATTTTATAGCTAAGTAATGTTTCAAGCATGTGCCCGCCATCTAATGGTTTTATTGGAAGTAAATTAAATAAACCAATACCTAAATTCAATATAAAAATCCATTGGAATAGCTCGACTACATCAAACCATACCCAAGGTAAGACATCACCATATACACTAACTACATTATCATTTAATTCATAATGTTTAACTGCATGAACACCCATATATCCCTTAGACTCATTATTTGGATTTTTATCTAAAATTAACGAATAATCACCTTCATTTGTTCCTACCGTTATATTTTGACCAGGTTTAAGATCGCTAACAGCATCAATATAATTATTTGAGTCATTAACTTGATGATTATCAATTGATTCAATAACCATTCCTTCTTTGAGGACTTTACTTGCAGGAGAATCACCTACTAGTCTATCAATTTCAATCCCGTGTTCTTCAAATGTAGATGGAATAACATAAGATCCCACCGCAGAAACTATTAAAATAGCTATTACTGCAAGTGTAATATTTGCCATTGACCCTGCTGCATATATTCTTAATTTAGAAGATTTTTTAGCTTCTTTCATTTCTTCTTCATCAGGTTCCATAAATGCAGCTGGAAGAATTGCAAATAGCATTAAACCTACTGATTTAACATTTATTTTCTCAACAATAGCTAATATACCATGAGAGAATTCATGAACTATTAATACAGTAGCTAGAGCAATTAATCCATAACCTAAAGGAACATAAATTGATGAACCAGGCATTTCCACACCCGGAATAATTAAAGAAACTGAAGGTGTTTCCAACATTGAGGATAATGAGTTAAGCAATGTCCATGTAATGAATATCATTGCAATATAAGAAATTACAATCCCTACATTCATAAACCACTTCCAAAAGCGAGGAGCGCGATTAGCTACCCTTTCTATGAAATTTTTAAACCTTTCAGTTCTCCACATTATAAGTGGAAAGTTAATTTCAAATCCTTTATCAGTTAATTTATTTTTTAATCCAAATGCCAATATCCAGATGACAATGAAAGCTACCAAATAATAATAAATCCCATTCATTAAACGACACCTTTGTCTACCAAATTAGTGAATCAAAGAAGACAACATCAACTATATCACCCTTCTGATATCCTTCGTCATTTTCATCTATTATGATGTAGCTGTTTGCTTCCACCATAGACCTAATTATACCAGAACCTCTGTTTAACACATGTCTTGCAAAATCATCATCAGAAAATGCACGGACAAAATCAGTTCTTCCAAGTTGAGAAGGAATTTTTAATAAAGATTCTCTTTGAACAAAATGGAAATTAAATTCCCTACCCTGCATATTAAATAAATATTTCCTTGTAAAAATATCAAATTG
Organism: Bacteroidaceae bacterium; assembly: GCA_963606955.1. Classification (GTDB taxonomy): domain Archaea; phylum Methanobacteriota; class Methanobacteria; order Methanobacteriales; family Methanobacteriaceae; genus Methanocatella. Next base: position 70,188 of record CAVDAS010000001.1, read on the forward strand.
AGTCATAGCTGCAACTGGCTGGCCTGAAAAAGTAAATATCATTTTATCATTAACAATACCTGCACCAATAGGTTTTCCTGGTCTTATTGATACTCCATGGAACAATATTTCCCCAATATCATCAACAACATCTAAAACAACATCACCTTTACTAATAGCTGTTCCACCGGTAGTCATTACAACATCATATTCTTTTGATGCTTCTAAAATAGCTTGTTTAACTTCTTCAAAGCCATCTCTCGCACGTGAAACATCAAAAACAACACCACAATCCTCAAGCATTGAAGCCATTGTGTATTGATTAGAATTAATTATTTTAGCTTGAGAAATTTCTTCTTTAGTCGGTTCTACAAGTTCATTGCCTGTAATAATTACTTTTACCTTAGGTTTTTTAAAGACTTTAACACTACTATAACCTGCAGAAGCTATTAAACCCATTTCCTGATATCTAATAAAGGTGTTTTTAGATAACACTACATCTCCTTTACTAATATCTTCTGCTTTTGGACTTACATTTTCACCAGGAGTTACTTGAGAGTAAATAGTTAATTCATCACCTTCTGTTGTAGTATACTCCTTCATTAAAACAGCATCTGCACCTTTAGGAACTGGTGCTCCAGTAGCTATTCCAATAGCTTCATTTTCACCTATTGTTTTATCACAAAAATCCCCTGCACCAATTGCATCAACAACTTTTAAATGTTTAGGATTGTTTTGTGATGCTCCAAAAGTATTTACTCCCTTAAGAGCAAAACCGTCCATTGCAGATTTATCAAAAGGAGGAGAATCATGAAAAGAAATAATATCTTCAGCTAATACTCTTTTATGAGCATCTTTTAAAGGTATTTCTTCCCAGCCCATTACTTTTTGATTGTCTTCCACTAATTTCAAAGAGTCTTTTAGAGAATCTAATTTAGATAAAAACATCCCTGCACCAGCTTAAGCCATGTATTTTTCAATAACTCCATGATAAGAATTATTTAATTCATCAATAGTAAATTCATCATCTCCAAGTTTTAAAGCAGTTCCTTTAACTTCTCCTATAACAGCTACAGGAACATCTATTTTATTTAATATTTCATCAACAGCATCCTGTTTAACTGTTAGAATATATCTGCCATGTGATTCACTATAAATTAAGTCAGATTCTTCTAAATCCTCAGAAGTTATAATAGAGTCTAAATCTATTTCACAACCCATATTACCTTTCATTACCATTTCAGATAATGCAACAGCTAATCCGCCGTTAGATACATCATGAACAGCTGTAATATTTTTAGATGAATCTTCATCAAGTAATTTTAATATAGTTTTACCATTAGCTAATTCATCATCAATCCTAATTCTTGGAGCCATACCTTTTTCAATATTATGAATAGCTCTGTGATATTCAGAACCAGCTACTTCCCCGTAAGTAGTACCAATTAAAAGGATTTTATCTCCAGAGTTTTTAAAGTCCATTGTTCTGATGTTTTCAATGTTTTCAACACCTATAACACCAACAGCAGGAGTAGGATTAATTTTAATACCTTCAGTTTCATTATAGAAACTTACATTTCCACTAATAACCGGAGCATTAAATTTTTCAGCTACAAGAGACATTCCTTCAATTGTCCTTTTAAATTGCCATAATATTTCAGGAGTTTCTGGATTTCCAAAGTTAAGACAATCCACAACAGCATAAGGAGTTGCACCCATAGAAATTACATTACGAATAGCTTCAGCTACACAGCCTGCACCACCATCAAATGGAGATAATTTAGTGTGGACTGTATTAGCATCAGTTGTAAGTGCAATAGCTGTATCATCATCAATTCTTAAAACAGCTGCATCACCACCAGGTTTTACAACAGTTCTTACTTGAACTTCATGGTCATATTGTTTGTAAACCCACTGTTTAGAAGCGATATTAGGTGAAGATAAAAGTTTAAGTAAAGATTCTCTAACTGGAGGATGTTCTACTTCAATTTTAGATGTATCTTCAGCTACTTCTTTTAATTCACGATTAAGTGAAGGCGGGTCAGCTAATAAAATAGTTGGTAAATCAGCTAACTGTGAGCCTTCATCATCAATTATCATGTTATTTCCGTCAATAACTTCTCCAATAACTGCTGAGACAATTTCGTGTTTATCACAGATTTCCTGTGCTTTTTTAACATCTTTAGGATTAATTACAAAAACCATTCTTTCCTGAGATTCTGAAAGCATGATTTCATATGGAGTCATTCCGGTTTCTCTTAATGGAATGCTACGTAAATCAACTTTTGCACCATTATCAGATGCATCAACAAGTTCTGAAATACAACAGGTAAGTCCTCCACCACCTAAGTCTTTAACTCCACTAACATTAATTTCCTCTAATATTTCAAGTGAAGCTTCTAAAACTCTTTTTTTAGTAAATGGATCAGCTACTTGTACTGCCGGTCTGTCTTCGGTTTCACTATCTGAAGTTAGCTCTTCTGATGCAAAGGTTACACCGTGAATTCCGTCACGACCAGTTGTACCACCCATTAATAAGAAAACATCTCCAATATATGGAGCTTTTCCGCGAACAATTTTGTCTTTCTCAACAAGTCCTACACACATTACATTAACTAAAGGATTTGTTCTAAATGAATCATCAAATTCTACTTCACCAGCTACTGTTGGAACTCCTACTCTGTTACCATAGTCAGAAATTCCTTCAACAACATGTTCAAATAAATATTTTGATTTTTCATCATCTAAAGATCCAAAACGTAAGGAATCTAAAAGAGCTATTGGCATTGCACCCATAGAAATAATATCTCTTAAAATTCCTCCAATTCCAGTACCTGCTCCACCATAAGGTTCAATAGCTGATGGATGGTTGTGACTTTCCATACCTACAGCTAGTGCATATTTATCAGTTACTGAAACTAAACCTGCATCATCCCCCGGACCTAAAATAATGTTTTCTCCTTCAGTAGGAAATGTACCTAGTATTGGCCTACTACTTTTGTAAGAACAATGTTCTGAAAACATTACATCCAACATTCCTTCTTCCAACTCATTCATTTTCCTACCAAGGATACCTTCAATATATTCTATTTCAGAATCTGTTAAAGTCATTTTAAACACCTATTGTACTAATTTTATAGAAATAGTTACTTCTTCACCTTCAATATCCCACTGTTTAGTATAAACATCTTCATCATTTAAACATTCATTTCCATCAGAGCTAGTTAAACTGCGAGCTCTAATCTCATTAGTAATAAATTCAGATTGTGGAACTATTAATTCTTTAAATTCGGAAGATGCACTTACAACAGCATCAATATTAGCTTCTACATCTAAATCAAGGTCTTTTCTCATGTCTTGAACTCTTCTAATAAGTTCACGAGCCATAGCTTCTTGTTTAATTTCAGTAGTGACATTAGTATTTACAAATACATTACCAAATTCAAATTCAGAACTTACAAAATCATCAGGAAGCTCTGTATCGAATAAAACGTCATTACTATCTAATTCAAATGTTTTTCCATCAGCTTCAACAGTGAATTTACCTGTGTCATCTAATTCATTTTTAATTAAGTTACCGTCAGATTCTTCAAGATATTTTTTAACAATACCCATATCTCCTTTAAGTCTAGGACCTAAAGTTTTAAGATTAGGTTTTGCATTAAATGATAAGTTTTCAAATTCACTAGCAGTTAAAACCTCTTTAGTGTTTGATTGGTCTTTAATAATATCTTGTAATTCATCAATAGCTCTGAGAACTTCCTCATCTTGAGATACAATAGTAATATCAGATACTGGCCATCTGAGTTTATATCTGGCTATGTCTCTTGCTCTTGCAGATGCTTCAATTACTTCCCTTACTACATCCATTTTTTGCTCTAAATCAGGATTGATTTTAGATTCATCATATCCCCAGTCAATCATATGAATACTTTCAGGAGCATCATCATCAACTCCTTTAACTAAGTTTTCATAGATTTCTTCACAAACATGAGGAGCTATTGGGCATAAAACTGAAATTAATTTGTAAATAGCAGTGTATAGACTGTAATAAGCTCCAAGTTTATCTGGATCATCACTTTCTACCCAAGTTCTTCCACGAATAAGTCTGACATACCAGCGACTTAAATCTTCTAATATGAAATTATTAATTTTTCTTGTAGCTTTATGGAAAGATAGCTCTTCTAAATCTTCACCAACTTCTTTTACTAAAGTATTAGCTCTAGATATAATCCAATTATCTTCATCTCTTAAAATAATGTCATCTTCACTTATTTCAGTTGGATTAAACTTATCTAAAGACATGTAAGTAGTTGAAAATACATATACATTCCATAAAATATTAAACATTTTATTTACATTGAGTAATTCATCCCATACGAATTTTAAATCATCCCATGGTTTACTTGCCCATAATAAATAGAATCTTAATACATCAGCACCATATTTTTCAATAACTTCTTCTGGAGAAACCACATTACCTAATGATTTACTCATTTTCTTACCATGTTCATCTAAAACAAAACCATGCATTAATACTTTCTTATACGGTACTTGTCCCATTGAAATTACTCCAGTACCTAATTGTGAGTAGAACCAACCTCTAGTTTGGTCATGACCTTCTGTAATAAAGTCATAAGGGAACCATTGGCTGAATTTGTCTTGTTTTTGAGGATAGTATAGGGAAGCCCATCCAGCTACTCCTGAGTCAATCCAAACATCTAAAACATCAGGAATTCTTTTTACCTCAGATCCGCATTTATCACATTTCATGGTGATTTCATCAACATATGGTCTGTGAACAAGCTCATCATCACCAACAGAGATGTCATTTAAAGCTTCAGCTTTTAGCTCTTCTACAGAACCAATTACTTTTAGCTCACCACAATCAGGACATTCCCAAATAGGAATTGGAATACCCCAGTATCTTTGTCTTGAAATAGTCCAGTCTTTAGCATTGTCTACCCAATCTCTAAATCTTCCTTGACCTGCCCACTGTGGCACCCATTCTACTTTGTCAATTTCATCAAGCATTTTTTGTTTAATGTCTGTTACTTTTAAGAACCATTGTTTAGTAGCTAAGTATATAATCGGAGTTTTACATCTCCAACATACTCCGTATCTGTGTTCTATTGTTTCACTACGATACATTAAACCTTTATTTTCTAAATCAGCTATAATTTTATCATTATCAGATTTACAGAATTCACCAGCATATTTACCTGCATCATCAGTAAAGTTACCACTTTCATCAACAGGACAAAATATTGGTAAATCATAAGTTTTACCTATTTCAAAATCGTCCGGACCGTGTCCTGGTGCTGTATGTACAAATCCAGTACCTTCACCAAGTTCTACATGATCTCCAGGTAAAATAGTGTGAACATTTTCATTTTTATCAAATTCATCATGTATTGGAACTTCACTTTCTAATGGATATGTGTAAGATTTATGAAGTAAACTTTCACCTTTAACAACTTTAACTACTTCATAAACTACTTCTGTTTCTTCTATAATCTTATCTTCTTCATCTTCATTTTCAGCTGGTATTTTAGTTTTATGTACAATAGTAGCTGGCCCTAAAACTGTTTCCAATAAGTTTTGAGCAAGAAGTAATATTTCTCCATCAATTTTAACAGCTGCATAATCAAATTCAGGATTTACACAGATAGCTAAGTTTGCAGGAAGTGTCCAAGGAGTTGTTGTCCATACTAGGAAATATTCATCCAAATCACTGTCTTCCAATATTGGAGTTTTAACTGGGAATTTAACAAAAATTGAAGGGTCTACTTTTTCTTCATAATCAATTTCTGCTGCAGCTAATGCTGTTTCACAATGAGGACACCAGCTAATTACTCTTTTATCATTTACAAGTAAATTTTGTTCATTAGCTCTTTTTAAAGTCCACCATGCAGATTCCATATATTTAGGATCTAAAGTCATGTATGGGTCATCCCAATCCATCCAAACTCCTAAATCATCGAATTCTTTTTCCATAGCTAATTTATTGTCTATTGCGAATTCTTTACATTTATCAACGAATTTAGCTATTCCGATGTTTTCTTCAATTTCCTGTTTACTTTTAATACCCATTAATTCTTCCACTTTGTGTTCAATTGGAAGACCATGCATATCCCATCCAGCTTGTCTTCTTAAGCTAAATCCATTCATACTTTTATAACGTAAGTAAGAATCTTTAATAACTTTATTCCAAGCTGTTCCTAAGTGTATTTTACCACTACAATATGGAGGTCCATCTAAAAAAGAATATTGAGGGCCGTTAGCTCTAAGTTTATTTACTTTAGAAAAAGTATCTCCTTCTTGCCAGAAGTTTTGAATCTTTTTTTCTATTTTTTTATGATCATATGATTTATCTGCCTCTTTTATTGGCATATTAATTCTCCCTATACTAATAAGTAAGTTAATTGATATATTGTGTTGAATAATTTTAAAAAAAAATAAAAATCTCCAAGTAACTAGAGATTTAATTTAGTTGAAAAAACGAGAAAGGAAATTTAATACATAGTTATTCAACTATGATTAAATCACACCTAAAATCTAAAATGTTCTTGTTTTTCCTTGAACAACATTTTCGGTAATAATTGATATATCTTCAAGCCACCTGTCAACAATTTGTTCTACTTTTTTATCAACATCTTCAAGTTTAACACCATCTTCTAAGATAACTTGAGTAGAAGCTGCTTTTGGTTGATCAATAGGTTTACCAATTTGACTTAAAATCATAACATTCATTTGTTTGATTCCTTCAACGTTTGCAATAACATCATTAGCTATTTCATTAGATAATATATTGTAAATTTTACCTACGTGGTTAATAGGATTTTTACCAGAACTAGCTTCCATAGACATTGGCCTGCATGGAGTGATTAATCCATTAGCTCTGTTTCCTCTACCTACAGAACCATCGTCACCCATTTCAGCAGAAGTACCAGTTACAGTTAAGTAATAACCAGATTCATCAGTTGCATCGTCATTATCTGCAGTGTTAACAAATACTTCAACTTCTCTGTTAGTGTATTTAGTTGCAAGGTCTGCCACAATGTCTTTTAATCCTTCACGAACAGCAATGTATTCTTCCCTATTTGCAACAAATTTTGAAACCATTGCACAACCAATAGTTAAAGTAATTTTTTCTCCTTCTCTTAAACCCATTACTTTAATATCTTCACCAACAGCAGGATGTTTAGCTTTGAAATCTTTGGAGTTTAATAATTCTTCAGTAGCTTTAACTAAAGTTTCAGTTTCTGAAAATGGAGCATAACCTACACCAAATGAAGTATCATTAGAAGAAGGTGCACCTTCTCTTTTAAATACATCTACTAAATCCCCAGATCCGTGTCCAATTTTACATTCTACAACAGTATCTAATTCAACATCTAAATTAATAATAGTGTCATCTAAGAAATTCTTAGCTGCTTCAATAGCTACTCTGTCAAGAGGGAATTTAACTCCATCGTATTCTGAAACTCCCCTACCAGTTAATAAAATATCGATAGGTTTTAAGACTTTACCCCCACCAAATTGAGGATTAGATTCACCTGCAGTAATTTGAACTTCATCAGTATTATGGTGAAGAACTCCACCTAATTCATCCATATACATTTTACATAAAGCTTCACTTACAGTTTCACCAATACCATCACTAATACTGTCTGGATGACCTATACCTTTTCTTTCAACGATTTCAATACCGATATCTTCAATATAAGTTTGATTTAATTCTTTTACAATTATGTTTCTCATTTTATCAACACTATAATCATTTATTTATATTATATTTTTTTAGTTTAATTAATAAATAAATGTATGGGATTTTAACTCTAAAATCTATTTAAAGTAAATTTCTTAAAACAAAAGCAATATTCCAAAATCAGATTCTAAAAACTTAAAAATAATAAAAACAAAATTTAAGCTAATGAAACAAGGAATTTATAATAGAACTACTAATAAAACCATCAAGATAAAAATTAAATTTGCAAATAGCTATTTCAAACGATTGAAAGGATTGATGTTTAAAAAAAATATTGACTATGGTCTTGTTTTTATTACGAAAGCTAAAACTAGATTTAAATGTGGAATCCATACTTCATTTATGAAATTTAACATAGATGTGTATTTTTTAGATGAAAATTTAAGAATATTCGATATAAAAACTCTAAAACCCTGGGAAAATTATACTCCTTTAAAAAAAGCAGATTATATAATTGAGTTTGAAGAAAATAAAATGAAAAATAAATTAAAAAAAGGAGATGAAATAGAATTCATCTAATAATCTTTTAAAAAGTCCAATAAATCATAAGGGCTTTCAAAAATCTCAATATCTCCAATACTAGCTAATTTTTTAGTATTTTCAATATCAATATCTCGCATATACATAGTTATAATTTTACCTTCAGAAATTGCTCCATTTGGACATGCGTCCTTACAAAGTCCACATCCAACACACTTTAACAGGTCAATTTCTTTGTGAGGAATAATAGCTTTTTGATTACAAGCTAAAGATGCAACACACTCATCACAACCCTCACATTTAGAAACTTCCATTTTTGAAGGTAAAACTGTATCAATAGGACCTGGATGGATATCTACTGGAACTATAAGTGTTTTAACAGCTCCTTTACCAGCCTGAGCAACAGCATTTGTAACTAAAGTATCAGAGATACCGCAAACAATCTTTGCAACTGTATTAGCAGTAGCTGGAGTTACAACTAGTAAATCATATTTACCAAGTGAAAGCCTTCCAGTAATTGGATAGCTAAATTTTTGAGTTCTATCAGTAGCTAATTCCCTATATTTTCCACCAGTTAAACTAACTACTCTTTCATAAAGACCATACATCTTTAAAACATCTTCACCAGCACCAGATAAAAATATAGTTAATTCATGATCTTTAGCTAGTTTTTCAGCTACCTGAACAGACTCATTAAGTAAATGACCAGCTCCAGTAAATGCAAATCCTATTCTCATATTATCTAAAGTTTATGGAATTTATAACCTTCTTTTTTAGAGAATGAATAATGAACAGTAGTGTATTGTGCCATGAATTCACGTACTTCATCTTTAATGTTTTCTTTATCAACAGCAACTCTTTTAATGAATTCAGCTACTTCATCCATTTCTTTTTCTTTTAATCCTCTTCTAGTGATTTCCTGAGTTCCTATTCTTAAACCAGATGGGTTGTCACTATCATTTACATCATCACCAGGAAGGAGATTTTTATTTAAAATAACATCATTATTAGCTAAATCAGAAGCAATGTCACTAGCACTTCTAATATTTGAAACATCAATAGCTAATTGGTGAGATTCTGTGAAACCTAATTCTTCGCATAATACATTAAATCCACGTTCATATAAGCTTTGAGCTAATGCTTTAGAGTTTTTAACAATTTGTTTAGCATAATCTTGTCCAAACTCTAACATTTCTGCAGAAGCAATTCCTAAACCAGCTAAGTGGTGAAGGTGGTGGTTACTTACAACACCAGGGAATACTGCATTATCAATAACTTCTTTGTTTTCTTTATGAGAAAGAATAATTCCTCCTTGTGGACCCGGGAATGATTTATGAGTACTTCCCATCATTAAATCTGCTCCTTCAGCTATTGGTTGTTGGAATTGGCCTCCAGCAATAAGTCCTAAAACATGAGCAGCATCATACATAATTTTAGCTCCAACTTCATCAGCTGCTTCACGAGCTTCTTTTACAGGATGTGGGAATAAGAATAAACTTCCTCCAAAAAGAACTATTTTTGGTTTTTCTTCAAGGATTTTTTTATTCATTGCATCAATGTCAATATTCATGATTTCTTTGTTAAAAGGTTGACTTATAGTTTTTAAACCAGCAATTCCTGCTGCACTAACATTAGCATGACTAATATGTCCTCCATAAGGAACATCTAATGCCATTAATTTATCCCCGTAGTTAGAATATCCAAAGAATGCTGCTAAATTAGCTGTTACACCGGAAATTGGTTGTACATTTGCATAATCAACATTGAATAATTTTTTAGATAAATCGATAACTTTGTCTTCGATTTCATCAATATATTGACATCCTTCATATAATCTTTCGTGAGATTGTCCTTCTGCATATCTATGTGCTAAATCAGAAGCTACAGCCTCAGTTACATCTGAACTTGTAATATTTTCACTAGCAATGAGATTTATACTATTTCTCATATAATTAGTGTGTTCTTTCATTATTCTTTCAAATTCTAAAACTTCATTATGATAATCAGTCATTTACTACACCTAAGTATCCAATTAGTATTAAATTAACGATACACTAATGATTTATATTTATCTTATAATATAAGATTTTTGCAGTAAATTTAAAAAAATAAATTGAAATTAATAAAAGAAAGTAAAACAAGTTATAGACTATTAAAAAAAGTTTAAATCAAAAAAAGAATTGGAGATAAAAATCTCCGCATCTATTTACCTACGTTTTCAAGAGCAGCACTGATTTGTGCCATAATTTGATCGGTTTTGAAGTGTTGTTGATCCATAGCACCAGATGGACATGCACCTACACAAGTACCACATCCTTTACATAATGCAGCATTGATTTCAGCATGAGCTCCTTCGCCTTCTCCAGTAATGGAAATAGCACCATATGGACATAATTCAACACAAACTTCACAAGCACCACAAATTACATCGTCAGTACGTGCAATAATAGGTTCGATTTCTACTTGACCTTTAGCCATTGGGATAGCTGCTCTGGATGCTGCAGCTGAACCTTGTGCTACGGAGTCAGGAATATCTTTAGGACCTTGTGCTACACCAGCAATGTAAACACCATCAGTTAAGGTGTCAACAGGTCTGAGTTTAGGGTGAGCTTCCATAAAGAATCCGTCTGAGGATTTGGAAACACCTAAAGTTTGTCTGAGTTCTTCTGAACCTTCAGGGTGTTCAAGACCAATACTTAAAACAACTAAATCGTAGGTGTATTCAGTTACTTTTCCAAGTAAAGTGTCTTCTGCTCTGATAGTTAAAGTTAAATCATCGTTTTCGAAGATTTGAGCAGGTTTACCTCTGATAAATTCAATACCATATTTTTCTTGAGAGGTTTTGTAGAACTCTTCGTATCCTTTACCAAATGCACGAATATCCATGTAGTAACAGGTTACTTCGGTATCTGGTTCGTGGTCAATACATAATTGAGCGTTTTTCATAGAGTACATACAACATACTCTGGAACAATATGGTTTACCGATTTGTTCATCCCTAGAACCAACACAGTGGATGAATGCAACACGTTCAGGTTCTTTACCATCAGATGGTTTTATAACGTGTCCACCAGTAGGACCAGATGCGTTAATCATCCTTTCAATTTCCATACCAGTAATTACATTAGTGAAACGACCGTATCCGTATTGGTAAATACCTGATGGGTCGAATGGGTCGTAACCAGTAGCTGCGATAATAGTACCAACATCAAGTTTAATTTCAGATGGTTGTTGATTGTGGTCAATAGCTCCACGTTCACAAGCTTGGTCACATAACATACATTCAATACAGTAATCTTTATCAATTGTTGCACATAATGGTACAGCTTGAGGGAATGGAATGTAAGCAGCTTTTACCATACCTACACCTTCGTCGTAGTAGTTAGGTATTTCAATTGGACAAGCTTCTACACAAGATCCACATCCTGTACAATCTTCTTCGATTACGTATCTTGCTTTTTTACCTATAGTTACATGGAAGTTACCAATGTATCCGTCTACTTTTTTAACTTCTGCATAGGTAATTAATTCGATGTTTTCATGTTTGGAAACGTCTACCATTTTTGGTGCTAAAATACACATTGAACAGTCAAGAGTTGGGAAAGTTTTATCTAATTGTCCCATCCTACCACCAATGGTAGGGTGTCTTTCGACCATGTAAGTTTTAAAGCCCATGTCACCTAAATCTAAAGCGGTTTGGATACCACATACTCCACCACCGATAACTAATGCTTTGTTATCTACTGCTACTTTAGTAGCTTCTAATGGTTCGAGTAATCTTGCTTTAGCAACAGCCATACGAGTTAAATCTTTAGCTTTTTCAGTTGCTGCTTCAGGTTCGTTCATGTGTACCCAAGAATCTTGTTCCCTTAAGTTTGCAAATTCAAATAAAAATTTGTTTAATCCAGCTTCTTCTACACATCTACGGAAAGTAGGTTCGTGAAGACGAGGAGAACATGCAGCTACAACAACCCTATTAAGGTTGTTAGCTTTAATATCTTCTTGAATCATTAATTGACCTGGGTCAGAACACATGTATTTGTAATCCTTTGCTACAACAACATCAGGCAAAGTACTTGCGTATTCTGCGACATCCGGACAGTCTACAACTCCACCAACGTTTACACCACAGTGACAGACGTAAACACCAATCCTTAATTCTTCATTATTATCTCTTTTTTCTTCTGCCATATTTAATTCACCTTGTACAAGTCGTGAAAATAATCTAATTATTAATAAAAATTTAATGTGAAAAAAAAATATTATAATTTTTAGAAATTAATTAGATATTAAATATGTAGTAAAGCCACATTAATAAAGATTTCTATAGAAATAGGTGAGTAAAGTTTATATAATATGAAAAAAAGAATGGTTTAAAATTGTTGTTTAAGCTAAAAAACAATGGAAATTAGGTCTTAAAAAGCTAAAAAATAATAACAATTATTCTTTAAGAAAACTAATAAATTTAGGCGAAGTTAAATTTCAAATTTTTAGGCCCATAAAATATATTTAACTTCCAAAATGAAATCCTTAGTTTTAGATATTATAACGTAACCAAGTATAATAATACAATTCCAATAAACGTTCTTGTTTTACATAATCCTTTTGAATTTCAGGCTGAGGATCTACTGTTCTAATTCTAACATTAAAGTTAGATTTCTCTTTTTTAACCTTTAGCTCAATATTTCCTAAAGGCTTGCCTTTAATATTTGATGAAATTTCACTTATTACAGAATTTAAATCATTTACAATACTTTTATCACTGATAAACTCAACAATTTCCTGAGAAATTTCACCATTGAACTCAATAACTTGATTTAATACATTACTTTCTTTTTCAAGTAAGAAAAATCCTTTTAAAATATTAGAATATCTAGAGATAATAAAGTTAAACAATACCATAGCTAGGAATAATATAGCTTCTGTAAGTGTAAATGCCCACCATAAACCATCAATTCCAATAATAGGGCATAATAATAAACTTATAATGATTAATCCACCAAATCCTTCAACAATACTTATGATAAGTGCATAAATTTTTCTTCCAGCAATTTGGGCGTATGTCATGAATAAAATGATAGTTCCTCTAAATAAATACATACCTGAGAAAATCAAAAGCCCATGTATTACATATGGAATTGTAACTGGGTTTGTTATATTATACATTATTAAAAATAACTTTGGATAACATGCAGATATTAAAAATAAAAATACACAGCAGATTAATTGAAACTTCATTCCCACATTTAATACTTTTTTAATCCCATCAAAATCATTTTGACCATACATTAAACTAGCAAGAGGTATTATAGAACATACTAATCCAGTAATTATAATTCCACAAATCGATAATGTTTGAAAACAAACCGCATAAGTAGTTACTCCATTAACACCCTCATAAACTAAACCTATGTGATTTCCAAAAACTGTTTTAATAGCAAATGCAAGTTGAGTTATTGCAGGAGGTAAACCTATCCAAATCAAAGGAGCAATTAAAGATTTATCTATAGAACTGATTTTAATGAATTTAAATGGAATTTTATTCCTTTTTATAATAACCAAAATCATAATTAAAGCTATAAAATGACCCATTGTTGTAGCTAATGCAGATGCTGCAACCCCCATTGATAAACATTTGATTAAAATTATATCAAATATCAAATTTAAAATATTTGCACTGAAAACTACTAATGTAGAATATTTAGGTTCCCCATAAACTGGGAATAAAAAAATAAATGCCTCTACAGGAATTATTATCGGTGCACTAATAAGTAATATCCTCACTAAATCTTCAAACCCTGGCTGGATTCTATTTGAGGATAATACACCAGCTATTTCATGTGAGAAAAAAAATCCTACTACCATCACAATTATTGAAAATAATATTAAAAAAATCACAGCTAAGCTAACAGCTTGATCTGCCCGATTTTTATTTTGTTGACCAATAAATTTAGAGTATAAAATAGCCCCGGAGTTTCCGAACAATACTGCAACTAAACAAAGTATTAAAAATGTAGGAAATGCCATGTTTACTAACGCTAGTGCATGACTTCCAATAAGGTTTGCAACAACAATCCCATCAACAAATTCATTTAAAGAAACAGCAATAGCTGTCATTATACTGGGAATTAAAAAATATTTAAATGCTTTATTTGCATTTTTATTCTCAAACTTGTGGTTTAATTTAAACATGGTTTATCTCACAAATATTATCGCTTCATGCTGCTATATGATTTCAAGTAAACAACACTAATTATTAAAAAAAATAGATATAATATTATTTTCTATAAACATCTAATACTTAATATATTGTATAAATGAGCATATAAAAGTTCCATTAAAATATTTTGAAAAAAATAAAAAGAACAGAAACTGTTCATAATTCAAGATTTATAAAATTGACATGATAATTGGCAATGTTATTAATGAAATAACTGTATTTATTAAAATACAATCTGACGTTAATTCATAATCTAATTTATAAGTAATAGCCAATACTAAAGACAACATACCAGAAGGCATAGCTGCCTCAATAATTCCTATATCATGTTGTAAGTCAGCAAGACCTAACAATGATACAACAACAAAAGCAATTAATGGAAATACACCTAATTTAATAATAGAAGTGAAAATAACCATTGATTTACTTCTAGTAAGACCATCAAGATTAATTGATAAACCAAGTGAAATCATGATTAATGGAATAGCACCATCACCAAGATAACCAATTGTTTTATCTAAAACCGGACCAATAGGAATGTTTAATAAATTAAATGAAATACCTAAAACAACGGCCCATAATGGAGGAAATAATAATATTTTCTTAAGTGCTGTTTTAACAGTTCCTCCAAATTTAAGCATAAGGACAAATGATAATATTAAAAACATACAGGTTGTAGCTAAATCACAAAATATAGCTCTTAAAAATCCAGAATTTCCAAAAACACCTAAATTAACAGGATATCCCATAAATGCTGTATTAGCTATCATTACTGTTACTAAAACACTCCACAATTTTTTATCATCATAATGAAGTCTTTTAAGAACAATATAAGAAATAACTCCTGATCCAATAGATGCTATAAAAATGACAAAAGGTAAAATTCCTAAAACAGGCAATAGACTCATATCTGCAGAATAAAGCGCATAAAAAATCATACAAGGCATAAGAACATACACTACAATATTATTTAAGGAACCAATATCTTTTTCACTTAAAAAATCTATTCTTTTAAGAACATAACCTACACCAATCATTAAAACAATAGATAAAATTGTAATTTCAATTGCATTCATATTTAATACCTTCAGAGTATAAATATTGAATTATAATGTTTATAAACATTTGTTATAACTAAAACAAAAAAATAGTAATACCCATTATATTTAGATTAAAAAAATGAGAATAAAAAAATGTTAAAAATATGTCCGAGATGTGGAGAGGAAGTTCCAGAAGAATACAGTCTATGTCCTTATTGTGGAAGTGGAGTGGGGTATGCTGAATACACAGATGACTATGAATCAAATGATGATGTAGATTATGAAACTTATACTGGCTATAATGATTAAAAAAATTTGAAAAAAAAAGAGGTTTGAAAAGGTAATTATTAATTAATCAACAATACCTTCTGTTTTAATTTTAAATACACATTCACCTTCAGGTAAATGAGGGCTATCTACTAAACGAGCAATCCTTTTACCAGCTAATCCTTTTTTAAGCCAGATTCTATAAGTAGATGCATGTCCTAAAACATGTCCACCAATAGCTTTAGTAGGGCTTCCAAAGAAGGAATCAGGTTTAGCTTGAACTTGGTTTGTTATGAAAACAGCTACATTATAAGTATTAGCTATTTGTTGAAGTGCATGTAAATGCTGATTTAATTTTTGCTGTCTTACAGCTAAAGATTCCCTTCCCACATATTCTGCTCTGAAATGAGCCATTAATGAATCAACAATAACTAATTTAATATTATTACCTTGTTGAATAAGTTCATTGATTTTCTCAGCCATTAAGATTTGGTGAGAAGAATTGAATGCACGAGCTACATGGATTTTTTGTAATACTTCTTCAATATCTAACTCAAATCCATTAGCTATTTGTTCAACTCTTTCTGGACGGAAAGTGTTTTCAGTATCAATAAATACACATTCACCATCAAGTCCACCTTTTTCAGGAGGTAATTGTACAGTAACTGCTAATTCATGAGAAATTTGACTTTTACCAGATCCAAACTCTCCAAATACTTCAGTAATTGATTGAGTTTCAATTCCACCACCAATTAAATCATTGAAACCATCACTTCCAACAGAAATGTGACCTACATCTCTCCTTCTTTCAAGAACATCATAAGCTGTTTCAAAGTCTATTTTTTCAGATTTACGGGCTGCTTCAATAACTTTTTCAGCTACACCTTCACCAATCTCTGCTTTAACAGATAATTCTTTTGGGGTTGCAGTAGCTAATCTCATCATATCTGCAAAACCTGCATCTCTTAATTTTTCTGCTGTTTTTTCACCAACACTTGGTAAATCTTCTAATTCCACCATAATAATCATGCCTCATTAATTTGTTTTATTTTAGTAATATTTAGATAAAATTTTCTTAGGATTAAGCCTAATTTCTTCATTATAATCATCGAAACTAACATTAGTAATAACTTCAACAGTTAAACCATTTAAATCATCTATTTTACCTTCCATAGCTCCTAATTCAGAACCATTATCAGTAATGTCAATTATTTCTTCTTTTTTCATTTCAAGAAGCTCTTCAGCTAAGTTATCAAAGAAAGTGATTGAAATTTCACCAGTATCATCTTCAAGTCTAGCTGGAATCATTAAGAGATATCTAGGTTCATCTATTGGTTCTCCGCAGAAATCACAAGTAAAATCATCTGCTGATTGTTCTACAGTGTTTCCACAACTAGGACATTTTGTAATTAATATTTTATTACCAAATACTTCTTTAAGAGTACCAGTTATACGAACATTCCTGTCATCATCTTCAAGAGACTCAATAGTTTTAGGAACATAAATTGATTCTTTTAATTCCTCATAAGTTGGTAAATCATTAATTTCTGATTCATCAGGTTCAAGAATAGAAGTGGATCTTGATACATTAATTTCTAAACTATCATTTCTAAATGAAATTTGAGGGTCTTGGAATTTAATAGCATCTCCAATATTCCATTCTTTTTTAGCATTTTCATTCCATAATGTAACACTAATAGAACCAGAATTATCAGCTATTTCTAAAGTTCTAACAAATCCTTTAGTACCATCATCCCTATCAAATTCATGAACATCTTGCGCTTCAATAATCCTACCTGTAACAATAAGTCCTTCATCATCTTCTTCAACGTCAGTTATAGATTTGTGCTCATAGAGCATTTGTTCGATTGTTTTAAATGATGGAAGGAATCTGGCCTGGTTATCATCTTCAGACAATTCAATTACACGTGCAGAACTTCCAATATTTAATTCAACTTCATACATTCCTAATCTAATTCTTGCATTTTCAATTTTGTATGCATCACCAGGTTTGTATTCCCTTTTTGCTTGAGCATCCCAAAATGTTAAGCTAACACGACCTTCACCGTCAGAGAATTTAGCTGAACGTGCATATCCTACACTATCATCATCTCTTTGGAATTCATTTATTTCTCCAATAGCAAAAATTCTTCCGATAACATCAACTTCAATTCCATCTTCATCAAATTCTTCAACTTCACTAAGTCTTGTAATTTGAGAAACTTTTTGTTTAATTTCATCAAATATGTCTTTTTCCTCATCAGATAGGTTTTCTGGATTTATTGAAATTTGAGTGTTGAAATTTGTGTTAAGTGAATATCCGCTATCAGTATAATCATCAAAACGAGCGTCCGCACCAATAATTTTAACAATATCTCCTTTAGTTAATAAAATATCAGTGTCATTTCCCCATATAGTGGTTCTAATAGACCCAGTATCATCAGTAACATCAAAATTTCTTAATTTACCTTCAGAACCATCAGATTTTCTTGTAAATGTTCTAATATCTTGTAATTTAGAAATTACTCCTTTAATAGCTATATTACTTTGTTCCGTAATATCTCCAATTTTAGTAAATTCTTGGCTAAATTCTGGAACATCAAAGTCTCCTTTGATTATTCTGCCATCCCAATGAGTCAATGATAATTCACCATTTCTCTCTCTTACTTGTGCACCTAATATTTTTACGGAATCCCCAGCATCTAATTCTAAATCATCAATTAAATCAACACTTTTATTCCATAAGGTGTAAGATATTTCTCCAGTTGCATCTTTTAACTCAAGAGATGTGACTTTTCCTTCCTTCCCATCTTTTTCATAAGTTCTTGGAGTTGGAATTCTTATGATTCTAGCAATGAGATTTGCTTTGGTATCAGGAATAAGATCTTCAATATCAGTTATATTTTCATCATATTCAGGGAATTTTGATAAATCTGCTTCTTTAAATTGAGTTATAGTGGATCTAGGTCTTAAATTAGCTTCATTGTCTCCCCTATAACCTTCTTTTATATCAACCTCAGTAATTTTAACAATGTCTCCTTCTTTTAAATTTTTAAGAAGTTTAATGTTTTCAGTCCATAATGTAACTCTGATTTTACCGGTTTTATCCTCTAATTCCATATTACAGAGTTTTCCAGATTTACCTTTACGAGTTTTGAAAGATTTTGGATTTGAGATGCTGCTAATCATTCCAACAATAGCACTTTGAGATCCAGGTTCCAAATCAGCAATATCTAAAATTTCATCACTATTAGATATATGATCTTCGTTACCATTAGTACCAATTAAATTGTTTACAACTTGTTCAGCAGCAGCATGTTCATCAAAAAACTTTAAATCTTCATTTGCTTTATAAATTTCGTCTACTCGTTCTTGAAATTCTTCCATAGTCAATTTATCTTTGACTTTTTCATACAGTTCTAAAATTTCATTATCCATACCAAACCCCTCGTTTGAAAGTTAATTATTATTTTAAATTAAAATGTATATAAACTATTAGAGACAGCATTTGAAAAGTAATTTTTAAAATAATTATTAAAAAAATAGAATATAAATCTTAAGTAACTACACAAATGCACAATTGTGAAAAAACTAATATGCATTAGAATTTTTCTTTACAACAGTTTTAATCATTATAGCTAAGTCTAAACCCATATGCCAGTTTTCTACATACTCAATATCAAATTCTATACGTTTTGTAATAGAAGTGTTACCACGACACCCATGAATTTGAGCCCATCCAGTTAATCCAGGTTTAACTTGATGTTTAACCATATATTTTGGAATTTGTTTTTTAAATTCATCAACAAAATATGGTCTCTCAGGTCTAGGACCAACAACACTCATATCTCCTTTTAAAACATTAAAAAATTGAGGTAACTCATCAATACTAGTTTTTCTAATAAAATTACCTATTTTAGTTTTTCTTGGATCATCTTTTGTTGTCCATTCTGTTTTTTCATCATTTGGATTTTGAACCTTCATACTTCTAAACTTATACATCATGAATGGTTTTCCATGATACCCAATTCGCTCTTGTTTAAATATAATCGGGCCTTTGGAAGTTAATTTAATAACTATTGCAGTAATTATCATTATTGGAGACGTAATTACAATAGCTATAATTGAGATTATATAATCAGACAACAACTTTAAAAATTTATTAAATGCATCATCTAATGGAACATAACGAATGTTTATAATTGGAATATCTTCAATCATATCTACTGATGGCTGTGCCGGAAAATACCTCATATAATCTGGAATAATCTCTGCTTTAATTCCTACTTTTTCACAGCTTTCTACAAGCTCATCTATTTTATAATAGTATTTTAATGGAATAGCTAATACTACTCTATCAAAACTATTTTTTTCAAGAATCTTATCTAAATCTTTAAAAGAACCTATTATTTTACTTCCTTCAATTTCTAAACCTACATGATTTCTTTTACCTAAAAATCCGCTAATAACAAAACCCAAATAGGAATTATTTCTAATTTTACGAGCAAAAGTAAAAGCTAAGTCATTATCTCCAACAACAAGAATATGTTTTAAATTCTTATTATTAGATCTAAGATTTTTTAAAAAGCTTCTAACAACAAACCTTTCAGTTATTCCAAAAACAGTAGCTATAATAGCTAAAAGGAATAGCATAATCCTTGAGAAATCAGGTTCATTAACAATAAATAAAATAGCTACTAATACAAAGAATGCAACAATATTAACTTTAATAAGTTGAGTTGCTTCTGAAAATATTGTTTTATGAGTTCTATATGGCTTATAAAGACCAAAAGAAAAGTATAATATCAGATATGTTGGTATTACAGCAAATGTTAAAAAAATAACATAGCTTTGTAAACTTAAATGACCTCCAATTGGGCCAAACAAAGTAGTTTTAAAACGTAACCACAATGCGCAGAAAAGAGCTATAGTTACAACTAATGCATCTACTAACACCATAACTACATTTAATACTCTTTGATTCTGCTTAATCATTTTATCACAAAAATAGATTTAAGTATATTTTTGAATTTCTTATAATATTTAATTTTTCTTTTTAAAGAAATTAAGAATCAATTTTAAAATGCATAAACAAGCCATTCCAAAATAAACAATCAAATTAACAATAAATGAAGTACTATTTGCATGATGTTTTTTATAATAAATATACATTGCCCTATAAAACTCATATATTAATTTAGATTTCTGTTTTTTACTACTGGCTCCTTTAAAATGAGTTATTTTATTCCTACCAAAGTACATTATCTTCCAATGGTCCTGTTTAATCCTATAACATAAGTCAATATCTTCACCATACATGAAAAATGTTTCATCCAGTAATCCTATAGAATTTAGACATTTTTGACGAATAAACATAAATGCCCCAGTTAAGCAGTCAATTTCATAAATTCCATCATCAGGCAGATTATCTAAATTGTAATTATCATTTTTACTTTTTGTTGGAATGTGAAATAACCTATAAAATGAGTTTTTAATATTTGGAAAAGACCTTTTACATGCCTTATCTAGCTCCCCATTAGCTAAAAGAACCCTACATCCACATGCACCAACAAAAGGATTATTTTCCATGAAATTATAAATATCTTCTAAAGTATTTTCCCAAACAACAGTATCAGAATTTAATAAAAGAACATATTTTCCACTAGCTATCTTTAAACCCTGATTATTACCTGCTGCAAATCCATTATTTTCTTTTGAAGCTATAAATTTAACAGAATCTTTAAAATAATCTTTTAAATTATCTAAACTGTCATCTCTAGATGCATTATCAACTACTATGATTTCATAGCTAAAAGGATACTTATATTTCAATATAGAGTTTATAGTATTCCTTGTTAGGTCAAATGTTTGATAATTTACAATTACAACTGAAAGATCCATAATTCTCAACTGGTTTTATTTTTTTAAAAATTTAAATGCATTAACAATTAATTTCCATTCTATTTTAAAATAGTTTTTAGTGTTTTTCTTAGTGAATTTAACTTTATTTATTTTATTTCTTGTTTTTAAACCTTCTTTAAGTCCTTCCAGGTATGTTTTTCCAAATCCTTTTTTAACAAAAAATAAATATTTAATTAAAAAGCCTAAAAAGAGGAATATAAAGTTTAAAATCTTTTGAGGAATCGGAAGGTTTTTATAAACTACCCATACATTGTTTCTAGCAGCTAGTTTAACTTTAAATTCATTATATCTGCTTCCACTTGTTGCACTTCCAATATGATATACAACAGATTCCGGGCAAAACAGGTTTTTATATCCATTAATTTTTGCTCTGTAGCTTAAATCAACATCTTCCATATATGCAAAAAAATTTTCATCAAAAAGCCCTATTTTATCTAAAATAGCCTTATTATACATAGCTGCTCCAGCACAACTGGAAAATATTTCATATACTCTGTTATAATTTTCCGCAGGCTGATTTTCACCTGTTTTTTTAGTCCAGGCAAGTATATTATATTCATCTCCAGCATCATCTATTAAATTTTTATTGTCAAATTGAAGCATTTTAGAAGCAACTGAAAAAATATTATCATCTGAAGAGATTAAATCAATTAACGGAGCAATTGAGTGCTTTTTAACTTCCGCATCATTATTTAATGAAAATATATATGGAAAAGAAGACTTTAAAATACCCTGATTTACTGCCTTTGCAAATCCTAAATTTTCAGTGTTTTTAATTATAATAACTGGAAAATCTAAATTTTTTGAGTAATTTTCTATAAACTCAATACTTCCATCAGTTGATCCGTTATCTACTAAAATAACTTCACCTACAGACTCTTTATTATTATTTAAAGAATCAAAGTACGTTTTTAGAAATTTTTTCCCATTA
The DNA here is from genome assembly GCA_963606955.1 of Bacteroidaceae bacterium. Taxonomy (GTDB): domain Archaea; phylum Methanobacteriota; class Methanobacteria; order Methanobacteriales; family Methanobacteriaceae; genus Methanocatella. The sequence goes on from CAVDAS010000001.1 coordinate 92,798, forward strand.
TAATTTGGTGTTACTACAGAAGCTTTCATAATAATCAGATTGTATTTTTAAATTTTTTCCACATTCTATAATATAATTTTGGATTTAATAAAAATAGCTTTATTTTAAGCTTAAATTTAAAATCCCCTTTAAACATAGATAATTTTGAAAATAAATCCAAATCCCCCATTTTAGAGATTACTTCATTAAAATCATAATTATGATAAAAGAAATAATTCATATTTCCAAAAATAGCTCTAGGAATTCTACTTGTAATTACTAAATTAGCTAATTCTTCCTGATTATTATTTTTATAAAACTCAGCGAGATTTTCCAAAGTTTCAATAAAATTAAATCTCTTAAGACCTGCCTTACTTACAGTTGAATCATCTCTTTGAATGTAGAGATAAGTTATTTCTTCCCCAACACTTACATTTTCCCCATAACTTAATGCTTTAAGAGCAAACTGTGTATCTTCACCATAAACAGCTTTTGGATCGAATTCCAAGTTGTTATTTATAATTAAATCCCTTTTGTAACTTAACTGACAAAAACTAAACTCCGGAATTATCATTTGAAGTTCCATTTTAATTAAATCTTTTGCAGGTATTGGAATTTCCGGATAATTAATTGATTTAACTGTTGATTTTGAACCTTTTTTTGCCATTTGAGTTAAGCTGAAATCTGTTTTGGGATTATACAACTCAGATAAATGATTTGTTAAGATATAATCATCACTATCAACAAATACTAAATAATCTCCTCTTGCAACTTCAATTCCATGATTTCTAGCTATACTTGCTCCGGAATTTCTTTGATGAAGCAGTTTATAGGCAATATCTGCCTTACTTAATAATTCGTAAGCTATATCTAAGCTATTATCTGTTGATCCGTCATCTATGACAATTATTTCATAATTTTCACTAAAATCCTGATTAATTATTGAAGATATGGAAGTTCTAATATATTGTGCTCCATTATAGACTGGAACAATTACACTTACTTTAATATTATCCATTTTCCCCACCTTCATTTAATAAGAAATCAGCTACCCTTTTAGATGCCGCACCATCAATTGAATTAAACTGGGTTTTTCTAAACTCAGAAATTTTACTTTGATTAAAATCATTATTTTTAATTTTAGCTATTAACTCCTCAGTTGTATAAACAATTGGTCCAGGAACATTTTTTTTAAAATCAAAGTAAAATCCCCTATCATTAGCTATGTATGTATCATAATCATAAGTAAAAAATATTATTGGCTTATCTAATAAGCAAAACTCAATCATTATTGATGAATAATCACTTATTAAGATATCAGATATTAATAACAGCTCCTGTTCGTTTTTAAAATCACTGCAATCAATATAATTTTGATTAGCTTCAATTTTATCTTTAAAAAACTTTTTAATTTTAGGATGAAGTCTTAAAAGCAAAATATACTCATCACCTAACTCTTTATTAAATTCATCCAAATCCAAAAAGTCAAAAACATTATTATCCTCAGGATTATCCCTAAATGTAGGTGCATAAAGTACTATTTTTTTATTTTTAGCTAATGGATATCTGGAATCAAAATTAGCTCTTATATTTTTTAAATCATGATTTTCAAAATAATAATCTGCTCGTGGAAGACCTAAAGCTTTAATTTTAGAGTTGTCTATCTGAAAAGCCTCAGCGTAATAATCTTTAATATTATCTGATGATGTGATTAAATAATCAATATTTTGACTAATTTTACTAAGCATACCCTTAGACTCAGTATCGCTTGATGCTCCAAACTTTTTAAAAGCACCTGGAGCATGCCATAGCTGAACTACTTTTGTATCTTTTTTAAAATTCATAAAAGCTAATGGAAAGAAGTTATCATTTAAAAATACATATTTAGAAGTAGCCAGGTTTTTAAAATTAGAAAAGGATAATTTGTCTTTATAAAAAAAGTTAAATTGAAAATCTCCCCTTTTTTCAAATTCCTTTTTAATATAGTCTAAATTTCCCTTAAATGATTCATTAGAATCTATAATAAAAGATATTTGCTTATTGTTAATTGGAAACTTTGTAAATAAATTAAAAAATTTTCCATAAATTTTATGCTTAAAATACATACTTATACAAGCTCTAAATCTTTAAGTTCGTCTTCAGATGCTTTTTTAGCTGCTTCAATATAAGCATCACAAACATAATCAACATCCCCATCCATTACAAGCTTACCTTTATCTAACCAAATAGCTCTTGTACATAACTCCCTTATTTTAGCTGTAGAATGAGATACTAAAAGAACTGTAACACCAGAACCCATCATTGATTTAAGTTTGTCTCCACTTTTCTTTTGGAATTTTACATCTCCAACAGAGAGGATTTCATCTAAAATTAATATATCTGGCTCAACAACAGTAGCTACTGAAAAACCAAGTTTAGCATTCATACCAGAGGAATAATTTTTAATTGGAATTTCCATAAAGTCTCCAAGTTCTGAAAATTCAACAATTTCATCGTATTTACTTAATAAAAACTCTTTAGAATAACCAAGTATTGCCCCATTTAAAAATACGTTCTCTCTTCCACTGTAATTATGGTCAAAACCTGCTCCAAGCTCTAATAGCGGAGCTATTTTTCCATTTGTATAAATACTTCCTACAGTAGGTTTAAATACACCAGATAAGACTTTTAAAAGAGTACTTTTACCTGCACCATTAAAACCTATAATTCCAACCCTTTCACCTTTGTTAATAGTAAAAGACAAATTATTAAGTGCTTTAAAGTTTGTTTTAGGTTTAAGATCCCTTTTAATCCATTTAATACAATATTCTTTTAAATTATCCACTTTTTCCTGAGGCATTTCAAATTCCATTGAAACATTATTAACTTCAATAGCTACATCCTGATTTAATCTTTGATAATCTTCATCATCACTTAATTCAGAACTCCACACATTAGTAGTTTCATCAAATTTGTTTGTTGGACTGTCAAAGCCTTTAGGATGAACTTTAACATAGAAATTAGGAGTTACTCCAAAGTTTTCACTAAATGCATTAATTGATTTAAGTCCTTCCACCTTACATTTAAGAACCATCCTAAATGCAGCACTTCCTTTTCCACGTACTGAAGGATACCAAATCATATTTTCTTCATCAAATTCATCTTCAGCTAATTCTTCATCTTTTTCAGATAATTTATTGATTTTTCTAGCTTTAAAATAGTATCTTACAAGTTCAAAGCCATCAGGAAGGTTAATTTCAATTTTTTGTTTTTCTTTTGAAACACCATTTACATTTCTAAAATAAAGAGAATATCTGAATTCTTCTCCAACAGCTAATTCAATAGGCTTTGATTTAGTTGGGAAATAAGTATTAGTTTCACCGCAAGTCAATAAATATCTTTTAACATCAAAATTAACTCTAACTCTGACATAATCAAAATATAGTAAACCTTCATTTTCATTAGAATTTTTTGGAAACTCAACTTCAAGAGTAAAATCCTTATTAAAAGTTTTTCCTCTAACTTTCTCGATTGGAATTGTTACAGAACGGTCAGCTGGAAAAATATCAGCATGAACAAAAGATGGCCTTTCAAACTTTTTATCTGATGTTAAAACTCTAATTACTGGCGGTTCCATTTTAATTGGATTTTGAGAAGATTCTTTATGAAAATCATGTTCTACAATAACTGAGGTTATCACAGCATCATCAGGAATATTAAAACCAAAATCAGTTGCACAAATAATTTGAGGAGCTGTTTTTGATTGAATTGTATTTGAAGCCACATTTTCTAAATCATCAAATCGAATATTGTCTAAATCAGACCAATCAGAATGATTTTCACTGTTTTTTTGAGTAATCGTTTTTGGGCATCTTATTTGGTTAGTCAAATCAAAACCTCCTTATATATTAAGTACAAATTTATCCTGATATTTAGCGAATACATAAACTCCAATTATAAGTGAAACTATTGAAGTTACAACTAAAAACATAAATGGCCATGCATTAGGGAAAGTTCCACCAAGAATTATGTTTCTAAAACACTCAACAGCTGAATATAATGGGTTTAATTTATATGCAAATAAATACTGTTGAGGAATAATGTCAATTGGATAGAACAATGGAGTCATAAATGATAAAAGCATTACAAGAACTCCGTACAAATATTTAATATCTGTAAAGAATGTTGTAGCTGTTGCAAGGATTAAACCTACTCCCATTGTTAAAACTAATAAGAAAAACAATGGAATTGGTGAATAGATTAATGCAAAATGGAATGGAGCTCCAGTAACTATCATCACAGCAACCAATACTATTAAAGATATTAAAAAGTTAATAAACTCTGAACAAACAATTCCTACAGCAAACATATATTTAGGAACATAGATCTTTTTAATAATTTCAGAATTTGCCTTAATTGAATCCATAGCTCCAGTAGTAGCATTAGCAAATAAATCAAATACTAATTTACCACTTAACAAGTAAACAGGGAAATTTTCAATAGTATTTGCAAATATCAAAGAGAAAACCATGGTCAAAACAATCATGGATAATAATGGATTTAAAAAACTCCAAAATAAACCTAAAGTAGAATCCTTATATTTTCCACTTATATCCCTTTTAATTAGCTCAGTAAGCAGAAAAGTATATTTATTAAAATTTTGTACATAGACATTATTTTCAAACATAAATAAGAACTCTCTAAAATAAATTTTTAAACTGTTTATATTTTTACTAAAAATAATATAAAAAGCTTCCTTATTTAAATCCTTCTGAAAATTTAAGATTTGCTAAAAAAAGTTAAAATGTAAGATAAAATCTTACAATGTTTTTAATTGGATGCAACTGCCTTATTTTCGCTTCTTTTTTCAAAGAAATTGAAAATTAATGGGAATATGAGCACTACATATACCATTTCAAGTGCACATTGGAATATTATACCTAAAGCGCCACCAATAGCAGCATTAATTGAATTTCCAATAATTAAGTCAACAGCATATAAACTTAATACACCAAATAAGAGTCTTAAAGCTCTTTGTTGTATGTTTTTACCGTCATTAAACTTAACAAATCTTCTTTCAATAACCCAACTTACAAAGAAACCAATATTCCAACCAACACACATGAATGTGTCTTTAGCCATTTTAGCTCCTTCAACTAATACTTTACCTGTTGCGTCATAATCAACAGGATATGCTTTAAAGGTCGCATATATTGCAACAGCAACAGCTATTATAATTGAAACAACAGCAACTATAATGTCCGCATTTTTGTTATCATCAATTATAGGTAATAACTTATAAACAGCAAACATTACAATACATCCTACAACAGCACCAACTATTACATCTTGAGGTACGTGAACACCAAGCCATAATCTACTAAACATAATAAGAATAAGTACTAGACAACCACCAATTCTTAATATTGTATCCAAGTGTTTAGCAACAGCCACACCACCAAATACAGATGCTGCACTCATACTATGCCCACTTGGGAAAGAATAACCAGTAGCTGCAGCTACTGCTTCTGAATCAGGTATTATAGCAGGATCTCTTACCCATGGCCTATATTCACATGCTGTGACCTTAAGAAAACCATTTAGAATCCTGTTCCATGCCCATCCAAATAATAAGAATGTACCAAATCTTTTACTTATACACCAGTATATTACTGCCATTATTATAAATATAGTATCTGTCTGACCAATGAAACTCATTTTAAGGAAAAAATCAGTTAAACAAGCACCTGCACCTTCTCTAAGTGCCTGCAATACAAGTAAAATATATAAATCTAACATTTTTTGCTCCAGTAATTAATTATTATAAGTCCAATTAAAATCAGTTTGAAAATGAACTTATGTTTTGTCAGTGATTTTGCTTAGTTTATATTTTTTCAAATTAAAAAAAGAACAATATAAACAGTTAATTTAATCAAACATCAGAGACTAATTAATTTTATCCATTAAAATATATATAAAACTTTTGTTGGCAAGACAAACAATTAACTAGTAAACAATACCCCATTATTTCTAAAAACCAAGAAAATTCTTAATTTTATTCTTTCTAGCTCTTGATTTTTTAATTTTACCTATATTTTTAACTATTTGATCATGATCACTAGCTAAAATAGGCTTAGTTAATGATGAATAAATTCTCTCATCAAAATCAGGAGTTATAGCAACTTGTTTTTTAAGCAGTGGATTAATAGCTACTATTAACTCTCTTTTTTGAGTATCTGAAATATCACTAGCTACTAAACTTGTTATCCAGTAAACAAAATGTCTTTTAAAAATATTTGAGAAGTATTCATCAAGATGTTGCATAGATATTAACTCATCTATTTTTTCATAACCTTTAACCATACTAGCTAAGTATTTTTTATTTCTAAGGTGTATTGTGGATTTATTTCCATCAACATCCCGTATACTATAGTTATAGCTGTAAAAATCGTCTAAATAAACTGTTTTTTTAGATTTAAAAAGAGCATAAATATAAACATACATATCTTCAGCAAGCATTCCTTCTAAAAAACGAATATTTTCCCTAACTAAGAATTCTTTTTTAAATAATTTTGTCCAAATACTTGGTCCAATGTCAAATAATCTTAAATCCTCTTTAAAATTATCAACTACAATATTTTGCCCATTGAAAGGTGTTTTTTCTCTAACAACTTCATTTTCATAAACTTTATTGTAATTAGTAAATAGAAAATCAGCATTCTCACTAGCTATTTTATCATACATTACTTCAAATGCATCCTTTTCGTAGGAATCATCATGATCTGCAAATATAACATACTCACCACTAGCTAAATCCAATCCTTTATTTCTAGAAGTTCCAGGAAAACCGGAATTTTCATCTAAAAAGACAGCCGAAACATTAGAGTACTTTTTACTAAACTCCTCTAATAAACCTAAAGTATACCTATCAGTTGAAGCATCATCAACAAAAATAACCTCAATATCATCAAAACCTAAAGTCTGAGATTTAATTGAATCCAGAAAAGTTATTAAAAAGTCTCCGGAGTTATAAGTAGCTACTACAACTGAAATTTTATACATTTTATCTTCCCAATTTGTTTTTTAACCTTGATAAGAAACTTCTGTTATTCATATTTTTCTGGGTTTTTTCTAATTTATTTACCTCAATTACAGCCTTATCAAAGTCTTTATTTAAAATATAGTCAACTAGCTTATTATATCTTTTTTTAAAGTATGAATCTGGAGTATAATACATTTTAAAAATATCATGAGCCTGGATAAATAACTCTTTTTTATCCTCAGAACCTAATTTAGATAATACAATTGTATATAACCATGAGGTTAAATGCTGTCTAAATATTTCTCCGCCATAGCTAGTTTTATTTTCATATTCAAGCATTTTAGCTATTTCATAATATCCATCTAACATAGCCTGAATGTATTTTCTATTTCTAATATGAATTGTTGATTTATTATCCTTGCTGTCTCTGATTTTGTAGTTATAGCTATAGAAATCATTAAGATAAATTATTCCTTCTGCTTTTAGACAGGCCAGTACAGCTACATAAACATCCTCACAAAGCATTCCCTCTAAAAAACGAATATTGTTCTTAATTAAGAATTCTTTTCTAAATAATCTTGTCCAAATAGCTGCAGGAATTCTTAAAAGATTTCTATCATCATCTATGCTTTTAACACTGATTTCTGAAGCATCACCATATAATGATTTAAATTTAACTGTTTTATCATCAAATACCTGGTTAAAATTAGATACCAACATGTCATTTTCTTTTATTTTATCATACATTACTTCAAATGCATTATTTTCGTAGGAATCATCATGGTCTGCAAATATAACATATTCTCCACTAGCTAAATCTAAGCCTTTATTTCTAGAAGTTCCAGGAAACCCGGAATTTTCATCTAAAAAGATAACTGAAACATTAGAGTACTTTTTACTAAACTCCTCCAATAAATCTAAAGTATACCTATCAGTTGAAGCATCATCAACAAAAATAACCTCAATATTTTCAAATCCCATTGTTTGAGAGCAAATAGATTCTAAAAACTCATTTAAAAAGTCCCCTGAGTTATAAGTAGCTACTATTACAGATATTTTATAATTCATTAGCTATTTCTCCATATATCTGATTGTATTGATTGGTCATTTGTTTAAGGCTTTTAAAGTTGATTTTGGATATATTTTGCAGTTTTTCTACATAATCTATCTTATCAATACTTAAAATTGTATCATGAATTTTTTGAGGATCCCTATAATCAACTAACCATCCGCCATTTGTTTTATTTACTCTTTCTTTTAGTGCTCCAAGATTTGTAGCTATTACAGGAATTCCTGCTCCCCAACTTTCAGTTAAAGTATGTGAGAATGTTTCAGGACATGTTGATAAAATAACTATAAACGAAGGATTAATTTCACTTACCAGCTTATTAAAATCATCTCTTTTATATCTTCCATGGTTTATTCCATAGCTATTTAAATTAGGAATAGTTGTTCCCATAAAATGCAATTCCAAGTCATTATTTTTATCTAATTCTTTTATTTTTTTAATTAATAGTGAGCCTTTGTGCTGTGAGATATGGCCTGGAACAGCTATTTTAATTGGGTTTTTAGATAATGTTGGGTCAATATTTGTTTTTTTGATATTTCTGCCATGTTCAATTAATTTAAAATTAGTTAAATCTGGATAAACTGATTTATATAGTTCCATTGTTGAAATAGAAGGCACTATATTTAAATAAGCATTATTAAGTAATTTAAAGCAATGCTTTTGCCAGTTTTTTAAAATATTTTCATATCTGCAGCCTTCACAGACAAATTCACAGTAGCTATAATTTTCATCAATTAAATGAATTGAAGGACAAATATAATAGAAGTCATGTATGTTTGTAAGATAAGGAATATCTTTTTTATTAGCTATTTCAATTAAATCAAAACTATGATTAATTAAATGATTAATATGTATGATTTTAATACTTAATTTTGATAGGATTTCATCGTAAATACTAGCTAACTTACTGTCCAAAAATTCATATTCTTCAGGATGATAATTAAAATTAGCTATTTTTTCTAATTTACTATCCTGCATCCATAACTCAACATCTTCCCCATCTGAAGTTAAAATAAATGCCTGAAACTTTTCATCTAAACTGTTTATAATATCTAAATTAGTAAAACCAGTTCCTCCAATCGTGCCTATCTTCTCATGTAAAACAAATAAAATATTTACCTTATCTGTATTATTAAAACTGGTTAAATCCTCATTAGCTACTTTAATTTGGCGATTTTGTTTTATTCCATATAATCCGTAGTGAATTAAAGGATTAATATCTACATCACCGTAGTGATGTTTATAAAAAACCCCGTCAAAATCCTTATTTGGCTTTTTACCTTCCTTAAATCCAAAGAAAATATAATGCAGCAATGGATCCATTCCAGAGGCTTTAACTTTAGGATATTTATTTAAGTAAAATTCATCATCAAATAAGTTATTTTTACGAATAGCCCTATATCCCTTAATAATTTCCATAGCTTCCTTTTTATTAGATGTTTTATGTAGAATATAGCTAGCTGGGATTTTACTCATTAACTTATTTTTAAAGCTCATAAAAATTCATCACTTTTAATTAAAATATCTTCCAAGTTATCTAAAAACTCTTTAACAAAATTATCATTAATTACAAAATTATATTTAGAATTATAATCCTTATTTTTACCAAAAACTACAATATCATAACCTTCAGGACTAACCTCATCATTTAGTGCAATAAATACACGAACAATGTCTGATCTAGCTACCATATTTTCCAAATCATAATCCTGAGATAATGAAATTAAAATATCTGAAGAGTTTCCAACATACATATTTTTTAAATCAGTGATTAATTCAACTGTAAAACCTAAATCATTGAAGTCTTTAGAAATATTAGCTAAAAATTCACTATTTTGAGGATGATTTCCATCAACAAATGTTATTTTAAGTTTCTTTTGTGTGAAAAATTCCCTGTCATGTATTTTATCTAAAAGTAAGTTTTTAGAAAGATAATTTCCCCATTTAGACCAAAATATTTGGTAATTATGCTTATCATTATCTACATAATCTTTAGTTTTAACTCTAGTACTTGATTCATGGTGGAAAAGTAAAGCATTGCTAGCTAAAAAAGTTTTATATCCATTTTTATGTAATTTTAATGAAAAATCAACATCTTCAAGTCCGTAAACATAGTCTTCATCAAGACCGCCCAATTCATCATAGGCTTTTTTATCAATTAAATTAACAGCACCAGTAACTGCTATACATTGAGTATTTTTTGTAAGAGATGAATCAAAGATGTCTAAATGGCTATTAGCTTTATTAATTGCATATAAACAGCAGGGATACATTCTCTCAGCAAACATATCACCACTATGTTGGATTTTAAATGATTTTTCCCTATTGTTTTTATAATAAAATGGGAAAACTAATTTAGCACCTACAGAAGCCACATTTTCATTATTCAACATAACTCCAACCATTTCATTAAGCCATCCATAAGTAGGTTCAATATCATTGTTTAATAAAAGTATATATTCACCATTAGCTATTTTAGCTGCATCATTATTTCCTTTTGAAAAACTGACATTTTCTTTGTTTTCAATTATCCTAATTGGTAAATCTAGGCTTTTTAAATAGCTAACAGATTCATCAGATGATGCATTATCTACAACAATAATTTCATAATTTGAATAGTTAGTTTTCTCATCAAAGTCAGTAAATAATCTTTTAAGATGATTTAGACCATTTCTTGTTAAAATAATAATAGAAACTAATGGCTCTACTTCAAATTCATAATTAGTTAAAAAAGCTAAGTTTGTTTCGCAAATTTCTTCTTTTCTTCTAATTGGATATCCATACTGGAGTGTTTTACCTTCATTTTTTCCATGAGCTATATAATGAAGTAATGGATTTAATTGAGCCTGATAAACATCAGGATAATTATTATTATAAAAATCCGGATCAAAATCTAAACTTGGAAATTTTCCCTCTAAGTGTCCTTTAACTAAATAATGAGTTAATCCATCTCCTTTAACATCATCATATATCTTAGAGTAAAATTTATCATCAAAAAGCCCAGATTCTTTAATAGAACCATAATATTTATAATTTTTCATGGCTTTTTTAAAATCAAAATTAGATTTAACTAAGAAATTAATTAAGCTTTTAGTCATTGTTCCTCCTTGTTTCTTAAACTGCGTAATTTTTTAGTTAATTTCCAAGAAGTAGAATTTCTAATTCCATTAATTTGTCTATCCCAATGATCACGAGCCATATTTAATGCATTTGCTTCATCTCTTAATGCATCAATATCATTAAATAGCAAATTGATTTCTTCTTTAGTTAATGTGTTATTATCCTGGATATTTCCTTCCAATGATTTAATTAAATTTCTGCTAGTTATATAATCTTCAATTTCAAAATTATGCTGATAACTACCTTCTTTAGACCAGTATTCATTAACCCAATAATAAACATCAGAAACAGACGGACGGAAATTATTTTTCCACATAACATAAGGTAAGCTTAGCTGGTCCTGATTAGTGTAGTTTATAACCTCTTCCCACCATTGTCTCATTATAGAAATAATTTCAGGATCATTATGCTCTCTAAATAATGCACCAGTAGCTGGAAGGCCGAAATGCTCAGGCATTCCTTCAGCCCTGTATTTCTCAACCTGTTTTGTCATGGTGTAATTGGAGTATCTTGGAAAAGGCATTGACATTACAGCTTCATCATAAATGCAATCACGTTCAGGATGAACAACAACAAGCATTTTAGATTTTGCATATTTGTAAATATATTCCCTGATACTTCCAACTATTTTAAAGGTTCCATCTAGCCAAAAGCTGTATTTATAATCTGGAAAATACTTATCTGTAAATAATCTGTATTGTTTTGCTTTTCTATTATCATCTAATGTTGATTTTTCCATTTGAATTATTTCCCAAGTGTCAGATTCCAAATCAGGATTTTCAGTAAAACATACATAATCACAGTTTTCGTCAATGAACTCAGGTTCTTTTAATTCATCGTAATTTCCAGTAAAAGCAGTGTAGATAACTAATTTATTATCTTTAACATCATCAATTAATTCCTGATTACTTTCTAAAGTAGGTTGAAATAAATCACTTAAAATAAAGCTATTTACTGTTGATTCATATCTTTGTTTAACTACTTCATAAGGGTCAACATTATTCTCAGTCATAAAAATCAGCAAAACAATTTATTTAACTGATAATAATTTTCATTTTAATATTAATTAAATATATCTAAAAAGACAATTAGCTTAAAAAAGTTTTTAAGACACTTAATGATTAAAAACTTTTCCAAACTAAATTAAAAAAGAATTAGAAAAATTTCATCATACCTGGTATAGCTCCTAACATTGCTTGAACACCTAAAATAAAGATAGCGAGCCCACCAATAAAGTTAATGTATCTAGCATATTTAATAGCGAATTTTGTTCCGAAAGTACCTATTAATAGCCAAATAACTACACAAAGTAAACTTAATCCACCTAAAATAAATGGATTAACATGTGCTGTTGCACCTTGTGCAGATAATATTAAATTTTCAATATTACCAAAAATTAATAAACCTGCAAAATTTTTAAATTCATTTGCCATATTTATCATCCCCCTATTCTTTGTTTACAACTGATTCATACATAGCTTGAAGACCTAATATAAATATAGCAAGTCCTCCAACGAAATCAATGAAACTAGCATACTCAGCAGCAACAGTAGCACCTACAGTTCCTACAATCAACCAAATTGTAACACAAATAATACTATAAATACTTAATTTTAAAATATTTGCTCCGGCAACTACACCCTGAGATGATAATACTAAGTTTTCAATATTACCGAAAATTAATAAACCTATAAACGGTACAAACTCCTCTAACATTCAATCACCATATTTCTATAAATGTAAATTTTTTCATTTGAATATCATTCAATAAATAAAAAAACTACACTAATCAAATTTAAAATTAATTATATATAAAACTATGGTATATTACACTATTATTTTTTTAATATATTTAAAAATAAATTATGAAATTAAAAAAGCTTTAAACAAAGCATAGAGT
>CAVDAS010000002.1:0-45544 GCA_963606955.1 Bacteroidaceae bacterium
TTGTATTTAATCAAATAAGACACATTCCATCATGACAATTTTGGACAGTGCCATTCTAACTTTTATTTTTTTACATATGAGTTTTTGAATTTCCTATAATGAAAATTAAATATCAAATTCTGTGTATTTTTAGAAATAATATTAAAATAGTCTATAATCATTACTCCGTGGAATTATATCAATAATTTCAATTATATTTTTCTTTTCTGAAATAAAATATACAATTCTATAATCTCCAACTCTAGCTCTGTGACATTTTGGGCATTTATCACTTTTTATTTCTAAAAAACTAGATTTATAGGGATTTTTAATAATTTCAATATATTTCTTTTCAACACGATAAAGTAATTGTTTATTATTTTTTTGTTTTCTTTTGAATTTTAATGCTTTGTCATGTTCTAAAATTTTATAGTTCATTTTCAATCTCTTTTTCTAGTTTACTTACTCTGGCTTCAAGTTCGGATAAACTTATTTCATTAACATTTTCATAAATCCCATCTTCAATTTTTTCAATTTCTGCATTGTAAAATTTTGCTTGTTCATCTGTGAATTCTTCATTATTTTCAATTAATCTTTTTATAACATCATTATATGTATCATTTTTTGATGATAAGTTAGATAGTAATTCATGAACTTCTTCAGAAACTTTAATAGTTTTATTTAACATTATTTTTCACTTCCTTTTATAATGGTATACTTAGTATACTTTATGAATTTTTATATATTTATAATTTTGAGTATTGATAATGATGTCAAGTTAAACTTTTTGATTTATCATTAAAAGCAAAGAAATTAATAAAACATTATTATTTTATAAATTTAGGGATGCATTTGTAATCTGTATTGATTGTCATGTTATTTGGTGGGTCTGATTGCAGGTGGTATATGCTTATTTAGCTAAAAATAATAAATATTAACATTTATTAGTGAATAGTAGCTATTTTTAAAAAAAGTAAGTTATGATAGCTAATTAAAGCTATCTGTTAAGTTTTTGATAGTTTGCAGCTTGTAAACCGTGGTATTTAATCATACCTTCAACTTCTCTTTGATCAGTTTCTTTATCTTCAAAGGTAATTTGTTCGATACTGTGTAAGCTGAAAGGTGATTTTCTAGTTAATGGTGCAATGGAACCTTTAAATAGTTTCATTGTAACTTCACCACTTACTCTTCTTTGCATATGGTCAATAGCTTGATCGATATCTTCTCTTAAAGGTTCTTGCCATAATGCTCTGTAAACTAGGTCTGCATAAAGTGTACTCATATATTGAGCAAATCTTAACTCATCAGTAGTAAGCACTAATTCTTCTAATGCTTGGTGAGCTGCAATTAATAATTTAGCACCTGGAACTTCGTAAGTTTCCCTACTTTTAAGTCCGATCATTCTGTTTTCAATAGTATCTACTCTACCAATACCATTTTCACCAGCAATTTTATTAGCTTCTTTAATGATGTCAATAAGAGGCATCATTTCTCCATTTATAGCTACTGGAATACCTTCTTCAAATTCAATTGATACTTTTTGAGGGCTGTCAAGTGCATCTTCAGCAGAAGCAGTCCATGCATAAATTTCTTCAGGAGGTTCATTTGCAGGGTCTTCTAAGATATCTCCTTCAATAGATCTTCCCCAAATGTTTTCATCAATACTGTAAATTTTATCAGTGTTTAATTTAATGTCATTTTCAGCAGCATATGCTACTTCTTCAGTTCTTGTTAAGTTTAATTCTCTGATTGGTGCAATAATATCTAAATCAGACATTGCTAAGATAACTGCTTCAAATCTGAATTGGTCGTTTCCTTTTCCAGTACATCCATGTGCAATAGCTGTTGCTCCTTCTTTTTCGGCAATATCTATGATTTTTTGAGCAATTAAAGGTCTTGCAAGTGCAGTACTTAATGGATATCCTTCGTATTCTGCATTTGCTTTAATTCCTCTAGATATGTATTCATTTGCAAATTCTTCTTTTGCATCAACTGTGTAGTGTTTAAAGCCACCTATTTCTTTTGCCATTTTTTCAGCTTTAGCTATTTCTTCATCGCCTTGGCCTACATCTACACATGCAGTAATAACTTCAACATTATATTTTTCTTCTAATAATTTAACACAAACAGAGGTGTCTAATCCACCACTGAATGCAAGAACTACTTTGTCCATTTAATCACCATAATAAATATTATAAATTAATTTTTATTTTTAATAGTATTTAATATTAATTTTAAAAATTTAATGTTCATTTATTTTAGTGGTGAAATAAGTGGAAAATATGCATTGGTGATGTTGTAGTGTTAGTTGAAGCAATTTCTAAAGATTCAATTAAAAAAACACTATGACTAAAGTAGCTATTAGGGGAATAGTCTAAAAGAAACATTTTAATGACTCCTGAAAGTTCTTTTATAAAAAAAGCTAAATATTGGGTGCTAAAAAAAACTTTTGAAGTGTTGGTTATAAAATGTTTTTGATAGGAGTATATTAAGTTAATTTTTTATATTTGATTTTTAAAAAATATTATTTATATGAGTTTGGCAAATAATAATTCTCCAAAAGAGAAATTGGTGATGTTTTTATTTGTTCTTAGTTTATTATTCGGAGGTATTTTTAGGTGTTAATAAAGAGGTATGATTTAAACAAATCTGTAAGTTTGTTATTTTTATTTTTAAGTTTACTTTTTATAGGAATAATGACTTTCAATGCTTTATCAAAACCTTTTATATTATATGATGATTATTATACTTTAGGCATTGTTCGATTGCCATTTATGGAAATGATTAATGCTACAGCTGTAAATGTTCATCCTCCTTTATATTATGTTATCTTAAAGGTTTTTGAAAAAATATTTAACCCTACTTCAAATTTTACTCTTTTGTTATTGGGAAAAATAGTTTCTGTAATTCCTTTAGTTTTACTATTTGGATTAGCATGGACTAAAATTAAAAATGAGTTTGGTTTGGTTGTATCTGGAGTATTTTCTTTATTATTGTGTTCTTCATTTCAAGTAATGTTTTTTAGCACTGTAATTCGTATGTATTCTTGGGCTTTATTATTCTTAACTTTCCAATTTGTTTTTGCATATGATATTTTAACTAAAAACACTAAAAAATCATGGATTGTATTTACCTTAGCTGGAATATGTTGTGCATATACTCATTATTTTGCAGCTATATCCGCTGTTATAATGTATTTGGGCGTTTTATTATCTTTTATATTTAATAATAAGTCAAAAATAAAAATGTGGTTAATATCTGTTGGTGTATGTATTGTAGCCTATTTGCCATGGGTTAATATATTATTGTCTCAACTTTCTGCAGTTGAATCTGATTATTGGATTAAACCTATAACTTTTGATACTGTTTTACAATATTTTCAATTTATATTTTCACCATCTAATGATGTATTAGGTATTGTTTTGATTTTAATGGTGATAGCATTAATTTTTGGAGTTATAAAAAATAATAAATTCGAGAATTTTAAAATAAATTATTCTATGATGTTAGTAGCTACAATATTTGTGGTTATGCTTGTTGGAATAATATTATCTTTGTTAATAAGACCAATTTTTGTTTCAAGATATATTTTACCTCTTTTTGGAGGTTTCTATTTAGGGATTGCTATTCTTGTTGATAATGTTAAATCAAATAAAAAGTTATTTTCAATTTTATTAGTTATAATTGTTGGAATATCTATTGCGGGAGTTATTGGTTTTATTAATGAAACTAATGCTGATTTTGATGTTTCAAATGATAATCAAAATTTATTAGATTCTGTTAACGAAGATGGTGTGGTTGTTATTTTTAATGATGGTCTTAGTTTTATCAGATATTCTCCTTATCTTGATAAGGATATTGTTGTTGTAGGGGATATAAACTCTTCAATAGCCAATTATCCAAATAGTAAAATTATTGTATTTGATAAGCATCATGATTTAGATAATTCTAATTTTGAAAAAATTGGTGTAATTAATCAAGATACTGTTTATATTGTTAAAAAATAGTTTGACAGAAGAGAACTCTTAATTGGGGGACTTATAATTGAGGTTGAAAAGTTATATGTGTTTTCACATTTGAGAAAAAATTCCCCAATTAAGAGTTAGAGATTCAAAAGTGTGTTCGGAACTTTTTCTCTCTACTACTTACTTAGTGTCTTCTAGTATATAAAAGTTTAGGTTTGCCTAAAATTTACTAATAAATCATTTTTCACACAAAATTTAATTAATCTAGAATAAGTGGAATTTCTGTTTAGAGTGTCTTTATTGCCAATTATTATTAATTTTCTTTTAGCTCTTGTAATAGCTACATTTAACCTTCTTAAATCTTTTAAAAAACCAATATTTCCATTTTCATTACTTCTTACAGTTGAAATAATTATAACTTCTTTTTCACGGCCCTGAAAACCATCTACACTTTTTACTTCAATATCAGTTTTATCTTTGATTAAATTTACCTGATCTGCATAAGGGCTTATAATTCCAATGTCTTTTGTATTTATACCATTTTTTAAGTAAAATTTAGCTATTAAACTAGCAATATTAGCTTCACTTTGGTTAATAATAGATTTAGAATCTTTTAAATGTTTTTCTCTGTTTTCTTCTAAATCTGAAGTATTAATAAATAATAATGGTTTTGAATCGTCATGCAGGTCCTTTTCAAGTTTATTTTCATTTAAATTATTTAATGTAATCATTTCATTAATATTAATGTTATCAACACTTAAATCGCTTTTTAAATTACCATTATAAAACTCTGAATTTGGAAATTTCATTAAAAAGCTATTCATTCTATACTGTACATTTAGCAGTGCTGATTTATTCGGATATTTTTCAATTAGCTCTTCAAATAATGTGTTTTCAAGAAAATGTGCTTTTTTACTAATTATTGTAGGAGGAAGCTGTTTATGGTCTCCTGCAAGAATAAATCTTCTAGCTTTAGCTAGTGGAATTAAAACACTTGGGATTGTTGCCTGCGTAGCTTCATCTACTATAACTACATCAAATTTAGTTCTGGCTATTTCTTCAATAGCTGATGTTGAATTAGTGGATAAAATAATGTTGCTTGTATCAATAATGTCTTTTACTATTTTATTTTCAAGCTTTTTAATTTTATCATGGATTTCATCAATTTTTTCATTTTCTAAAAGCCAATTGGCCATTGATTCCATTTTAGAAGGACTTATTCCACGACCACCTTTACCTTTTGATGCATTAAACAGAATATCTGAGTCACTAAAGCCTCTACGATACTGTGGTGTTGGTTTAGTAAAGTTATCTCTAGTTTGAATCATATCTTCAATTCTTTTATAATGCTTATTAATTTTACTTGTTAATTGATGGTTTTCAGCTTTGTAAGCTAATGAATAAGTGATATTTTCTTTTGAAACTCTTTGGGGATGTCCTAATCTTGTAATTTTTAATTTTTCATTTTGGGATAATCTATCTAGAATATTGTCAACTGCACCATTACTTTCAGCTGTAACTAAGACTTTATTGTTTTGTCTTACTTCTTGTTGGATTAACTCAACTAGTGTTCTTGTTTTTCCAGTTCCAAAAGGACCATGTATTAAAAAGAAATTCTGAGTATTTATTGCATTTTTAACAGCATTTTTTTGAGAATCATTAAGGGATTTATCTATAAAATCAATATATTTTTCTTCTTTACTTTCTTTAGGATCTCTTTTTTTTAAAGAATATTCGAGAGCATTTTTTCCTTTTGTACTTAAATGTAATAAATTTTCTTCCATTCGTCTAAAAGTAACATCATTTGCATATAAATCAATTCTAACCTTCTTTTTAAGAGCCCATTTTGGAATTGATTTTTCAAAAGCTACTTTAATAAATCTGGCTCCTTTTTCAACTACTGTTCCAGTTAAATCACTTCTAAGAGGATATCCTGTACTAATTAAAACCATATCTCCAATACTGATTTCTGTTTCGATTTTTGCAGACCTTCCAAACTGAACAATCTGGGAACCTAATTGTTTTCCTAAATATTTTCCTTTTACTTTGTTAATGGCTCTTCCAAGATCTTCTCTTTTCTTTGGAGATAAATTTTTTATCTCACTAGTCATTAATTCGATTTCAGCATCTCTTTCGTAATTTATAAGCTTGATTAAATGTTTTATATATTTCTTCAATTTTATCCCTTAAATTATAATTTGTATTATAATATAAATAAAAGTTTTAAAGTAATATTATAAGTGATGAATTTTGAAGTACTTGATGATTTTAATGGTTTAGAAATAAGTTTTATTTCAAAAAACTCCGGAGGATATATTTCAAAAAATAAACACATTTTTGAAAAAATAGAATTAACTCCTTTAAATCAATTTATTTTAGAACAAACAGTTTATGGAACACCTATATTTAAATTAGGAAATGGCGGAGCTAATATTTTAATGATTTCAGGAATTCATGGTAATGAATTGCCATCACAATTAGCTAGTTTAAAATTATTAAATGAATTAGTTAATTCTAATTTAGATAATACTATTTATATGATTCCATTTGCTGCTCCGAAAGCTACTATGAATAATGAACGGACTTTTAATTCAAGAGATTTAAACAGATCAGCACATATTAAAAATTCATTAAGTAATCTAATAATGCAAGCTATTGATGAGTTAGAAATTAATTTTGTTGGAGATTTTCACTCAACAGCTAAAAACAGTAATCCCGGGGTTGAATCAATATTTTCAAGTAGAAATCCTTCACCTGAAAGTTGTTTAATAGCTAATTATATTTCAACACGTATGGGAAGTAAAGTAATTCGTTTTGAAATTGCAGGTAAGATATATAAAGGAGCAATTGAGGATGCCTGTAATTTAAAAGGAGTTCCAGCTATTACTGGTGAAGTTTTATCTCCATTTGCACTAGTTGGAAATGGTAGTGTTGAGAAGTCTTTTTGTCAAATGAAAAGTTTTTTATCTTATTTTGGAATTTTTTAAAAAAGAAAGTTAGGAAAAAATTTTAATTATTTTTTCCTTTTAAAGCCTATAATTGATCCGACAAGAGCTATTAATAAAATAGCTATTGGAATTCCTGTTGATTCTAGTTGAACCTCATTTTCTTGGTTGGTTGTAGGTGTTCTATTTATTAATAATTATATTTGCATTTTAAACATTTATTTTTTCAATAAGGGTTATTTTTACGGAGTATTAATTTTTAAATACTTTTCAAATGCTATCACTATTAATTTGTAATATAAATTATAATCTAAAATTAGGGTGATTTTTTGTCTTCATATAAAGGACACACAATATTTGCATTGATTTTGGCTTTAATGTTTTTTCATAATCCTCTAATTATTGCCTTAACTGTAATTGGTGCCAATATTCCTGATTTTGATCATAAATTTAAAAAAGACAATGTCTATAAAATGATTATTTTAGGATTAATTGTGTTTATATCTCTTTATATCTTAAAATTACCTTATTATTTAGGTTTAATAATAGTATTTTTAGGAACTGTCTTTTATTTTTCCCAACACAGAAGTTTCACTCACTCTATTTTTGGATTATTTACATTAACTGCGACAGTTTCTTTAATACTTATTTGGGCTTATGAAATTCTAATGAGTATAACAATAATTCCTACATCTTACTTATTTATGGCTATTTTAATAGCTCTTTTAAGTTTTTTATTCCTAAATAAGAAACTATTGCTAATATTTTTACCATTGTTTTTCATTAGTTTATTTTTCTTTGGAACAATAGCTATAAATTACATAGAAATAGCTATTGGATTATTTTTAGGATTATTAAGCCATATAATTTTAGATGCATTTAGTCCATCTGGAATAAAGTTATTTGCCCCATTATCTTCTAAAAAATCACATAAACAATTTGGGGCTTTATCTATAATTGTTTTGGTTATATTAGCTATTTATTTAAGAAGAATTGAAATAATCATGTTAATGCAACACTTTTTTCCAAACATTTATTAGTAACTTTTTTAAAACAGTTGTTGTATGAATTCATGGATTTATTTAGTTATTGCAGGTATTTTTGAAATGGGTTGGGTTTTAGCTCTAAAATTTTCTGAAAACTTCACAAAATTAATATTTACACTTTTAATTATAATATTCATGATTTTAAGTTTACTTTTCTTATCTTTTTCACTTAAAACAATTCCAATGGGTACTGCTTATGCTTGTTGGACAGCTATTGGAGCTATTGGTGTTATAATCTTTGGAATATTCTTTTTAGGAGAATCTGCAAATCTTTTGAGAATATTTTTCATAGGATTAGTTATAGCTGGAATTATAGGATTAAAATTAACTACTCCTTAATATCTTTTTTTAATAGCTAGTAAGAGCTTTGATACTATGTATAAAACAGGTAACTCTATTAAAGGCCCAATTACTAGTCCAATTAATATTAATTCTCTTCCAGGAAAAGAGTTTACTGCAATAGCTAGTGCTAATGGTGAGTTACGAGCTAGTGTTGTCATTGTTAAGCTTACATAGTTTTCATAGCTAAATTCTATTTTTTTAGCTACTATAAAGTCTAAAATAAGATTTATAACAAAAAATAAAATCAATGGGGCAAATATTAGTAAAATTGAGTTTAAATTACTAAATACTAATTCTCCTTGACTGTTAAATATTCCGAATACTGCAATAGCTAAAAAGATTATCTGACAGTTTGAAAAGAAATTAGTTATTTTGTCGCTATTTTTGAATGTAAATTTTGTTAACTGGGCTAAAACAAATGGAATTACAATAACAACCAATATTGAGTATCCTAATTCATAATAGCTCATAGAATTGTTGCTTGAGAAGAATAAAATTAGATATATTGGTAATAACACAATTTGGAGTATTAAATTTATTGGAAGTATTGAAAGACTTAGATTTATGTTTCCTTTTGCCATTTTTGTAAATACTAAGTACCAGTCTGTACACGGGGTTAAAATAAGCATGAAAAATCCAATTAGAGTATCTATATTTCCTCTTAAAAATAATGATCCGAGGAAGTATCCAAGTAATGGTGTCCAAATAAAGTTGATTATTAAGCTTGTTTTTGTAAATTTAAAGTTTTTGAAACTGTTTTTTAAATCATTGATGGGAACTTCTAGAAATAGTCCATATAACATTAAACAAAGAAATAGAGTTATTAATGATTCGCTATTGTTTCTTAAAAGGGATATGTCACTTAATCCAAGCCCTAATATAATAGCTAAAAATATTATTAGGGTTTCTGCTTTTTCTAGAATTTCCATTTAAATCACTTTTTAGGTATGTCTAAATATTTGGCAGTTGGCCTTATTAAAGTTTTTTCATTATTGGTAGATTATTTAAGTTATTTTTAAACAATTATATACCTAAATTAAACTTTTTAAGTTATTTATATTTATTTTTGAGTATGTTTTTAAGTTTAATAAAATACCAAGATATTTTTTAAAATTGGATAATTTTTTATTGCCTAAAAATCAAATGCATACATTTATAATAAATAATCATGATAATTAATAATTGTTTATGTAGTCAATTTTTTATTTTACAAAACTTGACTTTTTAATCTACGAAATGGAGCTTATTTAATGTTTTTGACTAGACTAGGTTATGGAATTATTTATTTCTTAGACCTTATTTATGAAATAATTAAAGCAACCGTTGATGTTGCTGTTAATGGAATTATGAGACAAAATATTGATCCTGTTGTTGTAGAAATTGAAACAGTTTTAGAAAGACCTGTTTCTCAAACAATTTTAGCAAATAGTATTTCTCTAACTCCTGGAACTTTGTCAGTTGATTTAGATTCTGAAAATAACATTATTAAAGTGGCTGCTATTTCTCCGAGGAGTAAAGAAGATATTATTCCTTTTGAACCCTACATAAAGAAGATGTTGGAATAATTTTCTTTATATTTATTAATTGTTGAGTGGGATAGTAATGGACATATTATTAATTTCAAAATATTTTGTGGTTATTGCGTCAATAATAATGATGCTTGCTGCATTAAGAGGCGGAGCTTATAAATCCACTTCAATGGGGCTTTTAGGTAGTTCTGTTGTAGTTGTTGCCTTTGCTTTATATTTGCTTGTCATGGGGGATTTACATGATATAACCTTCTTTAAAGATATTTCAATGGCTTTAATACTCTTTGGATTTATAGGAACTGTTGCTTTTGCTGTTACTCAAGGGGGGAAAGATTAAATGTTTGTAGTTGAATTGATTCAGTCTATTCTCCTTATTATTTCAGCTATTTTAATAATAATATCTGCAATTGGATTTGTAAGTCTTGATAAAAATATGAAAAATTTAATGTATGCTAGAATTCATATTGCAGGTGTTTTTGATATTGCATTTATCATAGCAATGATTGGATTAGAACAATATCTTTTAGCTGGAATATATTTGGTTATAGCACCATTTACAGCACATGCAATAGCTAATGCTTTTTATAACTCAGAAGATAAAGTAAATAATTTAGAAAATAAAGATGAAGAAATTGAAAATTCAGATGATGAAAATCCATTTGTTCACAATATAAATAAAGTTAAAGAAATGGATTCTAAATCAATTGAGAGTAATGATGATATTAAATTTTCTATTTCTACATTAGAGATTAGTGAGGATGAATAAGATGTTAAGCATTATATTAATGATTATTACAGTTTTAAGTGCGATTCTTGCTCTTATTCAAAAAGATTTATTAAAAGCAGCAATGTTAACAGGATTTTCTGGAGGTGCTCTTGCAGTACTTTTCCAAATTTTACTAGCTCCTGATGTTGCTTTAACCCAGGCTATTGTTGGTGCAGCTATTGTTCCTGTATTTTTAGCATTAGCTATTAAAAAAACACAAAGGGATGGTTCCTAATGTCCTTTTTGCAATTAACAGCTTTATTAACTGCAGGTGCATTAGTAGTTGTCGGTCTTTTTGCAGCTATTTTCATTGATAATATTATAAAGAAAATAATGGGTATTAGCTTTATTGAAGAAGGTGCAAATTTATTTATTATAGCTATTGGGTATAAACCGGATGGTGTAGTTCCAATTTTAATGCCAGGTATGACTCCGTCATGGTATGCTGCAAATTCTGCTTATCCATTGCCTTTTGGTTTAGTACTTACCAGTATTGTAATTGGTGCAAGTACATTGGCAGTAATGTTAGCTATTGTAATGGTTATTTACAAGAAATATGGAACTTTAAGTACAAAAGTACTATTGGCAGATACATCTAAACAGGAGGAATATAATGAGTAATTATTTGATTCCCCTTATGGTAATAGTTCCTATGCTTTGTGCAATACTTGTAAATGCATTTTCTAAATTTAATAAATCTATTAAAGTATTAACATTTGTTGTAGCTATTTGTATACCAATTATACCATTAATCTCTAATTATGGTCTACACTTCTTTGGAGGTTATACTCCGATTATGGATAATGTAACTGGAGTTATTTATCATCCAGCTATTACATATTCTTTTGATATGTTGCAACAAATATTTATAGCAGCAATAGGCTTAATAACATTCTTAGTTGCATTTATTTACTTATCAAAATATAGGAAAGCTTCTGGACAGTATCTGTTCTTATTATTCATGGGTACAGCATCTGTAACTGCATTAATGCTTACTGATGATATATTTAATATGTTTGTATTCTTTGAAATACTTGCTTTAGTTCAGGTAGGTATTGTAATCGCATCTCCTATGGATTATAGCTATGAAATGGCTCTTAAATACATGGTTTTAGGATCTATTGGAAGTCCAATAATGCTTTTAGGAATTGGATTCTTACTTGCAAGTACTGGTAATGTTAACATATCAGATATTGTTGTAGCACTTCACAATGGAACTTTAAGTTATGCATCTCCAGTATTGTTAATGTCATTTGCTTTAATCTTCTTTGGATGGTTATATGCATCTGGTTTACCTCCGTTCCATATTATAAAATCAGGAATGTATAGTAAAGCAGAACCTCACGGAGCAGCCTTACTTCAAATGTTTACAGTTATTTCCATGATTTCAATTGTCTTAATAATGTTTAGAATATTCCACGGATTGCCAATATTTGAGGTATTATTAATATTATTCTCAATATTAGCTATGGTTCTAGGTGTATCACTAGCTTTAACTCAAACAGACTTTAGACGGATGATTGGTTATTTAGCAGTGGGTGAACTTGGTTTTATAGGTTTAGGTATTGGTCTTGGAACTCAATTTGCAATTACTGCTGGTCTTTTCCAGGCACTTAACGAAATAATTACTACAGCATTATTATTCATTGGATTTGGTCTTGTAGCTTATATAACTAAAGAAGAAGACACACGTAAATTAGGTGGATTATTAGCTTATCATCCAAAAGTTGGTTTAATGCTTTTATTTGGTGGTTTAGCTATGGCAGGTGTTCCTCCATTCAGCGGATTCCAAAGTAAATTAATGCTTGTTCAAGCTTCATTAAGCTGCGGATATCCGGAATTATCTATTCTTGCGGTTATTGTAAGTATAGCTACCTTTGTTGTATTTGTTAAAACATTCTATGGAATGTTCTTAAGACCAAAACCAAAAGGTTTAGAAGTTCCTGATACTAAGACTCCTAAATCTGCAGTTTTTGCAATGGTTGTTTTACTCGCTTTAATTATCCTATTAGGTATTTGTCCAGGTATTGTTACAAATGGAATTTCTGAGTTTATAGGAGGTATTTTATGAAATTTTATGATCAAATATTCAATGTTGTAAAAGATTTTAGAAAATTCTTTTCTCCAGGTCCTGTAACTAATGCAGATGTTTCTGGAAGTATTACCTCTGAAATATTGTTAATTGTTTCATTAGTATTGACATGTTTATTATTAAGACATGTCCATATATTACTTGCAGCGCTTGTTATTTTGATTATGCTTGTTGTTTTAATAAAAAACATGCCATTAATTCCTAAATTCAAAATAGAACAAGATGATTCATTAAATAAAATGATATTTTATGCAATAATGGTACTTGGAATAATTGTTGTATTTGTTTACTGGGGTGGTAACCTTGTCTAATAGTATTAAAACTTTATTAGCATCTGCAGTAACTGTATTATTCTCTGTAACTTTATTCGATGCATTATTTAAATTAAATAGTGTTATTGTTCCTGGTGTAAGTAATATTTACAATGAGTTAGGTACTCAAATATCTCCAAACTTAATTACTGTTGTAATTTTTGATTTCAGAGGTTATGATACCTTAGGTGAATCTATTATATTATTAACTGCAGGTTTAGTTGTTTTACTTGTATTTGGTAGAGGAAGATTAGGGGGTAAAGAACAATGAGCCAAAATAGTGTGATTTTAAAATTAATAGCTTTACCTATTGCGATTTTTGTATCGTGTATGGGAGTAATGACTATTTTGGGAGGTCACATAACTCCTGGTGGTGGTTTCCAAGGTGGAGCTATGATTACTGCCGGAGTTATTATGTGTCTGTTAGTTTACGGACTAGATAAATCTCCAATAAACTTATCTCATGACTTTGTTAATGCAGTTGAAAGTTTTGGAATTTTAGTTTATATTGGTCTTGGTCTTTTAGGTTTATTCTTTGCAGGTGCTTTCTTGTACAATGTGGGGACAGACCTTTTTGGTATAGTTCCAGGAATTGTAAGGACAATTTTCCACTATCCTGATGTAACAAATGCAGGAATACTTCCATATTTAAATATAGTTGTTGGATTAAAAGTATTCGTTGGATTAAGCGCAATTGTTATAGCTTTCATGGGATTTAAAAAATTTGAAGAGGAAAACTGAGGTGAACATATGTTAAATTTAGGAGCAATAATATTTGGATTTTTATTAGGTGTTCTTGTAGGATCTCAAATTAAAAGCAAACGTATGGATACACAGTTCACTTTAGCGTCATTTGTAATAATTTTCATTGTAGGATTAGTTGCTGCATGGCAATTAGGTCCATTTCCATTTTACACAGACATGCCAATAGCTTCAGGATTTTTCTTTGCTTTACTTGGTATTTTTGTAGGTAAATTATTATTTGCGAGAGGAGATTGAGGGGTTTATATAATGTTTGTATCGACTAATACATGTGAAGGAATTGGGGAATGTATTAAACAATGCCCTACAAAAGCTATTCGTTTAATTAATGGAAAAGCTTTAAGTTGTCTTACTTGCGGATTATGTTATGAAAATTGTCCAAGTAATGCAATATTCATTAATAGCTACGGAGGATATGTTGTAGACAGAGCTAAATGTAGTGGCTGCGGAATGTGTATGTATAACTGTCCTATAGACAACATTAAAATTGAAGATAGTGTTGTTTATGGTATTTGTTCACGTTGTGGAGTTTGTGAGGAAGCTTGTCCATCACATTCCAGGATTGATAGCTTTAAATTAACTGAAGAAAAACAATTAGAGTTTATAAAATCTTTAAGCAATGCTTTACCTGCATATAAAGGAGCACCTCATAAGTCTAGTAAAACAGCTGAAGTAACTAGAAGCTATTTCGCAACAGATTACGATAATTGTATTTATTGTGGAAGATGTGAAAAGTATTGTCCAACTAGTGCAATCCAAGTAACTTTAGACAGGGATGAAGGAATTTGCAGTGACTGCGGACTTTGTGAGGACGTCTGTCCTAATGGTTCAATGAGTAAAAGTCATGTTGTTAATAAAAACACTTGTACACTTTGTTTAAATTGTTTAAAAGCATGTCCTCATAATGCAATATCTATTGAGGATTTTAAAATAAGTGTTAATCACATTAATCAAAAACCTGAAGGTTCTCTTATTTCCTGTATTAATTGTGGTTTATGTGCGGATTTATGTGAAAATGACTCTTTAAGATGTGAAGATTCAAAATTAAGATATGATCCAACTTGTGATGTTGGAGAAAATATTTCAAAAGCACATAAAATAGCTATTGATTCTTGTCCAGTAGGTTCACTAAAAGAAGATGAAGAAATGCTTCTTGTTAATGATATAACTGGTGAAGAACAAAAAACACTTGGTGGATTTTGTGTATCCTGTGGAAATTGTGTTAAAGTATGTGAAAATGATGCAAGATTGTTTAAAACAGCTAGTTGGGATGGTTCAATAACTGATGATTGTATTTCCTGTGGAATATGTTGTGAAGTATGTCAGGAAGGTGCTATTACCTTACATAGAGGAACAATCTCTGTTGATTTAGATAAATGTATTTTATGTGAAAATTGTGGAGTACATTGTCCAGTTAATGCAATTCCAAGAACTACAATGCACAAAAAAGAAATCGTTGATGGATTCTGTTTCATTGAGCAGCAATTATGTATGCATTGTGGATTATGTTATGATATTTGCCCATATGATGCAATTAATAAAAATAATGGCAAATTTGAAGTAGATGAGGATAAATGCAAGTATTGCGGAGCATGTAAGAACACTTGTCCTGCA
Source organism: Bacteroidaceae bacterium (assembly GCA_963606955.1). GTDB lineage: Archaea > Methanobacteriota > Methanobacteria > Methanobacteriales > Methanobacteriaceae > Methanocatella. The sequence goes on from CAVDAS010000002.1 coordinate 15,352, forward strand.
AATGCATTTATGTTTGAGAGAAATTTTAAAGATTCTATAGAGGAGATCTAAATGAAAAACATGCTTAAAATAGCACTGGAAGGAGCATTCACTAACTTTAAAAGAATATTTTTCGCAGCAGATAGAGTTACTGATATGGAAATACGAAAGCAGGTAAGTACGCTTTCTGTTAAACCTGATAAAAAAGTAGATGAAGATGCTTGTATCGGGTGTGGCGGATGTGCTAATGTTTGTCCAACTAAGGCTATTGAAATGAAAAAGTTAGCATCTCCAGTCAAATTAACTGATAGCTGGACAAAATCTGAGGTTCCTGAGATAGATCCGCTTAAATGTGTTGTATGTTATTACTGTCATGATTTCTGCCCAGTATTTTTATTATATGGTGAAAAAGGAACTATTCATCCAAATACTGTTGGAAATCAGGAAGTGGATGTTACAAAACTTATTAATCAGCCAGTTAAAATATCTGATGATAAATTAAAAGTTATTTCAAAATATCTTTCAGATAAAACAATATTAAAAAATAGGAATGAATAGGGGGATTATATGGGAATTAAATCATTTTCAAGAGCAAGAGCAATACATCTAATGTTAGTTTACACAGGTGGATGTAATGGGTGCGATATTGAGATTGTTAACTCTGTATTATCACCTAGATTCGATGCTGAACAATATAAGGTTTTCTTAACATGGAATCCTCGTGAAGCTGATGTTTTAGTAGTTACAGGTCCTGTAACTAAATTAAACAGAAAACCATTAGAAAAAATTTATGAAGCTATACCTGAACCTAAATTAGTAGTAGCTGCAGGCAGTTGTGCTTTAATGGGTGGAGTTTATAAGAATATTCATGGTGATATTCCTTCTGAAGAGATTGAAGGACCTGTTGAAAACATTATACCTGTAGATGCTAAAGTTCCAGGTTGTGCTGTAAGGCCGCAAGATGTTTTATCTGGAGTTGTATCAATTTTACCAAAATTATTAGATGCAGATTAAAAGGGAGTTTAAAAAAATGGATGAAAAAATACCAAATAGTAAAATTATAGAAACAGAAATTCCTATGGGTACAGTTCACCCAGCTGCATTAGAGCCATATAGGGTAAGGCTTTTTGTAGAAGATGAGATTGTCCAAGAAGCTGAAATAACTATCGGCGTTAACCATAGGGGTGTAGAAAGAATTATGGAAGGACTCCCTGTTGAAAAAGCTAATGCATTAACTGAAAAAATATGTGGAATTTGTTCTAATATTCATGTTTGGAATTCTGTAAGAACTGCAGAACTAGGACTGGATATTGAAATTCCAAAAAGAGCTAATTACATCAGGGTTATTGTTGGTGAATTAGAAAGATTACACAGTCATTTTCTTTATTTAGCTCATGGATGTGAAGTTTTATCTCATGAAACCTTTTCAATGAGAGTTTTTTACCTTAGGGAAATTGTAATGGAACTTTTAAACATGATTGGAGGTAATAGAGTTCAGTATGGATGCTCTGTTATTGGTGGTGTTAGGCCAAGATGTGAGCTAGATTCAAAAAGAATTGAGCGATTAAATAATGATATGGATGCAATAGAAGAAGGCCTAACAGATTTTGTAAACAGATTTACAGCTGATTCAATATTAATGTCAAGGGTTACTGGAATAGGTGTACTTCCTCAAAAACAAGCTATTAAATTAGCTGTTAGTGGTCCAACTTTAAGAGCTACTGGTGTATTGCAAGATTTAAGAACAACAATGAAAGAATATGATGATTTTGATTTTAATATCATAACTCAGGAAGACGGGGATGTTAAATCTAATTTAATGATGAGAGCTTTAGAATCATTTGAATCAATTAAAATCATTCGTCAGGCTATTAAAAATTTACCAGAAGGTCCAGTTGTAACTCGTGATTGGGAAATGAAAGACACTGATATTATTGAAAGCCGTATTGAAGCTCCAAGAGGAACTCTGTATCATTCTTACGGCCTAGAAAGTGGAAGAGTCAGACATTCTGTTATTAGAACACCTTCTATGGCAAATATTGGTGCAATGCAGTATGCTTGTATTGGTGATCAAATAACAGATGCACAATTATGTATTGTACAATGTGACCCATGTTTTACTTGTACTGATAGAGCAATTGAGGTAATTAGGAGATAAATTATGATGGAAAATACTATAGGTTTCTCTATTTTGGCAGTAATTGTTACAGTAGTTATTTGTTTTATTGTAAGTACATTCTTGCCAGGTATTGAAAGAAAATATGTTCATGCTAGGATTCAACAAAGAATAGGGCCACCTGTGACTTCTCCAGGAATTATGGCTCCAATTAAATTTGCATTTAAGGAAAATGTTGATGTAGCTTCACCTCTTCCAAGATTATATAAAGCATTACCAGTTATATGTTTTATAGCAGTATTATGTATATTAATAGCTTTAACTCCTCAAGCATTTAAGATTCCAGCATTAGCTAGTTTAATAGCTGTTATTGGTTTGTTAAAAGTTGAAGAAATATGTTATGTATTGATGGGAGCATTGTCTAAATCTGTAATGTCTGTTAGAATGCCATTTCCGGATTTAGTAAAAGGAGCAGCCCATACAAATGCTACTAGGTCATTTATGGAAGATATAAGTGCAAGAAGATCTCTAAGAATGATTACTTATGGTTCATTCCCATTATATTTAGCAGTTTTTGCACCTATAACTTATGGAGGAAGTATTTTCCTTCAGGATTTAGTTCAATACCAACAGGTTAATGGACCATATTTATTTACAGTATCCGGAGCTATTGCAGCTATTGTATTTTTCATAGGATACATGATTTTATTAAATGAATATCCATTTTCAATTATTAAAGCAAAATCAGATGTAATTGAAGGCCCATATATGGAATATGCATCTAAATACAGGTCTGTTGTATTTATTACCAGAGGATTCTTAATGTTTGTACTTGGTGCACTATTTTCAGTATTATTTATTGGAATGCCTCCAAATATATTTTCATGGGGAATTTTAGTTAATATTGTTGTAGCTTTAATATTTGTGTTTATGATGGGTATTTTCTCAGCATTTACTCCAGTATTTACAAACAGGCAATTATTACCAACTATTGTAGGTACATCTTTACTTGGAGTATTAGCTATTGTAATTGGAGTTTTATGAGGTGATTATTTGAAATTTGTAATGCAACCAAAACATATAATAAGTCTTGGAGGATATATTGTAGAAACAAACTTTCCTTATAGGAATCTTATAATTATAAATAAGACTTCTGAACCTATTAAAATTGAAATTCCGGTTTTTGATGAAAGTTGGATTGAAGAACATAGGGATTTAGGATTAGATGTAATTCCTGTATCAAAAGAGGATAATTATTTAAAAATGTGGAAAAGAGCACATGCAGAATTAGATAAAATAGGAAATTAAAATGGGAAATTATAGTTTAACTATTAAATCTGATGAGAAAAAAGGAGTATTAGATGATATTACTTCAATTATAGTCGAACATGGAGTTAATATTAGCTATACTCATCTTTTCATTGAAAAAAATAATGTAGGAACAACCAGTTTAGAACTTGAAAATGTAGGTGATATTGACTCTTTAATCAAGGATTTAGAAGCACTTAAAGAAGTTAAATCTGTAGAAATTCATTCTTCTCAATCAAATATTTATGGGAAACGTATTATTATTGTTGGTGGGGGAGCACAAGTATCTCAAGTAGCTTTAGGTGCAATTACTGAAGCTGACAGGCACAATATTCGTGGAGAACGTATTAGTGTAGATACTCTTCCTATTGTAGGTGAAGAAAACATAGCTGAAGCTACTGATGCAGTATCCAGACTTCCAAGAGTACATGTTTTAGTTTTAGCAGGTTCTTTAATGGGGGGAAAAATAACTGAAGCTGTTAAAAAAATAAAAGAAAAAGGTGTAATTGTAATTTCTTTAAACATGCCTGGAAGTGCTAAGGATTATGCAGATTTAATTATAACTGATCCTGTGCAAGCAGGAGTTCTTGCTGTAATGGCGATAGCTGATACTGCAGTCTTTGATATTGAAAAACTTCATGGAAATATTAAATATTAATCTTTTGTACAAATTGCAAAATATTCGCAGTTTCTACACTTTTTTTCACTTATTTTTACTTTTGGAATTTTTTTATTAATTACAATCTCTTTAACTTCATTTAACACTCTAAATAGTCCTTTTCTAAGATTCATATCTACAACTACTGGTCGTTTATCATCTATTTTTGAGTATTTTACAAATCCTACGAAAACTTCTGTATCAAATTCTTCTTCAATTAAAAGAGCATTAGCTGCAACTTCAATTGCATCACCATCCCAAATACCTTTAATTGGTGGTTTTGAACTTTTAAACGCTATTGGGTAATAATTGCCATCAATAATTTCTATTTTATCACAAATTCCGACTAAATCAATTTGTTTATCTTTTATTAAATAGGAATATAAGCAATTTGGGAAAAACATCTCAACAATTTCCATACCTTCTTTGTCTAATATGTTCATTGCTTTTTTAGCCTTAAGAGCTAATGTTTTTATGTTAAAATAAGTTTCATCAGTTATTTCATCAATTTGTTCGGTTGTAATATCTAACTTTAAATTTTTTATAGATGTTATGTTATTTTCTGTGTATGTAGCTATGTTTTGGGATAATGTAGTTTCTATTTCTTTTAAATCCATATCTTTCTTTAATTTACGCATATTTTTCTGTAATAAATCTTGTATATCTATTTTAAGATTCTTAATTTCATTATACAATTGATAATCATCATTTTGAGAAATATCAACATGTGTTTTTAAGTATAATTTCATTGGACAGTACATATGCATTTTTATAGATGATATATTTATCATTTTTTAACCTCTTTAAAATCGATATTATTGATTAGAATTCCGTAATATAAATAATAAGAGGTTATAAACCACCTAAATTCTTTAAAAATAAGTAAAAAAAGAGAATAGCTATTAATATTTAGCTATTAAAACAATTTTATCATGCTGGACTTTCTTTGAGTTTAATATATTCGTCCATAGATTCTCTAGTAGTTCCAACAACAAGTCTGTAAGAATCATCCTTACCTTCGCTTTTGACTTTTTCAACTTTGCCTTTAGCTATAACATGTTCTCCATCAATAACTTCTCCAGCATAAGTGTGTGTAAAGGAAACAACTTCAGATATCGGAGCTTCAACTCCGTCAAGTATTTTTAAGTTTTCAATAGTGTATAAGGAAGGGTTATCAAATGCACCAAGAGCACTTACAATGTCACATTCAATTTGAGCTATTCCTAATGGTTCATAAACAGTATCTCCCCATTTGCCACTAATTTCATCATAATTTTTAGTGCATAAAATATCAAATAAAGTCCCGTTTATAGTTCCTCTATTTCCTTTTCTGTTTTCATACCATTTGAATTCGTCCATAGTTAAACTGGAATCTTTCATACGTTTGTTATAGACTTTTTCCCAAAATTCATCTACAATTCCGTTTACGGTTATGTCTTTATTTACTTCATCAATATGGACGTTTTTACCTTTATTTTCTCTAAAAGCTTTCATAGCTTTTCTATGATTTTCCAGTCCAAAGATTACAAAGTCAATATCAGATACATCTTCTTTGTGAAGTCCTGGAAGGATAGATCCGGAAATTCCTAAGTTTTCATAAGGTATGTCTGCTACATAGTGGAAAAAGTCACTAACATCCATTAATTTAGCCATTATTTCAGGATTTTTTAATTCTTCCCCTTTATTAAAAGCATCTCTAAGCTCAGCTAGTCTTTCTTCAGGTTTAATAATTTTAGCTACTTTATCTTTAGGAACACCCATCATTTCTACATTTGTAACATCGCAGAAGTATAAATAATCTGGATGATTCTCTCTTAAATAGCTATAAGCTTCATCTGAAGTAACTTTTCTGTATTTTTTACCGTCTTTTTGTCGGTCTCCATTTGAATCCGGAATATATCTTAAAAATGAGATAAATCTATCTTCCGGGTGTATATAATTTGTAGAGGCAAAGTACAGCCCGTCAGTTGAGTAAATAAAATCTCTTGTTCTTACTTGTTTCATATTAATAACTTCCTTTTATATTTTTTAGAATATGACTGAAATGGGACGTATAAGCATTATAATGCCCATAAATCCGATAAGTAATATTTGACATATTTTTAGAATTTTACCGTCTGTTTTTGCAGATAATCTTGCAGAATAGGTTACTACGATACTGCTTGTTATGGTTAATACTATAAATTGTATGATATTTAAATATCCGAAGGAATATTCTGGAAGCCCGCTAACATGTAATCCTTGAATAATGTATGCAATAAGTCCACCTATTGATACTATTAAAATCACTGCAGAAGATGTTCCAATAGCTTTGTGTGTTGGATATTTAAAGATTACTGTAAGTGCAGGTATCATTAAAGCAGCTCCGCCAACTCCTAAAAGTCCGGATAGTATTCCTACAATGCTGCCTAATAGAATGTAACTTAATCTGCTGCCACATATGTTTGCATCTGTTTCTTGGCTTTTTGCAAATATCATATTAACTGCAGATAGTATACAAAACACTCCAAAAATCCCACTAACTAGTGTGGTGTCACTATTTACATTAATAATCGATCCAATTAAAGCACCTGTAAATCCGAAGGCTATTAATTCTTTAAGATATCTAAATTCAATAATTTCATTTCTATAATTTTCTTTTGTAGCATTAAAAAAAGTAACAACTAACACTCCCAAACTTGTTGCAAAAGCCATTGTAAGGGCAATATCTGGATTAACACCTATTGATAGCAATAAATAATATTGTAATGGTGAGAGAACTGTTCCACCACCTACACCTAGCAATCCAGTTAATAATCCTGAAATACACCCTCCAATTAATAACAGTATAATATATCCTATAAAATCCAAAAAAAATAAACCTCCTTTTATTGACAGGTTAATATATTAAATTTATTCTGTATATTATTTAAATATTTTCTAATTGGTTGAATTGATAACGGTAATGATTTGATTAAAAAATGAAAATTAAAGTAATTGTATGTGAAATAAATAGATTTAAAAAATACTTGAGTAATTTCGCTACACCTCTGAAAATATTATTTTCACAATATTTTTATATAAAAATACTATCTAAAATTAAACTATGACTATTATTCACAAACATATTGAAGATATTTTTGAGTATGATGGAAGTCAAATTAATCCTTCCTGGGCTTTTAATGAATTTGGAATTTATGGATCATCTATTATTACTTGGGTAGGTCCTGTAAATATTGCTCCTGATAATTTAAAGGATTTTGCAGATGTTGGACTTGAAATTAAATCTAATTATATGATTAATTTTATTTGTGAATTTTTTGATTGTCAGCCTGCAAATATGAGAATAACTTATCTTCGTCAAAGATTACTTGTTATGATTTTTAGAGAAGTCTTATTTGAAAAAGGGGTTATTTCTAAAAGGGAAGGTGACGATATCTTTGTGGAAAATAGGAAATTAAGTATTTCAATAGCTAGTGCATCTTTAAGTTCTATGAAAATTCATTTTGCTCTAAATTTGGAGGATAAGGGAACTCCAGATGATGTTGAAACAATTGGACTTTTTGATATTAAAGATAAAGAGTCTAATCAAATATTTAATAATGATAACTTATCTGAATTAGTTAAAGATGTTGTTAGCAGATATATTGAAGAATTAGAAACAATTGAAAAAGATATTAGTAAAACTGACTTATTATAAAATGGTGATTTTATGAAAATTATGATTAATGGTATACAATCCAATTTAAGATTCTCTTCAGCTCATGTTATCCCAGGGCATGATACTTGCGGATATATTCATGGGCATTCTTATTTTGTAGATGTGGAAATTGAAGGGGAACGTGCAGGAGACTTTGAGTTTGTAGTGGATTTTAAAGATGTTAAATCATATACTAAAGCAATTTGTAATGAATTAGATCACAGATTATTAATTCCTGTTTACAATGATTTAATAGATATTAAAGATTTTGATAAAAAAACTGATTCTATTTTCGATTTAAAAGAAGAAAAAACCGTTTATTTCAAAATAGCTGGAAAGGGTTATTCTATTCCTAGTGAAGATTGTATTTTCTTACCTCTTCCTTTTTCTTCTGCTGAAGAGCTATCTAAATTCTTTGCTGAAACATTAGCTAAAAAATTAGCTGAAAAATATGATAATATAGAATATGTTGCAGTTGGAGTTAATGAAGGAATTGGACAAGGTGCAGTTTATAAAAAAATACTTGATGATTAATTATGAAAGCTCCAATAATTGAAATTTTTTCAAGTTTTCAGGGAGAAGGTCTTTTCATAGGTCAAAGACAAATCTTTGTTAGATTTGCAGGTTGTAACTTAAATTGCAGCTATTGCGATACTGGAGACAGTAAATCTGAAAATTCAGGTAAATTAATGACAGTTGAGGAAGTTTTAGGTGCTATTGAAAAGATTAGGACTCCTGACTGCCATGTAATTTCTTTTACTGGTGGGGAACCAAGCTTATATCCAGAATTTATAAATGAAGTTGCCAGTAGGACTGATTTGAAAATTCTTTTGGAAACAAATGGTACTTTACCTGAAAAAATAGACACTATTAAAAAATTAGACATTGTATCTCTAGATATTAAATTGCCTGAACATTTTAACAATGATTTTGATGAGAATATTTTTATCAATGAAATTAAATCAGTAAATTTATTAATGTCAAAGTCTATAACATTATATTGTAAAGTAGTTGTATTGCCTTCAACAAAAACAAACTTAATTCAAGAGGTAATGGAAAAATTATCTAGTAATATTTCAAGCAAAAACAAACTTCAAATAATTATCCAACCATCTAGTCCTTTAGGGGATTGGAATAATTCTAATTTTAAATTATTTGAATTTTCAGAGGTTGTTGGGCAATATTTTGAAGTATCCACCATTCCACAAGTGCACAAGATATTGAATATTGAGTGAAGTGGCAAATCTTTTTGTTTTGAATTTTTATGAATTATTTTTGTTAGGCGTACATTTAGAACTACTAGAGGTGTGAGAAAATGAAAGGTAAATCATCCGTTAATTTAAAAAAATCTATGAATAGGGGCTCAATCGAGCATGAAACAAAAGTTCCTGATAAAGAAGGAGAAATCATGGCTATTGCAACTAAAGACGTGGTTTCTATTCCTCCAACTAAAAGTATCAAAGATACTGCTAAAGTAATGATGGAACATGAATTCAGGAGATTACCAATAGCTGATCCAGGTTCTGGTAAAGTTTTAGGTATTGTTACAGTAATGGATATTTTGGATTTCTTTGGTGGAGGAAAAAAATTCAACATTATTGAGAAAAAATACCAAGATAACTTCTTAGCAGCTATTAATGAACCAATTAGAGAAATTATGACTCGTGATGTAGTTTGCCTCTCTAATAAATCTTCTATTAAGGATACAATTGAAACAATGTTATCTAATCAAATTGGTGCTATTCCTCTTGTAGATGCTGATGATAAACTTGCAGGTATTGTAACTGAAAGGGATATTGCATTATCATTAGCTGGTGTATTAACTGAAGAAGTTGCACAAGATTACATGTCTACTAAAGTATTTACAACCACCCCTGGAACTCCAATTGAAAGTGCTTGTAAAATAATGGTTAGAAACGAATTAAGGAGAATACCTATTGTTGGTGGTGAAGCTGACATATCTAAAGCAAATAAAAAATTATTAGGTATATTAACTTCTACTGATATTATTAGGTATATTAATGCAAAAGAATTATTCGACAATTTAAATTCCAATGCTGCTTCAGAAGTATTAAAAAATGTAGTTTCTAACATTATGGCGGAAGATCCAATTACTGTATCTCAAACAGAAAGAATTGGTGATATTTGTGCAATATTTGCTGAGAATAATATTGGTGGTGTACCAGTAACCAAAGATGGGGAAATTATAGGTATTATTACTGAAAAAGACATATTACATGTAATTAAAGCATTATAAACTTTAAAAAATAGGGATATTTTTTCATTCCTATTTTTAGACAATGTATTTTATTCGTAACTAAAAGGAGATGATAATATGCAAATAAAAAACTTGATGTCTGAAGATTTAATCACTGTTGATAAAGATCAAAAACTTTCTGATGGATTAAAATTATTGGCTAAAAATGATATTTCACGTTTACCAGTAATTAATACGAATACGGACCATCAAAAAGAATTGGTGGGAATTATTTCAGAAAGAGATGTAGCAGATAAATTGGGCTCTTCAAAATATGAAAATATGCCTGCATCAAGACTTCATATTTCATCTGTTATGGTTAAAGATGTAATTTCTGTTATTGAAACAATGGATTTAGCTGATGTCGCAAATTTAATGTTGGAAAATAGTATTGGTTCTGTACCTGTTGTATCTGATGATGATGTGATGGTAGGTATAGTTTCAAAAGCTGATTTTGTAACTCTTGCAGTTGGTAAAGCATTTGATAAAATAACTGTTAAAGAAGTTATGAGCGATAATATTAAATCTGTATCTTCACAAGAAAGGTTAGTTCATGCAAGAAGAATCATGATTGATTCTCATGTTGGTAGATTGCCTGTTATTGATGGAGATGAGCTTGTTGGTATGATGACTTCAAAAGATGTTATGAAAGCATTTATCAATTTTAGAAAAAATGTTCCGGAAAAATATCAAAAAACTCAAATTAAAGAAATTTTAGTTGAGGAAGTCATGTCTGATAATCCTTTGTCTGTTTCAAAAGATGCATCTATTTCCGAAGTGGCTAACACAATGATGGATACTGGTTATAATGGTTTGCCTGTTGTTGAAGACGATAAGGTAATTGGTATTATAACCCAAACAGATATTTTAAGACTTATAGCTAAATTAGAGTCTTAATTAAAATTCAATAGCTAATATTTTAGCTATTTTTCTTTTTTATTTTTTTACAATAAACTTTTTAACTATCAACTAATAAAAAACAATTATTATGTGTAAGAATATCTCATTTTTAGGTCCAAAAGGAACATTTACTCATGAAGCAGCTCACACACTTGGTGAAAATTTAATTCCATATTGTACAATACCTGCAGTAATGGAAAGTGTTTCAAATGAGGAGTGTCAATTTGGTGTAGTTCCAATTGAAAACTCTATTGAAGGTCCTGTAGGACTTACTCTAGATTCTTTAGCTCATAAATTTGATTTAAAAATATTTAAAGAAATTATAATTCCAATTAATCAAAATTTAATTGTTAATCCTGAAACTACTATGGGGGATATAACTGATGTATATTCTCATTCTCAGGCAATAGCTCAATGTCAGGAGTTTATTCGTGATAATGGAATACAGCCTCATTATGCTGTAAGTACAGCTAGTGCAGCTAAAAGTATTTTGGGAGATAAAACAAAAGCAGCTATTGGGAATTCTAAAGCAGCTGAGATTTATAATTTGGAAATTCTTAAACCAAATATTCAAGATTTAGATAATAATGAAACACGTTTTGTCGTTTTATCAAATAATGATCATGAACCTACTGGTAATGATAAAACTTCAGTAATATTTTCTATTTATGAAGATAAACCGGGTATGCTTTATAAAATATTGGGTGTTTTTGAAAAACATCATGTTAACTTAACAAAAATTGAATCAAGACCTTCTAAAAAAGGATTGGGCAAATATTTATTTTTTGTTGATTTTCATGGTCATAGAAATGATGAAACTATTCAAAATATCTTAAATGAAATAGAAGATCTTACTTATTTTTTAAAAGTTTTAGGTTCTTACCCAAAGTTTTAGAAAAACTTTAAATTAGTGGTTTAATATATTATTATTATGATGAAATTCAGGGATGGTACACATGCCAAATGATAAAGAAAAACTTCTAAGAGTTATGCGTAGTTTGGATACAGACTACAAACATGGTAAAATTTCTGAAGAAAAATACAGATATTTCCGCTCTAAATATGAAGATAAACTTAATACATTAGATGCTCGTGATGCTACTAATAGAATTAGGTCTATGCAGGGTAAACCATCTGATAAAAGAAGAACTAGCCAAAAACCTCCAAAACTTAATAAGAAGAAAAAAGAGGAGCAAGATTTAGTTCAAAAATATATTATTAATCCAAAAAAAGGAGATAAATCTTTAAATAAGGAGAAAAAACCTCCTATGGATAATAATACTTTTAAGTTAGTTGCAGTTTTAGTTTTAGTAATTGGGTTTACTGCAGGTATTGGTTATGGAGTTTTAACTTTTGATTTTGGAAATATTTCAGTAACAGATGCACAAGCTATTGTTGAGGATACAGCATTTCCTGAAGTTGAAGAAGTTCAAGTAAACAGTACAAGCAATACTTCTACTCAAGTTGGAGATACTTATACTTCAGATAGTTCATACAGTAGTGAAAATACATATTCTAGCCAAAGTTCAAGCTCTAGTAGCAGTTCTAGCTCAAGTGGTTCTAGCTCTGGTGGTTCTAGTTCCGGTGGTTCTAGTTCTGGAGGATCTGACTCTGGAGGATCTGACTCTGGAGGTTCTGGTGGAAATAACACAGGATAAGAAATATAAGGTGAATTTATGAAAAAAAATGTTATATGTGGAGTTATAATAATTATAGCAATTATTTGTGTCTTCGGATACTTAATTAGCAATCATGTATCTACATCAGAAATTACAGGGGGTAGTGATAATAACACTACTAAAATGTTAAGCTCTTCTAAAGGTGGGGTTATGGTTCAATATCCTTCTGAGTGGGTACTTTCTGAATCAACTTCAAATTCTTCTGTAATTGCACTTGCAAAAGCCGACTCTGTAAATGCATCTAAAGTAGGGCAAGTTACTATTAATGTTGAAAAAGAGCCAATTGAGGGAAGCTTTGATTCCTTTGTAAATCAAACTTATACTTCAATGCAACATGATTCATCTTTTAATTTAACTTCATCTGGCCAGGTTTTAATTGGGGATAAGAATGCTACTGAATATGTCTACACTTCTGATGTAGATGGTGTAGTTAAACAACACAAAGCTCTTTGGTTTGATAAAGGAGATCAGGCTTATGTTGTATTGTATAGTGCGCCAATTGATCAATTTGATAAAAATCTAAATTCATTTGATTATATTTTAGAAAATATGCAAATTGGTGCATAATTCTTTTTATTTTTTTTTTAGAGGTATTTTTTATGATTATATTATGTGTTACAGGCAGTATTGCGGCTACTGAGTCTATTAAACTAGCTAGGGAACTTAGAAGAAATGATATGGAAGTTAAATGTTTTATGAGCGAAGCTGCTTGCGATATTATTACTCCAGATGCTATGGAATTTGCAACAGGTAATGAGGTAGTGACCAAGTTGACTGGTAAGATTGAGCATGTTAAATATTCCCAAGAGGATTTGATATTAGTTGCTCCAGCTACTGCAAATACTATAAGCAAATTTGCATATAAGCTTGCGGATGACCCAATCTCAACACTTTTGATTACTGCATATGGGCATGACACTCCAATTTTGTTTGTTCCATCAATGCATGATTCAATGTTTAAGGCTATTAAAGATAATATTGATAAAATTAAAAAAGAAGGCTCAGCTTCATTTATCAAACCTAAAATGGATGAAGGTAAAGCAAAATTCCCAGATAAAGAAGATATAGTTTTAGAAACATTAAGAACAATTAATTTAAACAAATGAGGTGGTTTTATCCACGAAAAAGTTTTAATAAGTATGGGTGGAACTTATGAACCAATTGATCCAATAAGAGGCATAACTAATAAATCCTCTGGAAAAATGGGTTTAGAATTAGCTAAACAAGCATATATCCGGGGATTTGATGTTACTTTAATTGTAGCTAATGTTAGTGTAAAAATTCCATCGGTATTTGATGTTATTCATGTTGAAACAGCTAAGCAAATGAATAATGTGATTAAAGAATTAACTCCTAGTCAAAATATTTTTATTTCAACAGCAGCAGTTTCTGATTTTAAATTTGAAGATAAAGAAAATTATAAAATAGATTCTTCAAAAGCATTGTCTATAGATTTAAAACCAACTATTAAAATCATTCGTCAAATTAAAAAACTGAATCCTGATATTTTTTTAGTAGGATTTAAAGCTGAAATTAATATTCCTGAAGATGATATAATAGCTAGTGCAAAACAGCAAATCAAAGATGCAGGAACAGATTTAGTAATAGCTAATGATGTTGGTGACAAAGATTGTCATTTTGGTTCAGATTGTAATAAGGTTTGGATTATTGATGATGATATTATAACTGTTCCACTATCTTCAAAAAAAGAAGTAGCTAATATCATTTTTGATGTTATATTGGAAAAATTTCAGGGATAGCTCTAATTTTTAAGCTTAAAAAGTAATACTTTTAGTTAAAAAAGCTTTTTTCAAAACATTTTTTTAAAATTTGATAAAAATAAGTATTTTCTAAAAATAAGTTCATTCCTTTAGGAATTACCAATTTTGAGTGATTAATAGAGTGATTTTTTCCCTAAAGGTGTTTGAAATGAACTTTTTTTATTTGCATTAGCATATTTTATTTTTTATTTAATGCTATAAATAGCTATCGAAGTAATACTTTTTTGCCTATTTTGACTTAATATTTTAATTTTATTTTTGTCTTTTTTTTAAGGATTTACAAGTGTAGCTAAGATATTTTTTATTAAAAATTTTTCTCTACTACAAATGCAATATGGTCTTTTTCGTAAGGTTCTAGTTTTACTTTTTCGATAATCTTAAAGCCTTTTTCTCTCAATTTTCTTTCTTCTTCTTTGAAAATCTTTTTAGGCTTTTGTACAACATCAATACTTCTAGCTTTAATCATTAATACACCTATGGCATCGTCCGTTCCTATTAAATTCATATTTCTCATAAATAACTGACTTTGTGTTGGTTGAGCTACATCGCAGTATACAATGTCTGTTTTTTCAACTATATTGAGATAATTTTTAGGTTTTGTTGCATCACCTAAAATCGGAGCAATATTAGTCCTTTGTCTGGCTAGTCTAACTAATTTTTTTGCTGTTGTTGGTGAAAATTCAACAGCATATATTCTTCCGGCGGTTACTATGTCTGAAATGTGTGAAACTGTTGTTCCAGTTGATGCACCTAAGTATAGGACTTTTGCATCTTCAGGAATGTTTAGATTTTCTAATCCATTTAATAAGCAAGCAGCTAATTTAGACCTTCTAGGATTCCAGATTCTATATTCTTCCTTTTCTTTGATTAATTCTTCCCCATATACTGAAATTCCAGGAGTTAAATTTTTAGTAGCTATTTGCCCATCCTTTAAATAAACTTTCATAGGCTATTTCCTCCTTTTATTTTTTCTTCTTTTTTTAGATTTTCTAGGTTTATTTTTAGATTTTGCATGTTCTTCGCTACGTTTTTTAGTAGTTTTTGTTGGAAATGGATTTTCTTTTTCTATTTCTTCAGCTTTTTTGAGGAATTCATCATAAATGTCTGGGTTGAAATCTTTAGTGAAAATATCTTTTCTACAAGCTAGGGATATTTTAGATGCAAGCATTCTAGCTATCTTTCCACGATTCCACCATTTAGCTCCTCTAATTTGGGGGTGTTGATAAATTAAACCATACTTTGGAGGTCTGTCTCCACTTTTTAAATGTCTAAATAATGCTTTTTCAGCACCCATTATCTGAACAGTACTTGAAGGATACATAGCTAATCTTTTAAGTCCTCCAGCATGGGATATTAATTTAGCACCAAGTGAAGCTCCAACTAACAGTTTTAAATTTGGTGCTATAGAGTCCATTTTATCTTCAATGTAGTTTTCAATAGCTTTTCTACTTTTTTGCAATTCATAAATAGAATTTGCATAATTATTCATAATATCCAGGTCTGATTGATTAATCTCTTCATCATAATCAGGATCTATTAAAAATATATCTGGTTTTGCCTCAACAATCTTTTCTTTAGTTTTATTTTCAGCTATTAAGCGAATGTATGTTTCATTATTTTTTATTACATCCATTTCTGGGAAATACAAAGCATACCACTCTCTAATACGCTCAATTAATTTGCTGATAGCTTCATCAATTTCATCAATAGAATTTATTGCCTGAATAAGATGTTTGTCCTGAGATTTTGATGCTTCTTTCATTTTAGCAATAGCTAATTGTTGATAAACTTCTAAGTAATCATCTTCGACAAATTTATCCAGATTGCTTCTTAGGTAGTCTCCACCGTCATTTGGTGTTTTAATTTCTAATTTATCAAAGGAATTTAAGCTGGAATAATCAGAGATTCTTTTATTTGATTCAATAATAATTTTATCATAGTCTTTTGAAACTTCCTCAATAATTTCTTTTTCTTGTGTGACTATTTTTTTATTTTCAATTTCCATTAATGTAGCTACAATGCTTTCTTTTGGAAATGATTTTTGAGTTATTAATTCAAAATCCTCATTAAAAGCTAGAAATCCCTTAATGCAATAGGTTATATAACATTCCATATTTTCACTCAAAGGCATTTATTAATTAGTACTAAATTTATTGTAACTGATATATTAATATAGAGAATTACAAATATTTAATTGATTTAAATAGCAGATATTTTGTGGAATTATGACTAAACCAAACTACAATAAAAAGAAATTTCAAGACCTTAAAGAAACAATTGAGCTACGGAATGCAGAAATTGATGAGCTTAATATCCAATTAGCTACTAAGGATAAGGAAATTAATAAATTTAAAAATTATATTACTAAACAAAAGTATGAAATCAAAACATTAGAGCTTAAAATTGATAGTGAGATTAATAATGAAAAAGCTAAATTTAAAGAGCTAGATGATCTCCAACAAAAGCTTAAAGAAAAACAGGAAATAATTGATGATAAACAGGAACAAATTAAATATTTAAGAACTTTAATTGATGATTATAAATTGCAGGTTCATAACAATACTGAGAATTTGGAAATTCAATTAAGAAAAATTTCAAAAACTTATGAAGGGCTTTTAGCTCAAAAGGATTTAATAATTGAAAAACAAGATGAAAATATAAAATCTTTACTAAAATCTAAAGAAGAAATTGTTAAATCTAATAAAACTAATGTAATAAGTTTAAAATTACAAAATGATAAATACAGGGAATTAATTAAGAAGTATGAAGAAAAAATTGATTAAAAATGTATAAATGTTTTATAAGACATATTTAAATTCATATAAAAAAATTTTGGTGTAATTATGTTGAGGACAAATGTTTGCGGAGTTGAATTTAGAAATCCTTTAATGTTAGCTGCAGGGGTTTTGGGAAGTAATGCTTCTTCAATGAATTGGGTTTTAAAATCCGGTGCAGCAGGTGTTGTTTCTAAGTCTTTCTCTTTAGAGGCAAATCCAGGTTATGTAAATCCTACAACTGTAGGAGTTGATTGCGGTATTATTAATGCTATTGGTCTTTCAAATCCAGGTGTAGATAACTTTAAAGAAGAGCTTAAAAGGATTGATAGAGATGGAAATGTTTCAGTAGCTTCTATTTATGGTGCGACTCCTGATGAATTCAGTAAGTTAGTTTTAGAAATTGAAGATTATGTTGATATGATTGAGTTAAATATTTCATGTCCTCATGCTATGGAAGGTTATGGTGCGTCCATTGGTCAGGATGCTAATTTAACTCATAAAATTATTAGTGCTGCTAAAGACAGTGCAAATAAACCAATAATAGCTAAATTAACTCCAAATGTTACTGATATTGTTGAGATAGCTAAGGCTGCTGAGGATGCTGGGGCTGATGGATTAACATTAATCAATTCATTAGGTCCTGGAATGAAAATTAATATTGATGTTGCAAAACCAGTTTTATCAAATAAGTTTGGTGGAATGAGTGGTAAGGCTATAAAGCCAATAGCTCTTCGTAATGTTTATACAGTTTATGATAATGTTGATATTCCAATTATTGGTGTTGGTGGAATTTCAAACTTTGAAGATGTTGTTGAATTCTTATTTGCTGGAGCTAGGGCAGTTCAAATTGGTACAGCTATTATGGATGAAGGTGTAGAAATCTTCAATACTATTAATAAGGATTTAAAAGGATTTATGAATAAAAAAGGCTATAAATCTATTGATGAAATGATTGGCCTTGCACATAAGGAGTTGTAATTTATGAATGATGTTCCTCAAATAGTTAAAATTAATGAGATTATTGAAGAAACTCCATCAATTAAAACTTTTGTCTTTGATTGGGATATGGATAAATTTGGTGTTCCGTCTCCAGGGGAGTTTGTAATGGTTTGGAACTTCCATAATGAAAAACCAATGTCTATTTCTTTAATTGATGAGAAAAATTCTAAATTAGCTATTAGTGTTAAAAATGTTGGTGAATTTTCATCACAGCTTCATGATTTAAAAGTTGGAGATGAAATAGGTATCCGTGGTAGCTATGGTAATGGTTTTTCAAATGATTTAACTAATAAAAAAGTATTAGCTATTGGTGGAGGTGTTGGAATGGCTCCTATTAATGCAATAGCTAGTGATTTACTTAAAAAAGGCAATACTGTTGATGTCATCCCAGCAGCAACTACCAAAGATGAATTATTATTTATGGATTCATTAGAAAAATTAGGTGCAAATATTCATCCATGTACTGATGATGGAAGTTTTGGATTTAAAGGATTTGCAACAGATTGTACTGTAAGTTTACTTGAAGATAGCTCTTATGATTTTGCAGTTGTCTGCGGTCCTGAGATAATGATGAAAGGAATCTATGATATACTTGAAGATGCTGGAATAACTGCAGAATATTCTCTAGAAAGATACATGAAATGTGCCTTAGGTATATGTGGTCAGTGTTGTGTAGATAATACTGGGTGGAGAATTTGTGTAGAAGGTCCTGTTTTTAGAAATGAGAAAATAGAAGAAATTTCAGAGTTTGGAAAATACAGAAGAAACGCTGCAGGAATAAAACAATAATTTAAAAGTGGTTCTAATGGAAAAAAACTTAAAGGAATATATAACTCCTCCAGTAATGTTAATTTTATTTTTACTGATAATTTCAGTAATGATTATATCTCCTGTTTTGAATATGGTCATATTAGGAGCTATATTAGCTTATGGTATTCGTCCATTAGCTAGAAAAATATCTTCTAAGATAAAATTTCAGTCAGTTTCTATTTTTCTGGCTGTAATTTTGGTTATGATTCCATTAGTTCTTTTAATTGTTTATATTATTTCAGTAATTGCAGGGGTATTATCTGATGTATTGATAGTTAATCCTGGTGGATTTAACTTAAATTTAGATACTATAATTAATCAGATACTTGGTGCTCTACCTGCTAGTGTAAGTTCAGCTGTTGATGTTGCATCAATTAAATCCAGTTTGTCAAGTTTTATAACAGATATTGGAAATGTTGTATTAAATTATATTGTAAGTTTAGCTAGTAAGCTTTTTTCAATTTCAGTAGATTTATTTATCTTATTTGCTTCAATCTATTACTTTATTCGTGACGGTGATAAATGTTATAACTTTGTTGAGTCTTTTATACCTGAAAATAGTAAAGATTTCTTTACAAGAACTGTAGAGTCTGTTAAAGATGTTTTAAAAAGTATTTTTTACGGTCATTTTTTAACTTCTTTAATTATAGGTATTATTGCAGCTATTGGATATTCATTACTTGGTTATCCTCAGGGAATATTTTTAGGGGTAGTTACAGGTATTTTCCAATTAATTCCAGTATTTGGGCCTTGGCCAATTTATTGGTCATTAGCTATTATGGATGTACTTTCCGGAAATTACATAAGGGTTATTTTTGTCCTTTTATTTGGATTCTTCCTTAGTTTAAGTGATATGTATATTAGGCCAGCTTTATCTAGTCATTATGCTGATATTCATCCTTTAATTTTACTTATAGGATTTTTAGCAGGTCCTTTAGTTTATGGAATTGTTGGATTTATTTTAGGTCCGTTAATACTTGGAATAACTTATGCTGTTTTAGATAATTTTAGAATGGAGCTTAAAGGGGAATAAACAATGGAAAAAAACGTTGTTATTTTAGATATTGATTATGTTACTTATGAAAACAAACCTGTAATTCGTTTATTTTCAAAAGAGGGAGATAAAAACATTGTTTTACTTGATGAAACTTTTGAACCCTATTTATATGTTATTCCTGAAGAAGACCCTAAAAAGTGTCAGCAGGAGATTCTGGATAATCTCGATGTTGTTAAAATCCAGATACTTACTAAAAAAGATTTCCAAGTAGAAAAAACATTCTTAAAAGTAACTTTTTTAAATCCTCAGGAATTAGCTAAAAGCAGAGATACTTTGCGTGATTTAGACCAGGTAGCTCACATAAGAGAACATGATATTCCATTTTATAGAAGGTATTTAATTGATCGTGATGTTATTCCAATGACTGAGGTTAAAGCCTGCGGGGAAAAAGTAGATTCTTTTTTAAAGCTGGATTCTGAAAAACACGACTTGGAAATTATTAAGCTTACAGAGCCACTTGAAAGAATAAATGATGATTTACAGGACTTTAGAATTTTAAGCTTTGATTTAGAAGTTAGAAATCCTCATGGAATGCCAAATTCTGAAGTTGATGAAATAATCATGATTGGAGTAGCTAGTAATTTTGGGATAAATCAGGTTATTTCAACTAAAACAAATTCTAGCGACAGAGGAGATTTTGTTAATCAGGTAGCTTCTGAAAAAGAAATGATTGAAACATTCATAGATATTGTTAAGAAAAATAATGTTGATATTATTGTTGGATATAATTCTGATAATTTTGATTTCCCATATCTTAAAGATAGAGCTAAAATTTATGGCATAGACCTGGATTTAGGAATGGATGATTCTAATATTAAATTTATCAGAAGAGGCTTTGCAAATGCAGCTTCTTTTAAAGGTTTAATTCATGTTGATTTATATCTTGTTATGAGGAGATACATGACTTTAGAGAGATACACCTTAGAGAGAGTTTATTATGAATTATTCGGGGAAGAAAAAGTTGATGTGCCTGGAGAGCATATCTGGGAGTATTGGGACAGTGATTCAACACAATTAGATGATTTATTTGATTATTCTTTAGATGATGTTGTATCTACATTGAAAATCGCCCAGCAAACACTTCCTCTTAACTTAGAACTTACCCGTATTGTAGGACAACCTCTTTTTGACTTAAGTCGTATGGCTACGGGTCAGCAAGCTGAATGGTTTTTAGTTAAAGAAGCATATTTTGGCAATGAGGTTGTACCAAATAAGCCTGGCGGATCAAACTTTGCCATTAGAGCAGCTGAAGAAGACAATGAAGGGGGGTATGTTAAAGAACCTGAAATTGGTTTACATGAAAATTTAGTACAATTTGATTTTAGAAGTCTGTATCCTAGTATAATTATTTCAAAAAACATATCTCCTGATGTATTAGTTACTGGAGATGTTGAAAACAGGGATGATTATAATATTTCTCCAGAACATGACTTGAAATTTAAAAAAACACCAAAAGGATTTATTCCATCAGTTATAGCTAAAATTCTTAATGAAAGATTTAAAATTAAAAAAGCTATGAAAGCATCTACCAATCCAACTGAAAAAAAGACTTTAGATGTGCAGCAGCAAGCTATAAAAAGATTAGCTAATACAATGTATGGTATTTATGGTTTTCCACGCTTTAGATGGTATTCCTATGAATGTGCAAAAGCTATTACTTCTTGGGGTAGACAATATATTAAAAAAGCTATGGAAAAAGCCCAAGAATATGGTTTTTATGCAATATATGCAGATACTGATGGTTTTTATGCTAAATATAAAAAATAAGGAAGAATAAAATTATTCTTCTAAGTAGGAATCTAAGTCGATGTCTAAATCGTCACAGATTTCTTTTAATTGATTGTATAATTTTTCATCTATTTCCATTCCATTTTCTAGAGCATCAGCTATTTTTTTAACTTCTAAATCTCCAGGAATTGAAACATTTTCTCCTGCAGCTCTTGCTTGGCCACAGAAATCTTCAGTTTTTGCTTTGAAATCTTCCATTGAACCAAATTTACTTGGATCAATAGCTATGTATAAATCTCCTTTTGTACAGTCTTTAGTTGGTGAAGCTGTACCAGTTACTCCTTTTCCATATCCTGCATTTACTAAAGGTCCTGTTAAAATTTCAATCATAAATGCTAATGCATATCCTTTAAATCCACCGAATGCTAAAATAGAACCTTCAAGAGCAGCGTCAGGGTCAGTTGTTGGTTTTCCATCTTTATCTAGAGCCCATCCTTCAGGTAACTCTAATCCTTTTCTTTTTGATTCTAATATTTTTCCACGAGCTGTAACTGAAGTAGCCATATCTACAGCAATATAAGAATCACTTGGAATACCAATAGCTACTGGGTTTGTTCCGATAAGTGCTTCACTTGCACCAAATGGAGCAATTGCAGGGTCAGTATTTGCAAGTACACAGCCAATAACTCCTTCTTTAACTGCAATATCTGAGTAAAATCCAGTTACTCCAAAGTGATTTGAGTTATGTACACCTACACAACCAATACCTACTTCTTTAGCTTTTTTAGCAGCTAATTTCATTGCTTTGTATGCAACAGCTTGTCCAAATCCGCTGTTACCATTTATTAAAGCAATAGCAGGGGTTTCTTTTTCAATAGTGATGTTATCTTTTAAGTTTATAGTTCCTGATTCGATACTAATTAAGTATTGTGGGAATCTGCCAAGTCCGTGTGAAGTAAATCCTTTTAAATCTGCGTCAAGTGTAGCTTCAGCTACTAATTCACTGTCTTCTTCGCTAGCTCCTAATTTTGTTAATATTTCTTTTACAAGAGCTAATTCATTGTCTTTCATTATTTTCATTATTTTCACTCTCCTTTTAGTTATTGAATCAGTATGTAACTTCGCTGCCTTCAAAAGTTTTTACGGTAATTTTTTCATCATCGGTTACTTTACCGATAATTTGGCAATTACAGTATTCTTTTAAAGTTTTAATTATTTTTTCAGCTTCATTTTCATTAGTAATTACAACAAAACCAATTCCCATATTGAAAACTTTATACATTTCTTCAAGAGGGACGTTTTGTTGGTATATAAGTTTGAATATTTCTGGAGCTTCTGGGAGGTCATTAATATTGTATCCAACCCCTTTTTTCAAGCGTCTAAGGTTGGTAAAGCCTCCACCAGTTATATGTGCTAATCCATGAATATCATATTCTTTTTCAAATAGAGCAACTATTGGTTTAACATATAATTCAGTTGGCCTTATTAATTCTTCTCCAATAGTAGTATCACAGTTAGGCATTTTATCATCAATTGAAAAGCCTGCATCATCAAATAATGCTTTTCTAGCTAAACTGTATCCGTTTGAATGAATTCCATTACTTTCGATACCTATTAAGACATCTCCAGCTTCAATATCTTCTCCAGTAATAATTTTATCAACATCTACAAAACCTATACCTGTTCCAGCTAAATCAAAGTCTTTTATTATTCCTGGAAGTGAAGCAGTTTCTCCACCAATTATTGAAATTCTAGATTCTTTTGCTCCTGTTACAAGACCTTCAGCTATTTCTTCAGCTCTTTCTGGATCAGGTTGTTCTACTGCAAGATAATCTACTAGTGCTATTGGTTCAGCACCAACACAAAGAATATCATTTACAACCATAGCTATGCAGTCTATACCAACAGTATCGTATTTATTCATCATTTCAGCAATTAAAATCTTACTACCTACTCCGTCAGTACTCATTGCAATAGCTTTATCACCTAATCTAACTAAAGCAGCATAATGTCCGCTGTCAGTTATTATGTCTCTGTATTCTAATGTTGATTTAAGTTTTGATGCAAGTTTTGAAACAGTAACTGCTTCAAGGTCAATATCAACACCAGATTCTGAATAAGTAACCATTTTTTTAACACCTATTGGTATTTTTATTTTTTAAAATTAATAAAAATCTAAATTATATTATTATATTTATCTTAATTAGTATTTATTTTTTAGTGTATTCTTACACTATCTAAATTCACAGGACTTTTAGTTTCAATTTTATAACTTCTATGTATTGATGAAGCTAAGTCTGTTGTTTTGTAAGGGTCTCCATGGCAAGTAATAACTTTGCTAGGTCTTGGATTAAGTCTTTTTACATAATCCATTAACTGACGCCTATTGGAGTGTCCACTGAATCCATTGATAGTTTTAATTTCCATTTTAACATTAAATACTTTTGTTTTATTATCTTCTTCAAGAGGAACTTCTTTCCATCCTTTTTGGATTCTTCTACCTAGTGATCCTTCAGATTGGTATCCTACAAATATTAATGTGTTTCTGTCATCTTCACATAACCATTTGAAGTATTCAACTGAATTACCTCCAGTTAACATACCTGATGTTGATAAAATAATTGCAGGACTATCGCTCTCAACAATATCTTTTCTTTGGTCGAGATTTTGAACTTTATTAAACATATCAGAGATAAATGGATTTCTGCCCATGTGGAATATTTGATCTCTTAAATCTTTACTTAAATATTCTGGTCTTGCAGTATGGATAGCTGTAGCTTCCCAAATCATACCGTCAATATAAATAGGAACTTCATCAATCATTCCATGTCTCATGTATTCTTCAAGTACTACCATAAGTTCTTGTGCTCTTCCTACAGCAAATACAGGAACTAAAACTTTTCCTCCACGTTTTAAAGTTTTATAGATTGTTTTCATCATTTCTTTTTCTGCAGAGTTTCTTGAAGGTTGCACATCTTCACGACCACCATAAGTACTTTCCATAATTACAGTTTCAGCACGTGGGAATCTAAATGTTGCAGGTTCAAGTAATCTGCTTCTTTCATATTTAAAATCTCCAGTGTAAACTAAATTATGTGCTCCATCACCAATGTGCATATGACATATAGCTGAACCTAAAATATGTCCTGCATTGTGGAGGGTTAATCTAATATCTGGTGAGATATCTGTTACTTCACCATAATCTAGGGTTATTGTGTTTTTAATAGCTTTTTGCACATGTTTTACATTAAATGGTAAAGGATTACCTTCTCTATGAGCAATATCGAGGTGATCTAATTGTAGAAGTGTTGTTAAGTCTCTTGTTGGAGTTGTACAATAAATTGGTCCTTCATATCCATAATGATAAAGATATGGAACAAATCCGCAGTGGTCTAAGTGAGCATGTGAAATAACAACTGCATCTAATTCTTCAATTGAAAACTCAGGAACATTCAAATATGGGAATGCATTTTTATTATCTGATGCTGCTACATTAACACCGCAGTCCAATAATACTCTGCTGTTTGGGGTTTGTAAAAGCATGGAAGAACGTCCAACTTCTTTAAAACCACCCATAGAGGTTACACGGGCCCAGTCATTAGGATGTTTAGTACCTTGATGTATTTGTCTACCAAGACGTTGCAACATTTTTTTCCTATCTTTGCTGCTGCTTTTTAAGGTAGTTCTAATTTTTCCAATAACATCTGAACTTATTGGTGGGGTTCTTAGAATTTTAGGTGCCCATCCAGTGTTTTTAACAATTGTTCTGGAGGTTACACCATATTTTCCAATAACAAGCCCTGGTTTTTTTGCAGTTATAACTACTTCACAAGTAACTGTATCAAAGTAAATATCTGTAATTTCAGCTCCTTCTGGAACTATTTCATGAACTTTGTTAATAGTTTCTTCTGGACTTAATAGAGCGCTTTTGTCAGATCTAATAATGATCCTTTTTCTAAGTTCTTTAGCTAATGACCTTATAAGATCGCCGTTGTCTGTTATAATTTCTGGGTTTTTGGTGTAGAGTACCACTTCAGGACCTTCAAATTCTACTTTTGAAACCTGAGCATTCTTTGGTAACTTGTCCATTATTTCTTTTTTGATATCTTCTAAAATCTCTGAAGTCATATAATCCCTTCAAAAAAAAGTGTTGTGCAAATATAGTTTATGAAAAAGCTTATTTGGCTATAATTAGTTAAAACTTCATAAACTATTCACACATTTATATAAAAAGTAGTTAGTTATGAAAAACAGTCTTATATTTTCGCTACAATATCATTAACTTTTTCCTTATCTAACATTTCAAAGCCGTCTTTAGTTACTTTAGCTACTAAGAATCCATTTCCTGAAAATGTATCACGTTCGCTAGCTGCTTTGATAGCTCTTATAGCTATTTCTAATCCTTCATCAGTTGTAATTTCTTCATGGTATCTGTCTTCAAGAACACCATATGCTACAATAGAACCTGATCCAGTTGATATGTATGTATCTTTAATCATACCTCCAGCAGGGTCAAGAGAGTATAAGGAAGGTTTGTCTCCGTCCATTCCTCCAAGTAATGTTTGCACATACATTGGTCCGGAACGTAAAATGTTTGCTGTTACTGAAGCAGCAGCTTTTACACTCATGTTGTCGTTATTTCTCATTTGGTAAAGAGAAACTTCTGCTTCTATTATTTTCATTAAATTTTGAGCATCTCCAACACTACCAGCAATGGTTGTTACGATATGATCATTTATTTTAAATATTTTTTCTGCGACTTTGTGAGCTACAAGGTTTCCCATACTAGCTCTTCTTTCGCTAGCAAATACAACACCATCTTTACAGGTTATTCCTACAGTTGTTGTACCTTCTAATATTTTATCATCCATGTTAAACACCTCATGTAAGTATTTAAAATATTTGTATTTTTCAACTATATTGTAGGTTATACATAAATCTTATATAAACACGTAATTTTTTAATTATAATATTTATAAAATCAGAATCAATTAATTAGTATAAACTAACTAATATTACATTATGTATTTACATATATAAAGTTTTCTTTTTAAGATACTTTAATGGAGTTTTATTGATGAAATGGAAAAAAATAGGCGATATTTTAATATTAGATAATAAATTTGATGTTGAGTCTGTTGCACAATTAAAAGAACTTTCAGATAAACACAATGTAAAAACTATTATGAAAGTTGACCATATTTATGGAACTAAAAGGGAACCTGTTGTAAAATTATTATATGGTGAAGACACACAGACCATTAATAAAGAAAATGGATGTCTTTTTAAATTAGATTTAAAAAAAGTAATGTGGTCAAAAGGAAATAACAATGAAAGAATAAGAATAGCTAAACTTGTTGAGGATGGGGAAACAATTATCGATATGTTTGCAGGTATAGGTTATTTTTCAATTCCAATTGGGGTTCATAGCAAAGCAAAACAAGTTTATTCAATAGAAATTAATCCTAATTCATTCCATTATTTAAAAGAAAACATTAAATTAAATAAAATAAACAATATCACTCCATTACTTGGGGATTGTATAAATATAACTCCAGATTATAATGCAGATAGAATTATAATGGGTTATGTAAAAACAACACATCATTATTTAAAAGTAGCTATTGACAGTTTAAACAAAGGAGGAGTTATTCACTACCATGAAACAGTTCCTGAAAAATTAATGGATACGCGTCCAATAAACAGAATTAAAGAACTAGCTGGAAATAGGGAAGTGGAATTTTTAAAATTAAATAAAGTTAAGAAATACTCTCCGGGAGTATTTCATGTAGTATGTGATGCTAGGATAAATTAGCTATTTTTTTAACTAGATTTTCATTTAGCCAGTTATCATTAACATATTTTTCATAAACACATAATCTTTCGATTAATTCAAATCCAGCATCCTGTGTTAGTCTGTTTAATTCATCTAGAGTTGGCCAAGGAGATGTTGGATTTACATAATCAGGACTTATTGGAGAAACACCGCCCCAGTCATCTGCACCACAAAGTAGGAATATTTGGGCAGTATCATGATTTAAATTAGGTGGAACCTGAATACTAACATCTGTATCACTAAATAATAACTTTCCAGCTATTACGCACCTTATCATGTCTAAAAAAGTAGGTTCGGGGTAATTTTCCATTTCAATTCCAGGACTTGTAGTGAAGTTTTGAATAATCACTTCCTGAATATGACCATACTTCTCATATAAATCTCTAATAGCTAGTAGGGAATCAGCTATTTCTTCTTTTGTCTCACCAATTCCAATTAAAATTCCTGTAGTGTAAGGTATTTTAAGTTTTCCTGCATTAGCTATTGTTTCTAGTCTGATTTTGGGATTTTTACCAGGACTTTTTTTATGAGCTATTGTGTTCATTAAACGGGCAGAAGTACTTTCAAGCATCATACCCATAGATGCATTAACTTCTTTTAGTTTTTTTAGACTACTGTAGCTAAAATTACCTCCATTTGTATGAGGTAATAATTTAGTTTCATCTAAAGTCATTTTACAGATATCAAAAACATAATCTACAATATTTTCATATCCAAATTCAGCTAATCTTTGTTGTACTGATTCATCTTCATCAGCATCTTCTCCAAATGTAAATAAAGCTTCCTTACACCCATATTTTTCAGCTTCTTTTAAACTAGCTAATACTTCTTCTTTTGTTTTTAGAATAATAGCATTTGGATCATCTGGAGTTTTTTTAAAATTACAATAGCCACAATCATTTTTACATATTTCAGTTAATGGGATGAAAATATTTTTAGAATATGTAATGAGATTATTCTCCCTATATTTTGAGCTTTCAGACATAAAATCAATAATTTCTTTGTCAGAGGATTCTAATATCTGGAGAATCTTTTCTTTTTGTTGCATAGTTTATTCTTCTTTTTCTGAAACTGTTACTTCAACATATAATGGAGGATATCCGTGTTTATCTTGCCATATTGCAATTATAGTGTAACAACAAGGTAATTCAAAAGCTTTATATTCAACTACAAGCCCCATAGCTTCAAGTTCTTCTTGCATTCTCTCTAAGCCATGTTTGTCTATACCTGTTGTTTGACCTTCACTTTCCTGTATGCTTTTATCTCCACTTTCTAAAACTTTTGTAATTTTTTCAGAATGCGGTTCAATTTCTTCACCTTTTATTATAGCTCCAATTTCATCAAGTTTTGAACTTAATTCATCACTAGCTAAGGTTTTTCTGGATCTTCCTCTAACAATTAATATTCTATCATTGTCAATTGCTGGTCTTGATCCTTTAAATGCATCAAAAAAGCCCATTACTTCTCCAGCTATTTCATAAAACTTTTGCATTTAATCATATCCTTAATTCTTCTTTTAATTCACCCATGGTTGTTACTTTTTCTGCAAAAGCATTATGTCTATGGATACTTTCTTGATTTTCTTGACGTGCAGTGATTAGGGTATCTTCTGGGAAATCAGCATATTTTTTAACTATTTTTTCCATCATATTTCTTACACAGTCTTCAACAAAAACAGGTTTTTTATGAGCATTTAAAACTGTAGCATTTTCGTCAGGTCTTTTTAATAATTCACAAACCGGAGAACTCATAGAATCTTCAATTATTTCAACTATATCCTCACCTTTGACTTCTTTGCCTTCTGGAACTTCAATAAGTAGTGTTCCAATTCCTCTTTGATTGTGGGAAGCAAAAGTTACAGTATCTAATACTTTCTGTGTTGTTTCTTCATCTAAAAATTCTAATAATTTGTTTTTATCTGATTCTTTTACAGATTCTTGAGCACATGGACAAACAGTCATTCCAATAACTTCTGCACCAATGCTTTTTCTAATTTTAATTTCACCAGCTTCTCTATAACCAATAGCTTTAGCTTTAAGTTTAGCCATTTCCTGTGTTTTGTTTTTAGTTACTGGTGACTCTTTCATAAACATATAATCAGTAGTCATTGATATTTCAACACGTTTAGCATATTCGTGTTTAGACATCATTTTACTTACGATTTTAGCACATAATGTTTCTACTTCAACTGAGCTATCATTAGCTACTTCTTCTAATACTTCACTAATAGCTTCAGGGTTTCTAGACATATGCACTCCCTTTTGATCGTTTGGTAGGTCTACAAATGCATCAAATGTAGGTACTAAAATTATAGGTCTTTTGTTACTTCTTTCGAGTTGCAATAATTTTTTAACTCCAGTTACCCCTACTCTTGTTAATTTAATGGGTATACTAGGAGTATCATCTTGGGTGTCAGGTAAACAAACTGCCATTTAATAACCTCTATAGTATAATTATTTTTAATATATTATATTTTTTGAAACTTATATATTTTAAGCTTATTTTTCCTAGGGGATGTTAATTTTTTAGCTATTGTTTTTGTTTTTTATTATACAGTTTTATTTAAGTATGGTGAAACTTTTAAAAAAAGGATTATTTTATTCTAATTA
This sequence comes from Bacteroidaceae bacterium, assembly GCA_963606955.1. Lineage (GTDB taxonomy): Archaea > Methanobacteriota > Methanobacteria > Methanobacteriales > Methanobacteriaceae > Methanocatella. The sequence continues at coordinate 45,525 of CAVDAS010000002.1, forward strand.
TGTTTTAATGTTTTTTTAGA
>CAVDAS010000003.1:0-43272 GCA_963606955.1 Bacteroidaceae bacterium
GTCTCATTACCATCAATAATAACAGTAACATTACCAGTAGCATCCTCAGGAACATTAACAATAATTGTAGCGTTCTCACCAATCTTATCAGGATCAACAACAGTAATATTCACATCATAATCCGTTTTCTTAGAAATAACACTTGTAGCATTAGTCTTAGGAGCATAAGTATCATCACCACTGTAAGTAGTTGTAATATTATGCTCACCAGCAGGTAAAACAGGAATAGTAATCTCTACAGTACCATTTTCAACAGGAATAATATAATCAACACCATCAACAGTAACAGTAACATTACCAGTAGCATCCTCAGGAACATTCACAACAATTGTAGCATTCTTATCATCAGTTATCTCAGGAATAATAACCTCCCAATCATAATCACCTTTAGAATCAACACTTGTAGTGTTAGATTTGTTTACATAGTTTTCATCACCAGAATAATCTATAGTGATATTATGTTCTCCTTCTGGCAATATAGGGATTGTTATGTTTACAGATCCATTAACTAGTTCGCCAGTGTAGTTTTTATCATCAACAGTTACAGTAACATTTCCTGTTGCATCATCAGGAAGATCAACTTTGATAGTTGCATTTTCACCTATTCTTAAATCCTCTGGAATAACAGTAACATCCACATTATAATCTGTTTTCTTAAATATGATGCTTGTAGTGTTGGATTTAGTTGTATATTTATTATCACCTTTATAGGTTACATTGACAGTGTATTTACCACCATCAAACTCATCAGTAGTTATTGATGCTTTTCCATTTATAACTGTAGTGTTGTATTCTTTGTCTCCTACTTTTATTGTAATGTCTCCATTAGCATCTTCAGGTAAGGTTACATTAATAATTGCTTTGTCACCTGATTTAATATCTGTTGGAACATCAATGATAATAGGATATTCTACAACTTTAGATACATCTAAAACAGTTTCATTACTATTTCCTACATATTTATCATTACCATCATATGTTACTGTAATTGGATATTCACCTTCTGTTGTGAATTCATCAGTAGTTATTGATGCTTTTCCATCAGTAACAGGAACATACTGAGTTTTATTTCCTATTTTAACAGAAATAATTCCATTAACATCAGTTGGTAAGGTTATGTTAATAACTGCAACATCTCCAACTTTAACATTATCTGGCATATCAATTTTTACAGAATAATCAGATACTTTAGAAACAGTAATATTACCAGTAGTCATTCCTGATGCATATTTATCATTTCCAGCATAGTTTGCTATAATGTTATGAGTACCATCAGTTAAATTATTAAGAGTAATAGTCCAAGCATCACCATTTTTAGTTGCTTTATAATTAACACCCTCAATATTTATTGTAACGTTTCCGGTTGCATCTTCAGGAAGATTTACAGAAATTACTGCATCTTCACCAACTTTAACATCAGTTGTAGTAATATTCATATTGTAATCAGCTATTTTAGAGATAGTAATCGTATCATAGCTTTTAGCTGGAGCATATTTACCATCACCAGAATAATCAACAGTAATACTATGATTTCCAGCATCCAAACCAGCAATATCTACTTTAGCTGTACCATTTTCAACCACACCACTGAAAGTTTCATCACCAATAGTAATATCTACTTTTCCAGCAGCACCTTCAGGCAATTCTACAATAATTGTAGAATTTTCACCATATTTAACATCTTTAGGAACAACAACAGTAATTGGATAATCTTCCACTTTAGAAATACTGATTTTATCATACAATTCATCAGAAGTGTATTTACCATCACCAAAGTACTCAGCTTTAATATCATAAGTACCATTAGTTAAACCAACAACATCAAATGTAGCAACACCATTAACAACAGTTTCAGAATATGTTTTATCACCAACAGTTAAATTAACAACACCAGTTGCATCTTCAGGAAGATTTACACTAATCATTGCATCTTCACCAACTTTAACACCACTTGGCACAGTAATATTCATTGAATAATCAACTATTTTAGATACAACAATACTACCAGTCTTATTCTGTGAGTTGTATTTATCATTACCATCATAAGTTGCAGTAATATTATGAGTTCCATTACCTAAACCAGAAACTACAACAGTAGCCATACCTTTTTCAATATCAGCTACATGATTTTTACCACCAACATTAACAATAACTCTACCAGTTGCATCTTCAGGAACAGCTATATTAATAATAGCATCTTCTCCAACTTTAATAGAATCAGCATCAATAGACAACTCATATTCAGATACTTTAGAAACAGTAATATTACCAGTAGTCATTCCTGATGCATATTTATCATTTCCAGCATAGTTTGCTATAATGTTATGAGTACCATCAGTTAAATTATTAAGAGTAATAGTCCAAGCATCACCATTTTTAGTTGCTTTATAATTAACACCCTCAATATTTATTGTAACGTTTCCGGTTGCATCTTCAGGAAGATTTACAGAAATTACTGCATCTTCACCAACTTTAACATCAGTTGTAGTAATATTCATATTGTAATCAGCTATTTTAGAGATAGTAATCGTATCATAGCTTTTAGCTGGAGCATATTTACCATCACCAGAATAATCAACAGTAATACTATGATTTCCAGCATCCAAACCAGCAATATCTACTTTAGCTGTACCATTTTCAACCACACCACTGAAAGTTTCATCACCAATAGTAATATCTACTTTTCCAGCAGCACCTTCAGGCAATTCTACAATAATTGTAGAATTTTCACCATATTTAACATCTTTAGGAACAACAACAGTAATTGGATAATCTTCCACTTTAGAAATACTGATTTTATCATACAATTCATCAGAAGTGTATTTACCATCACCAAAGTACTCAGCTTTAATATCATAAGTACCATTAGTTAAACCAACAACATCAAATGTAGCAACACCATTAACAACAGTTTCAGAATATGTTTTATCACCAACAGTTAAATTAACAACACCAGTTGCATCTTCAGGAAGATTTACACTAATCATTGCATCTTCACCAACTTTAACACCACTTGGCACAGTAATATTCATTGAATAATCAACTATTTTAGATACAACAATACTACCAGTCTTATTCTGTGAGTTGTATTTATCATTACCATCATAAGTTGCAGTAATATTATGAGTTCCATTACCTAAACCAGAAACTACAACAGTAGCCATACCTTTTTCAATATCAGCTACATGATTTTTACCACCAACATTAACAATAACTCTACCAGTTGCATCTTCAGGAACAGCTATATTAATAATAGCATCTTCTCCAACTTTAATAGAATCAGCATCAATAGACAACTCATATTCAGATACTTTAGATACATTAATTGATCCAGTAGTATATTTTGGTGAATATGTACCGTCACCACTGTAATTTGCAAAGATGGTATGTACACCATCAGTTAAATTATTGAGAGTAATAGTAGCAACATCATTAACAATAGTTGGTTTATATACAACACCTTCAACAATAATAGTAACATCACCAGATGCACCTCCAGGGAGGTTTAAACTAATAACTGCGTCGTCACCGACTTTAACATCAGGTGCTGAAATATTCATTGAATATTCTGATATTTTAGATACTTCGAAAGATTTATAATCAGAATCAGAATTATATTTACTGTCACCAGCATAAGATATACTAATACTATATGATCCTTCACTTAAAGCAGGTAATATTACATTAGCAGAACCGTTTTTAGCTTCACCATAGTAATAACCATAACCGCTTAAATATATACTTACCCTACCGGTAGCATCTTCTGGAAGAGCTATTGTAACATTAGTCTTTTCTAAAACTTTAACAGGTTGAGGAACAGTAACATTCATGTTTGGATCCCATTTAGAAACATAAATATTGATATTTTGTTCTTTAGAACCGTATAATTCATAACCAGTGTAATTTACTTTAATAGGATGTGAATATGCAGATAAATTAGAAACTGTAAACTCAACAACACCAGTATCAACTTTTTTAGTTAATGTTGTACCATTATCAAGAGTTATAGTCACATTACCTCCTATTGCAACTTCAGAAATAGATACTTTAATAGTAGCATTATCTCCAACTTTAAATGAATCAGGTTCTACTGTAACATTCATCTCATAATCATATACTTCAGTTATTTTCAATGTAGCATTAGCTGTTTTAGAGTCATATCTATTGTTACCATCATAGGTTACACTAATATTATGATTACCAATAGATAAATCAGAAGGTGCTTTATAAGTACCAACACCATTCTTAATTCTAATAGCTGCTGGGTCTCCATCATCAATAGAAATCCATGCTGTATCAGTAATATCATCAGGAAGATTTACTGTGATAACCGGTGTACTTCCAATTTCTGTATCTGGTGCATCAACATCAAATTCATAATCATCTATTTTAGATACAATAAGCCTTGCACTATCCCCATTAACTTTTTCATAGTTAATATCACCTAAATATTTAGCTGTAAGAGAATGGTTTCCTTCAACACTAAATTTAACAGTAACACTAGCAAGACTTGTTTCAGGATCAATAGTTGCATTATATTCTTCAGCCCCAACTGAAATAATAACATTTCCAGTTGCATGATCAGGTACCTGTACATAAATCGGTGAATCTTCACCAACTTTAACATTAGTAGTTATAATCGTTAGATTAGCATTCGGTACTTTGACCACAGTAAGAGAAGTATTTGTGGAATTTGCTTTGAATCTATCATCTCCACCATAATTAGCATAAACAGTGTAATCACCTGCATTTATATATTGGAATATATGTGAAGCTTGACGAGTATCATTTAAAGCAATTTCTTCACTAGTTTTGATAATTTTACCGTCTTTATCCACAACTACGAAAGTTACGTATCCAGTAGGTTTTACATTAATTTTAGCTCCACCTGCAACAGTAACAGTTGCATTAACATATATAGGTTTTGCAAATTCAAGATTATTAGTAACAGTAATAGTTACATTTGAAGGAATATCACCAGAAAGTAACCTACCTGTTTTAACAGTAGTAGCTGCATTTGTTCCAGCATAGGTTGCACTAACAAGTATTGGAGCTATAGAATTAATATAATAGCTAGAATTAGTGTAAGTACCATTAGCATGAGCAATTGCAGAGTGTTTAGTTTCTGTTTCACCAGGGACATCAACAACAAATGTTAATTTTTGACCAACTACACTAGCACCATCAGCTGTAGCAATAGTAGCAGATAATTCTACAGTTGCATATAAATCAACAGGAATTGATTGATTTCCTAAAACAGTAATTACTACTGGAGAAGAAATAGTTCCATTATTGAATATATGAGTGTTAGCAGTCTCAGAAATTTCAGAATACTTGTTATTATTTAAATTAATAGTAGAACTTTGAGGATTGTAAATAACAGCACCATTAATTGCATCATTATCTGTGAATTCAGAATCTGATACATACATAGTACCATGGTAATTGTAGATAGCTCCACCACCATAGTTATAATTGGAGTTACCATCTGCAACGTTATTAACAAATGTAGAGTTTGTTATAGTGAATGTTTGAGCTTTATTGTAGATAGCTCCACCACCAGTATAATAATCTTTACCATCAGTACTTAATTTTGCAGTACCATTAGTAAAAGTAGAGTCTGCTACATTGAAATTAGAACCACTATTCCAAATAATACCTCCACCTCTGTAATAGTAATAACTTGTAGAACTATAGTAAACTTTACCCTGAGTCCTGCTTTCTGCAGTAGCATTAGTAAATGTAGAATTTGTTATACTGAAAGAAGCACCATATAAATTACAAATCATACCACCATTAGCACCAGCAGTAGAATTAATAAATGTGGAGTTCATTATTTTGAAATTAGAATTAGTATTGAAAATAAGACCACCATCATAGTCTGCAGAACTTCCAGTAACTGAAGAATTTGCTAAAGTAAAACTACTACCCGCATTATAAATAGTACCTCCACAATAAGCTGATTTACTGTTTGTGAATGTAACATTTGTTACAATAACTGAACTACCAGAATTAAAAATAGCTCCACCACCATTAGTATAACCATAACTAACAAAATTAGTAGTACTAGTATTTGTTAATATAACATTTTTTACAATGAAATTATCGCCAGTATTGTAGATAGCACCACCGTCTTTACCTGCTTTACTATTAGTAAATGTAGAATTTACCACACTAGAATAACTACCAGAATTACGGATAGCACCACCCTCAGCATAGTTATCATCAGAATGACTGTTATCAAATGTAGAATTTACTACACGGAAATAATTAGCAGAATTATAAACAGCACCACCACCATAACCGTTATAGGATGGAACATAAGTAGTACTACTATTTGTAAACTCTGAATTTTCTATAGTAAAATTAACACCATCATTATAAATAGCACCACCCCGATCTGCTTTACTATTAGTAAATGTAGAATTTACCACACTAGAATAACTACCAGAATTACGGATAGCACCACCTATGCCATAATACATATAAGTAGAACTACTATTATCAAATGTAGAATTTGTTACAATGAAATAATCACCAGAATTAAAAATAGCACCACCACCATCATATGCTTTATTATTTGCAAATCTAGAACTTACTATAATAGAATTAGCACCACTATGATAAATAGCACCACCATAATCATTATTGGCAGAATTACTAATAAAATTAGAACCCACTACATTAAAATTAGCACCACTCTGATAAATAGCACCACCACTATAAGTAGCAGAATTACTAGTAAAATTAGAATTAGTTACATTAAAATTAGCACCACTCTGATAAATAGCACCACCATTATAACTACTATCATAATTATTAGTAAAATTAGAATTCACTACAATTAAATTTGCACCATCATGACGAATTGCACTACGTCTATTATCAGTAAATATAGAATTAGTTACAGTTAAATTAACACCACTCTGATAAATTGCAGTCCAAGTGTTACTTTTAAATGTAGAATTAGTTACATTAACATTATCACCATAACACCACAATCCCTCAGAATTAGAAGAAAACACAGAATTAGTTACATTAACATTATCACCATGATAATTAATTGCATAACCATTAGAAGAAAATCTAGAGTTTACTACATTAAAATTATTATTTCCATCATAATAATAAATCCCATAATTGTTACCAGTAAAATTAGAGTTTACTACACTAAAATTATCATGTTTATTACTATTAAAAGTAGTAATTCCATAATTATTATAATCAAATGTAGAATTAATTACTTTGAAATTATTAGCATCGATTTCGAATGCATAAGAATTAGAAGTAAATGTAGAATTAATTACATTAACATTATCTCCATCATGATAAATTCCCCTCTTATTAGAATTAAATGTGGAATTTGTTATGTTAAGATTAACACCAACATGATAAATAGCACCACCAGACAAATCAGTTCCACCAATCCTATTTGCTTGATTACTCGTAAAAGTGGAATTAGTTATATTAAGATTAGCACCATTATGATAAATAGCACCACCACGACCATAATTTTTATTAAGAGAATCAGCAGTATTACTTATAAATTTAGAATTTAATAGTGTTAAATTTTCACCTTCATACCAGATAGCTCCACCATCATTATTTGCAGTATTATCACTAAATGTAGAGTTTATTATAGCTAAGTTACTACCAGTAAACCAAATAGCTCCACCACCAGTACTATTATAATAATCCCCTGCTTTTGCAATGTTATCTGAAAATATGGAATTTGTTACAGTGAAATTTTCCCCTGCATTGTTAATAACCCCACCATTATCACTTCTTGCAGTAACTTTTGTAAAATTAGAATTTGTTACCTTAAGGTTATTACCACGGGTATAAACAGCTCCACCACCAGTATTTACTGTAATAATGTTGAATGAAGAGTTTAATAATGATAAATTATCACCTTGATTCCAAATAGCACCACCACCAGCATTTATAGTAATGTTTTCAAATTTAGAATGCGTTACATTAAGATTATCATGTGTATTATAGATAGCACCACCATTATTATAAGCAGTAATATTTGCAAATGTAGAATCTCTTACACTTAAATCAGTACCAATGTTATAAATAGCTCCACCATTATTATAAGCAGTAATGTTTGAAAATGTAGTATTAATCACATTAAGGTTATTTCCTTCACTGTGAATAGCACCACCCATATCATTAACTTTTACATTAGTTAAAATAAGGTTTTTAAGAGTTACATTATTACCAGTTATGTAAAATATTCTCCCATTATTGTTTACATCAACTGTATGTCCATTACCATCAAGGACAAAATTATTCCATTTAATATTAATACCCTCAACAGCAACAGTGCCATCATATTTATAATCAGAATCTAATTTTAAATTAGAATTATCTGATTTTTCATCTATTGCCTTTTGTAAGTTATCAAAAGTATCTGTACTACCTGCAGTAAGCACATTAGGATTACTTGCAGATTGCAATTTTGAATTTATCTCAACATCATCGAAAACTTCCTCTATCCCATTATTTGTTTTCAAATCATTACTTACACCAACAGAAGCCTGTGTATCAGTAACATTTGATAAAGAGGAGTCTTCAGCACTAGCTACACCAATAGATACTAATGCTAATATCAAGATTATAAAAATAAAAAACTTATTTTTAATCATATTCTTTTTCCTCCAAATTTTTTTGTTTTAAAAGTTCATATATGTACTTAATATATACCAATTAAACACATTAACAAAAACGGATGAACCCTTACTGAATTTTTATAAAATAATCATATTTAAACATATCGACTAAAAATCAATATTTGAGCTTTAAAAAACAATACTAAACTTCCCCCCCCCCAATTTTTAGGTTAAGTGAAAAAAACAATGATTTTAAAAGTTAATATTAAAAAACACTTTCAAATTTATTTATATATATTAAAATTAAATATTAACCAGTGATTAAAATGAAAAGTGATAATATTAAAAAAGGTTCTCAAAGAGCCCCACATAGGTCTCTACTTAGAGCCTGTGGTCTTAAAGATGATGACTTCAAAAAACCATTCATAGGAATAGCTAATAGTTTTACAGATATTGTTCCCGGCCATATTCACCTTAGGGAACTTGTTGAATTCATAAAAGATGGAATACGATCAGCAGGAGGTGTTCCATTTGAATTTGACACTATGGCTATTTGTGATGGAATTAGTATGAATCATGAAGGAATGAAATACTCTCTTCCATCTAGAGAAATTATAGCTGCTACTGTTGAGAGTATGACTAAAGGACACAGTTTTGATGGTTTAGTTCTTATTCCTAGTTGTGATAAAGTAGTTCCTGGTATGCTTATGGGTGCAGCACGTGTAAACATCCCTACAATTGTTGTTACTGGTGGACCAATGGAAGCAGGTAAATACAAAGGCAAAAACGCAGATTTAATTACTGTTTTTGAAGCTGTTGGTCAAGAATCAGCAGGTAAAATCACAAAAGAGGAAGTAACTGAAATTGAAAAATGTGCCTGCCCTGGTGCTGGTAGCTGTTCCGGATTATTTACTGCTAATACAATGGCATGTATAACAGAAACTCTTGGATTATCTCTACCATTTTGTGCTACAACACATGCCCTAGATAAAGCTAATGAAGAAATGGCTTATGAATCAGGTAAACAAATCATAAAATTAGTAGAAATGGATTTAAAACCATCAGATATTTTAACACAAAAAGCTTTTAACAATGCAATTACAATTGATATGGCTTTAGGCGGTTCAAGTAACACTGCACTTCATATTCCAGCAATAGCTAATGAAATCCCAGGGGTTGATGTTACACTAGATTTATTTGATAAAATTAGTAGAATAGTTCCCCATATTTGTCTAATTTCTCCAGCAGGTACAGATACAATGAGAGATTTACATGAAGCTGGAGGAATTCCTGGAGTATTAAAAACACTTGGAGATAAAATTGATACTTCTACAATCACTGTTACTGGTAAAACCTTAGGAGATAATATAAAAGATGCAAAAGCTAACCCCGAAGTTATCCATCCATTAGATGATCCCATACATGCTGATGGTGGAATAGCTATATTAAAAGGAAACCTTGCACCTAACGGTTCAGTTGTTAAAAAAGGTGCGGTTTCACCAGATTTAATGCATCTTAAAGGTCCTGCAAAAGTATTTGATAGTGAAGAAGAAGTTACCAAAGCTATTTTTGATCATGAAGTAGAAGAAGGAGATATTTTAGTAATTAGATATGAAGGTCCTAAAGGCGGTCCTGGAATGAGAGAAATGCTAAATCCTACTTCTGCACTAGCAGGTATGGAAATTAAAGATGTTGGACTTATTACTGATGGCAGATTCTCAGGAGGAACAAGAGGACCTTGTATAGGACATATCTCACCAGAAGCAATGTCAGATGGACCAATTGGTGCTGTTGAAAATGGAGATATAATAGAAATTGATATTGAAAATAGAACTATTAATGTAGAATTATCTGATGAAGAAATATCAAATAGACTAGCTAATAGAAAAAATCCAAAAAGAGATGTTGATGGATGGTTATCAATATATGCTAAACTTGTCCAATCAGCAGATACAGGAGCTATATTGAGGTAATTTCAATGGAACTTTTAAGATACAATGATATTGATTTATCACAAACAGTTAAAAGGTCAGAAGAAGATGTAAACAATGTTTTAGATACTGTATCTGATATCTTAAAAAATGTTAGAGAAAACGAAGACAGTGCTCTAAGAGAATATACGCAAAAATTTGATGGCGTCATAATAGATAATTTAAAAGTTAGTGATGAAGAAATCAAAGAAGCTTATGATACAATAGATACTGAATTATTAGATGCGCTTAAAAAAGCATCTGCAAATATCGAAAAATTCCATAAAAAAGAAATTCCTGAAGAATGGGAAATTGAAGTTACAGACGGTATAACTGCTGGACAAATTGTAAGACCAATAAACAGTGTTGGTTGTTATATTCCAGGAGGAAGAGCAGTTTATCCTTCTACAATTTTAATGACTGTGATTCCTGCAAAAATAGCTGGAGTTAAAAAAATCATTTGTTGCTCACCACCTCAAAAAGATGGTAAAATAGGTAGTGCAATTTTAGTAGCTGCCGATTTAGCTGGAGCAGATGAAATCTACAAAGTAGGAGGAGCTCAAGCTATTGGAGCTATGGCTTATGGAACTCAATCTATTCCCAAAGTTGAAAAAATTGTAGGACCTGGAAATATTTTTGTAACAGCAGCTAAAAAGCTGGTATTTGGTCAAGTAGATATTGAGTTTCCAGCAGGACCATCTGAAGTATTGATACTTGCAGATAAAACAGCTAATGCAGAATTTGTATCTACAGATATATTATCACAAGCAGAACACGACCCTAAAGCATCTTGTTTTTTCGTAACAGATGATAGTACACTAGCTAATGAAGTTTTAGAGATTGTAGATAAAAAATTAGAAGAATCTCCAAGAAAAGAGATTATAAAAGAAGCTTTGTCCAATAGTGGAAAAATCATTCTTACTGAAAATATGGAAGATGCAATTCATGTTACTAATGAATATGCTCCAGAACATTTAGTTATTATGACTGAAGATGATGAAAAAGTATTAAATCAAATAAATAATGCTGGATCAATATTTTTAGGCAAATATTCCCCAGTTGCATGCGGAGATTATGGATCTGGAACTAACCACGTACTTCCAACTGGCGGAGGAGCTAAAATGTATTCTGGATTATCTACAGAATCATTTATTAAAAAACCAACAGTTCAAAAAATAACTAGTAAAGGTTTGGAAAAAATAGCTAGTACATGTATACCAATTGCTGAATATGAGGGATTGTATGCACATGTTGATTCAATTAAAACTAGATTAAAAAAATAATCTAGTTTCTTTATTTTAACAGAGAAATATGTATAACTTACAAAAGATGAAAGTTCTAACTGATTCCGCCCAATATGATTTATGTGATTATGTAAATCATCAAAAATCATCACAAGTTAATCTACCGGGAATATATCATGCACAGGGACACAATGGATGCCAAATACCATTATTTAAAACATTACTTACAAACAAATGTAAAAATGACTGCAAATACTGTATTAATCAATCAAAAAGGAATTTTACAAGACTTGAATTAAGTCCTAGTGAACTAGCTAGGGCTTTTATGACGTACTACAATAAAGGTCTTGTAAACGGTTTATTTTTAAGTTCAGGTATTGTAGACAATGAAGATTCTACAATGGAAAAAACAATAGAAACTTGCAGACATCTTAGAAAAGATTATGGTTATGATGATTATATACATCTAAAAATTGTTCCAGGAGCGTCCAAAGATTCTATTAAAAGAGCTATGGCACTAGCTAATAGGGTCAGTATTAACATTGAAGCAGCTACACCTAGCGGATTAGCTGAACTATCATCTACAAAGGATTATAAAAAAGATATTTTAAAAAGACTACATTGGATAGACAGTTTAGAAAATAGTTCTACAACATATCCAAATTCTACTCATACAACACAACTAATTATCGGTGCAAATACAGAAACAGACAGGGAAATTTTACATAGAATGGAAAAAATATACAAAAATTCCAAATTACAACGTACATATTATAGTGGATTTACACCAGTTGAAGGTACTGAATTTGAAAAAAAAGAAGAGTGCAATCACGAAAGAGTAGCTAAGCTTTACAATGCTGATAGTTTATTAAATGACTACAAATACAAACTTAAAGAATTAGTTTTTGAAAGTGATGATAAATTATCACTAGATATTGATCCTAAAATTTTAGCTGCAAAAAATATGAATATATTCCCTGTAGAAATTAATAGTGCACCATTTATTGATTTGATAAGAGTTCCAGGTATTGGTGTAAAATCAGCTAGAAAAATAATTTCTATTAGAAAAAAACATAAGTTTACAAAAAAAGAAGAATTAAAAAGATTAGGAATAGCTGTAAATAGGGCTGAAAAATACATTAAATTAGATGGAGAATATCAGCCTAGTTTAGATATCTTCGAATAATTCCCAAATCTCAGGATATTTTTCAGAAACAGCCTCATCGATTAAAATTGAAGCTTCTTTACTAATACTAAATTCAGGTTCTGTTTTTCTTAAATATCTAAATACTGCTGCAGATCTGGAAGACCATAAAGTAATTCTTGGATTTTTATCAACAATCTCTTTAACTTCCTCTACATTTTCTAAGATTTTTTCCTGTTCTTTTGGATCTTGTATACTTTCTTCATCACCTTCAGAGCTAGATAAGTCTTCGGATGATGTTTCAATATTTTCAGTTTCCTCTTGGTTGACATCCTCATCAGTATCATCTTCTTGATTCTCACTAGATTCTTCTTCATCTACAATTTCTTCATCAGATGTGCTTTGATCTTCATCATCATCTACAATATTCTCATCAGGTGTATCAGTATCTTCCTGATTTTTATCTTCATCTACAATTTCTTTTTCAGGAACATCAGTGTCTTCTACATTTTCCTCATTAGATTCTTCAATATTTTCTATATCTTCATCACTAGAATCTTTAATATCTTCATCTTCCTCAGTAGAAGACTCAATATTTTCCTCATCATTAATAATTTCATCAGCAGATTCATCATTTTTTGAAACTTCTTCTACATTTTCCTCACTAGAAGAATTATCTTCACTAGTATTTTCTACAATATCTTCACTAGATTCTTCTTGATTTTCATCTTCATTTAACATATCTTCTAGAGATACAGCAGAATTACTATCAAAATCTTCATCATAAAAATCAGGAATTAAAGAATCTAGACCTTTTCCTAAACCAGTAGCTTTTTTAGCCATCTAATTACCTCCATCACGTGCTATAATTTCCTTAGCTAAATTTAAATAAGATTTTGTACCAGTACTTTCAGGATCATAAACTAAACAAGGTTTACCATAACTTGGAGCTTCAGCTAACTTAATATTTCTTGGAATTACTGTGTTAAATAATAGATTTGTATTTCCAAAATAGTTTTTAAGTTCTTTGTAGACATCTTTACTAAGTCTTGTTCTTTTATCATATAATGTTAAAAGAATTCCCTTAATTGGAACAGGTGTTCTAAGTCTTTTTTTAACCAAATTAATAGTATTAATCAAATCAGCTACACCTTCTAGTGCATAATATTCAGCTTGAATAGGTATAAGTACACTATCTGCTGCAACTAATGCATTAACTGTTATAACACCTAAAGAAGGAGGTAAATCAATAAATATATAATCAAATAATGGAGGTAATTCATTAAGTGTTTCCTTTAAAACAATATGATAATTTTCTTTTTTACTTAGTTCAACTCCAGCCCCACTTAATGAAATATTACTTGGAATAATAAATAGGTTTTTAATGAATGTAGGCATTGTTACTTTTTTAACACTTACATCCCCTATAATTGCATCATAAATAGTATTTTCTAATTGTGTTTTATCAATTCCAAAGCTAGTAGTTGCATTACCCTGAGGATCCATATCAATTACTAAAACAGTTTTGCCCATCACAGCTAATGAAGTTGCAGTATTAACTACAGTTGTAGTTTTTCCACAGCCCCCTTTTTGATTCATTACAGCTATTATTTCGCTCATTAATTAATTCTCCTTAAAAATGATAAGTTTTAAGTTATTAGAAATAACTTTTAAGTTATATCTTACAAGGAATAACTTCTAAGATTTAAGTTACAACTTATAAATTAAAAGAAATAACTTTTAACTTCTAAGATTTAAGTTAAAAGAGATAACTTTTAACTTTGAAGAAATAAGTTTTAACTTAAAAGGAATAACTTAGATGATATAACTTTTAATTGATAACTTATACCCCATAACTTAAAAGAGATAAGTTTTAAGTTAAAAGGTTTAATGTATAAGTTATATTTTATAACTTCTACCTTATAAATTCTACGTTTTAAGAAATAAGTTATAAGTTAAATAGTATAAGTAATAACTTATAAGTGATAATAAAAAAGTTATTAGTTATAAGTTATAAGTAAAAAAATTAAAAAATAAACAGCAGTAAACAGGTAATATTTGCCAAAAATAACATCAATAACACTGTAGAAAAGCTAGTATAGGATTTTTAAAGTTATTGTTATTGTAAAACTCAATTATCAAAAAATAAAAAGAAAAATCAAATTTTTAAAGTTTGAAAAATACGTTCCATAAGACACATAGCCCTATCTAATTCGTTATCCGAAATAGCTGAAAAAGGATCATAATCTGCTTTTTTCCTCAAAATAAATAAATCAAATAAATTTGTACTAATGTTATTATAATTGACATCTTTGAGCTCATCCCTAACTTGTTTATGTTCTGTGACAAATTCATCTGTATTATCAAAACTATTTTTTGATAAAGGTTTGAATTTATATTTCTCAAAAAGCCATTCAAGTACATATAAATAAGAACTATAATAGCACCTATTAATAATTGTACTATAAACACATCGATTGTTACAATTTTTAGGCAACATTTTTTCTTTATTTAAATGTAACTTCCTAGTAAATTTATATAATTCATATTGAGGGTATTTTTCCACATTTATAACTAAAACCCCCCTAAATAAATTATTTAATTAAAATGTATGCATTTTTAAAAAAATCAAACATGTTTTCTTTTCTTGAAAAATCAGCCATATAATCTACAATTTGATCTGAAAAATAATATTTATCATCAAAATTTAAATTATAAGGAACATTAATTGTAAATACCCTTTCAGGAGTAGGACCATCATAAACAATATCTAATGAAATATCTTTTCCCAATCCAAAATTATTTGAAACAAATAAAAGCTCTTCATAAAATTTAGTAATTTTACTTTCAAAAGACTCTGTGAGTGATTTTTTCACGAATCTACTTTTAAAAAGCTCTATAATATTATTAGAAGATTTATCATATTCATAAATCTTATTAACTAAGTAATCCATAGTCATTCTCCCTAATTTTTATTCAAAAGTTTTTCTAATAATATCCATATTTTTAGGATCAGTTTGGACATCAATAAGAACTGTATTACTGTCTATTTCTTCATCATTCCTATAAGATATATTAATCATGTCTGCATTTATTTCTCCATCTTTTAAAACAAAAGCTATACCTATAGGAATAATTTCAAGATTATCAAAATTTTCTTCAAGTTTTTTTAAAAAATCTGGGTTAAAAACTTCTTTAAGGGAAACATCATTCTGAAGTACCCTCAAACTCATTGTATCATTTGTCATTTTTTTAACCTCTGTTATCTAATAAATTTCTTTTATTATCAATATATAATTTATCAAAATTATATTCTTATTTAGAATTTAGCTTCAAAATTAAGTTTTTCTCAGACAATTTGTATTTTATCTAAAAACATTAAAGCCACAAAATCAGACTTCTTTATTAGGTATATAATACAAATTCCATTCCAAATAGAATTAAAATTAACATTTAATTACTTTTGAGCAATTAACTACATACCAACATTATCTTTCACCTCCATTTGTAATATGATTTAAAACCTATTTAAAATTTTTTATTTACTTATAAAGCAATTTTTAAAAGTTAATATAAAAAAACAGAGTCAAATAAATAAATTAAAATAAAAAAAAAGAAAATGCCAGTTAATACAAAATGGCATATTAAGTTAAGAACTAAAATTATAATTATCTACTTACTATTTGGCATTTCACCTGAGAAATAGCTAGCATAACCTTTTAAATCTAGCATACCATGTCCTGAAAAGTTAATAACAATAGTTTTTTCTTCTCCAGTTTGTCTGCATTTAATAGCTTCATCAATACCTGCTTTAATAGCATGAGTAGTTTCTGGTGCTGGAACAATTCCTTCACATTTGGCAAATTGGATTCCTGCATTAAATACATCTCTTTGATGAGCTGTTATTGGATTAATATATCCTTCATGTGCAAGTAATGAGATTTGTGGACACATTCCATGGTATCTTAAACCTCCGGCATGTACAGATGGTGCTACAAAGTCGCATCCTAAGGTATACATTTTAAGAAGTGGAGTAAATCCGTTTGAATCTCCGAAGTCATATTCATATTTACCTTGGGTTAATGTTGGACATGCACTTGGTTCTACAGCAATAAACTCAGTATCACTATTTCCATCAAGTTTATCTTTAATAAATGGATACAATGAACCTGCAAAGTTACTTCCTCCACCAACACATGCAATCATTGTGTCAGGTTCTTCATTAGCTATTTCTAGTTGTGTTTTAAGTTCCTGACCAATAATAGTTTGATGTAACATTACATGGTTTAAAACACTACCTAAAGTGTATTTTACATTATCATTATTCAAAGCTTCTTCCATAGCTTCTGAAATAGCTACACCAAGTGATCCTATATGATCAGGGTTTTCAGCTAAGACTTTACGTCCAAATTCTGTATTTTCACTTGGGGAGGCAAAGACTTCACCACCATAAATATTCATTATGTTTTTCCTGTCAGGTTTTTGATTAAATGATACTTTAACCATATATACTGTACAATCTAAGTCAAGTAGAGAACAAGCAAGTGATAGTGCAGTTCCCCATTGCCCTGCTCCGGTTTCTGTTGTTAATCTTTCAACACCTTCTTTTTTAGCAAAGTATGCCTGTGGAATTGCACTGTTTAATTTATGTGATCCAGTAGGAGAGGTGTCTTCTCTTTTATAATAAATCTTAGCTGGAGTATTTAACTTCTCTTCAAGTCTTTTAGCTCTAAACAAAGGAGTTGGCCTTCCCATCTGCATGTATAATTCCCTTACTTTTTGTGGGATTTTAATGTATCTTTCAGTTGCAAACTCTTGTTCTAGTGCTGCTTTTGTAAATGCTTTTTTTAAATCGCTAATTTGATCTTTTCCTTCACTATTTTTAGGCATTGGAAGTTCGCAAGGTAAATCAGCATTAATATTGTACCAATTTTTTGGCACATCTTGTGATGATAATTCAATTTTGTAATTCATATTAATAGATTAATCAATGTACTATTTAAAGCTTTAGTGTACATTTTTGTACAATAATAATATTTTAATAGAATAAACACCAATTTAAAATTATGAAAATATTAGCTATTGATGTAGGAACAGGAACTCAAGATATACTAATTTATAATAACGAAAAAGAGCTAGAAAACTCAATTAAGCTGGTTCTACCTTCACCACACTTATATATTTCCCAACAAATTAAAGAAGTTGAAAATGACATTTACTTTGATGGAGAAATTATGGGAGGAGGAAAACTTAAAAGAAGTATTCTTGAACATATGGACAAAGGCTATGATGTAGTAATGGAAGCTAGGTGTGCTAAAACAATAAGAGATGACCTGGAACAGGTAAAATCTTACGGAATTAAAATAGCTAGTGAAAATGAAAACTATGAAGGATATACTAAAATCCATTTAGGTGATATTAATATTAAAAAATTATCTGAATTTGTATTAGGCTATGATTTAGACTTTGATATTGATAAAATAGCTATTGCAGTTCAAGATCATGGATATAATGAAAATATGGGAGATAGAGACTTTAGATTTGAAAAAATTAGAGAAAAACTAAAAGAACCTATCGAACCAGAAAGCTTTGGATTTAATGGAAATGTTCCTGATTACTATTCCAGAATGAAATCTGTAGAATCAACTCTTAAAAAAGAAGGAATTGAAGATACACCTCTTTTAATGGATACTAAATTTGGTTCAATAGCTGGAATGTGTTATGATGAGGAAGCTTCTAAATTAAACAGTTTTATAGCTATTGATATTGGAAACGGACATACTACAGCTGCATCAATAGAAAACGGTAAAATTCAGGGACTATTTGAACATCACACTTCTAATTTAACTGGAGAATCTCTAGAAAATTATATTAATAGATTAGCTAGTGGAGAAATTACAAATGAAGAAATTTATAATGACCATGGTCATGGAGCACATGTATTAAATCCACTATCTAAATTAGAAAAAGTTATTGTCAGTGGGCCTAAAAGGGAATTAATTGAAAAAACTAACCTTGACTGGCATCATGCATGTCCTGGAGGAGATGTTATGATGACCGGAACTGTAGGATTAATTAAAACTATTGAATGGAATGAATAAAATGTATAAGCTAGATTCTCATATACATTGTCAATATTCTCCAGACTCTTCTACAAAAATAGATGATATAATTAAAAAATCTATTAAAGACAATATTGACATCATAGCTATTAGTGACCATAATACAATAAAAGGTTCTAAAGTTGCTATTGAAAAAACAAAAAATATTGGGAATCTCCTTGTAATTCCTTCAATTGAAATTTCATCTGCCAAAGGCCATATTCTTGGTTTTGGTTGTCAAGAGCTGGTTCCAAGAGATTTGGAGCCTCAAGAAACAATTGACCTAATTCATGACCAGGGAGGATTAGCTATTATTCCTCATCCCTTCTGTTTTTATAGACATGGACTGTTTTGCAAAACTAATCCTTATGAATTAAATTTTGATGCAATAGAAATTAAAAATGCCCGTTTTATTGTTGGATGGTGTAACTATAAAGCGAAAAAACTAGCTAATAAAAACAACATCCCCTCTCTTGGAGCAAGTGACTCTCATTATATTGATTTTTTAGGTGATGCCTATAGTTTAATTGACTGTGAATTAAATATTGATAGTGTTTTAAAATCTGTTAAAAAAGGTCAGCTAGAAGCTCATGGAAAAGGAACTTCAAATATAAAATTATCAAAATATCTATTCGATAAACATATTCGTAAATTATACTAAAAAAATAAGATATAAAAAGAGCTATTCACTCTCTTTTTTTATAATTTTTATTTCAATAGTTGAAACGTTTGTTTTTTCACCGTCATAGGTGTCAATTTGTTCTGTAGCAATGTTAATATCTTCAACATCAGCGTTTGGAATAAATCCGTTCCTAACAATTTCTGCGGTGTCTACAGCACGACTAATAGCTTTACCTCTTGCTTTAAGAGATACATTGTCTGCACCACCATTGAATTGTGTCACTACTGCTAAAACATAGTTCATTACTGGTTTACTACCGATAAAGATAACATTTTCTTCCATAGTATCATGACTCCATTAACTATTGTCGGATTAGATGTATAGTTTTTTTAACATATAAACATTACTTACTAATTTTTTTCCATTAATAAAATTTTATTAATAGAGTCTAAAACAGCTAATATACTAGCCATTATCACATCATCGTTAGTTGCTCTACCTGTTGATTTATTGCCATCACCATCAGAAGAAATGACAAACACTTCAGCTAATGCATCAGTACCGCCAGTAATAGCTTCAAGATTATATTCTTCAAGTTCAATGTCCATTGTATCCTGAATTAATTCTCTAATAGCATTAATAGAAGCATCAATCGGACCTACACCAGTACAAGATGTTTCTTTTGATTCACCATTAATACTTAATTTAACAGTTGCAGTTGGAGATACAATAGCTCCAGATAATATTCCTAAACCTTCAAGTTTAATAGGAGTTTCTTTAGCTGTACTTACTTCTGTTATAGCAATAGCTCTTAAGTCATCATCTGTAACTGTTTTACCTTTATCCCCTAGTGCTTTAATTTGATTAAATACATTTTGGAATTGTTCTTCAGTTAAATCAATATTATATTTTTCTAATTTAGCTTTTAATGCATTAGCTCCAGTATGTTTTCCTAAAACTATTCTTCTGGAATGTCCCACAAGTTCTGGGGAAATTGGTTCATAAGTTAATGCATTGTTTAGAACTCCATGAACATGTATACCGGATTCATGTGCAAATGCATTAGCTCCAACAATAGGTTTGTTAACAGGCATTTTAATACCAGTAATACGGCCTATAAACTCAGATAAACTATATAATTTTGTTGTATCAATGTCTAAATCAATATTGTAAGCAGCACGTAGAGCTACAACAAGCTCTTCAAGAGAAGCATTACCTGTTCTCTCTCCCATACCATTAACTGTTACATGAGCTTGGTTTGCACCACATTCAATAGCTGTTAATGTATTTGCAACAGCTAAACCAAAATCATTGTGGAAATGAACACTGATTGGAGTAGTATACCTTTTTTTAAGATTAGTGATTAATTCTCTAGTTACAACAGGAATTAATACTCCAACAGTGTCCGGAACATTTAAAAAGTCTGCACCGGCATCTGCAACAGCATCATAAACATCAAATAAAAAATCTTGTTCGGTTCTTGTTGCATCTTCGGCAGAAAATTCAACAGTTAGCCCATGATCTTTTGCATATTCCACAGATTCCACAGCAGTTTGGATGATTTTTTCTCTAGACATTTTAAGCTTATAGTCCCTATGTAATGAGGAAGTACCAATAAAAGTATGTATGTAATCCAATCCAGAATCTAAAACAGCATCAATATCTTTTTGCACACTTCGAGCTAAACCTAAAACTGTAGCATTCAAACCTAATGAATTAAGTTCTTTTGCAGCTTTTCTCTCACCATTTGAGGATACGGGAAAACCTGCTTCTATTTTATCTACACCAAGTTTATCAAGCTTTTGAGCAATTTGGATTTTTTCATCAACTGTTAGAGCAACCCCCGGAGCTTGTTCACCATCTCTGAGAGTTGTATCGAAAATATAAATCTTATCAGCAAGATTCATATTTTCTTTTAGTGTCTCGATATTTTTACCATACATAATTAAAACTTCCCATTTTAATGTAATTGTTAATTACTTTTCTAGATATTTAAAGCTTATCTTTTATTATGTTTTTTAATAGCTTTAACCCCAATAACAATCACAGCTAGGACTACAACTAAAATAGCTAATGTATAGTATAAATACTCTGAGCTAGGAACTTCATTTTTATCAATATTTAATGAATATACATGTCCACTATGGTCTGCGAAAAATAGACTGTTTCCATTAATTACTGGAGAAGAGGTTATTTCTGAATTAAATAAATAAGTACCGGGATTGTAAGTAAATTCTACTGCACCAGTATATTTATTTAAAACATAACCAGTTCCATCATTAGAACCGAATGCAACTAAATCTTCTTTTATAGCTGGAGTGGACTGAATTGCCCCACCAGTAGCATGACTCCATTTTAAAGTTCCATCTCTTAAATCAAGACAGGTTAAATTACCTTCATCAGAACCAATGTATACATTATTATTATGCTCATCAACAGAAGCAGAGGATCTAACTTTATTGTTTAAATCATAATCCCAACATAAATCTCCATTTGATTCATTTAAAGCATATACAGAATCATCATCAGAACCTATTATGATTTTACCATCTGCATAAGTTGGAGAAGAGTAAATTGCGTCTCCTGTAGCATATTGCCAGGTTATAGTTGTATTATCTAAATTTATACAGTAAACATTACCATTTGTTGAACCTACATAAAGTGATCCATTAACAACAACTGGAGAAGATACTATTTCATCTTCACCTAAATCCGCTTCAAATGTTTTATTACCGTCAGCTATGTTAAATCCATATACATGCCCGTCATCACAACCAACATAGACAGTATCATTATCTACATAAGCTGCACCTTCAATAGCTTCATCTGAAGTATTATACTTCCATAAAACATCTTGTGAATCAATATCTATAGCTTTAAAACTTTCATTAGTTCCTATAAAGACAGTATTATTACTTACAACAGGTGTTGCATTAGTATCTCCTTTTAAATTAAGTGACCAGTCTTCAGTTCCATTTTCCATGTCAATTGCTTTTAAAACTCCTTCTTGTGAAACAACATACATAAAGTCTCCATAAATTGCAGGTGAACCTATAACTGGAGATTCCATGTTAAATACCCACAAGTTTGTAACAAAATCAGAATTATCATCAATACAACCAGTATGATTTAAATCACCCTGAAATGTATTCCAGTCAATATTTGCACCGGCTATTGGACTAATACATAACATACAAACTATAAATCCAATTAATAATTTATTATACTTAGACATCTTTTTAAACCTCCTTTAAATATCTCTATTAAACCTTTTAACTCCAATGATAAAGAATAATGCAGTGAAACCTAAAAGTACAACTAAATCTAACCATACATCACATAAACTTTGACCTTTAATCATAACTGCCCTCATTGCATCGTTAAGATAAGTTAATGGGAAAATATAAGCTATTTTTTGTAAAATCCAAGGCATAGTTTCAATAGGGTAGAATACTCCTGAAACAAACATCATAGGCATTGAAAACGGCATAGATATTTGAGTATAATCTTCCTGACTGTTTGTTCTTGCAGATAACATGATACCAAAACCAACAAAACAAAGAGCTCCGAAGACTAAAACAACGAATGTTTGTAGGATTCCTCCTTTAATACTTACATTAAATAATAAAATCGCCATTAAAATTAATATAAGGGCTCTAACTAACTCAATTATAAGTTTAGATGCGATTTTACCACCAACTACTGTTGAAATTGATGTTGGAGTCATGAACAATCTAGCTAATTCACCAGTTTCACGTTCACCAGCTATAGATGCACCCATACCCATCATACAAGACATCATAACAGTCATTCCTAAAACTGCAGGAACTAAAAAGTCAATATATTTAATATTACCATATATTTGGTTAATATGAAGTGCAATATCATCTTTAAAGTTATCAAATGCATGTCCAACAGATTTAGTAACATTTGCACTTTGAGTATTAGTAGCTAGTGCTGTTTGATTAACACCAGTTGTATTAGTGTTTTCTAACTCTTCTGATGAAGGACTAGTAGTTATAGCATCAGCTGCTTCCATATTAGATAACTTAGAAAATATTCCTTGAGTTACACTTTCTAAAGTAGAAGACGCCATTTGATCAGATGAATCCAAATACAGTGTAACCGCCTTTTGAGAGGCATCACTATCATAGTTTTCTGGCAGTATAATAGCTGCCTTTACCTCCCCGTTATCAACACGCTCTTTTGCATCATCTACATCATCCATAACCTCAATTACATTATATTGATCCGTTGATTTAATAGTATCCAAAGTTACATCAGTTAAATCACCATGACTTTGAGAAACAACAACCACAGGCAAATCTGTCATATCTCCTCCCATACCATAACCAAATAATAAAATCATGATAATAGGAAAAATTAAAATAGAAACTAACCTTGGAGGATGTCTTTTTAAGCTTAAAAGCTCTTTTTTTATCATCCAAGTAAATTTTTTAAGCTCTGTCATCTTCATTCACCTCAGCTGTAGCTTTAATAAATACATCTTCTAGAGAAGGTTCTTGTGTAAATATTGATTTAACAACTCCTCCAGCACCTATAATATCTTTTAAAACATCATTAACTGCATCATCATCAAAATTAGCAATTCTTAAATTAAAACGACCATTTTTAGCTATTTCAAGACCATGTACTTTCGGATTAGCTTGAATAGCTGAAATAATTTCATCATTTGTATCTTTAAGTAAAAATGACATTTTCTTTAAGTTTAAAGTATTAATATCTTCTTTAGTTGATGTATTAACTTCATTTTCACTTGAAATATCAGTTAAAGTATCTTTTATTTTAATTTCATGCTCCTCTTTTTCTTCTTTTAAAAGAGAATCCTTAAGACCTTGAGGAGTATCATAAGCTACTAAATTACCTGTATTTATAATTCCCACATTATCACAAAGCATATCTACTTCAGCCATATCATGAGAACATAAAATAATTGTATTTCCTTCATCGTTTAATTCACGAATTAAATCCCATAAAGTTCTTTTAGTAGTTGGATCAAGACCAATTGTTGGTTCATCCAAAAATAATATCTCCGGTCTATGTACTAAACTAGCTACAAGAGAAGCTTTCTGTTTTTGTCCACCAGATAGCTGTCCAACTCTTTTATCTTTAGCATATTTAATATCTACTAATTCCATTAACTCATCAATACGCTCGTATTTTTCATCAACTGGAACTCCGTAGTAATCAGCACATAATTCTGAATTCTCTTGAACTGTTAAGTCTTTATATAAACTAACTTGTTGAGGAACCATACCTAACAAGTTTCTAACTTCATTTGGATTTTCTTGAACATCATAACCTCCAACAGTTGCCTGACCAGAAGTAGGCTGG
Organism: Bacteroidaceae bacterium; assembly: GCA_963606955.1. Taxonomy (GTDB): domain Archaea; phylum Methanobacteriota; class Methanobacteria; order Methanobacteriales; family Methanobacteriaceae; genus Methanocatella. Next base: position 25,052 of record CAVDAS010000003.1, read on the forward strand.
ATTAAACAAGTAAGCATTTTAATTGTTGTGGTTTTACCTGCTCCATTTGGTCCAAGTAATCCAAAAATACTTTTTTCAGGAATTTCTAAATTTAAAGAATTAACAGCAGTGAAATTTTTATAAATCTTTGTAAGATTTTTAGTTTCAATTGCATTCTTCATCATTTTCCACCTTATAAATTTCATTGTCTGACATGTCTTCAATAAAATCTAACCAAAGAGGACTGTTAAGTAGGCAAACAAACTCACTTTTAAAGTTTTTAAGTAATACTTCACCATCTGAGGTAAGTGAGTAATATTTAACACGTTTATTATTACTAACCCCCCATTCACCCTCTATAATGTCTGCTCTTTCTAATCTTCTTAATATAGGATAAATTTTACTTGGATTTGTTTTATTTGAGTCCTTAGGATTACATGAACTAAAAAATTCATCTAACTCCTTCATGATTCCATAACCATGGATTTTTTCTTTACTAATAATCCATAATATAATAACATGAGTTAAACCATTAGAAAAGTGTCTTATAATCTTTTTTGAAACATGATCAACAGCTTCCTTACGTTTAAACATGGTTAACTCAAACCTCCTAACAATTACTTAAAAAAATTATATATGTAAAATTTTGATATATAACAAAATAACATATAGATAATTAAATATATAAACCTAATCATTAATTATGAAATTAGGTTTTACAACATTAGCAATGTTTACTAGACCAAATTGCGAAATAATAGAAACTGCTAAAAAATATGAATTTGAAATGATAGAAATACTTGGAGAAGGTCCTTTTTTTAAAAATGACAATCTGGAATTTGAAAATACAGATTTGGAAATTTGTATACACGGACCAACTGTAGACTTAAATATAGCTAGTTTAAACACTGGAATTAGAAAGGAAAGTGTTAAACAAATGAAAGAAGCCCTAGACTATGGAAGTAAAATAAATGCAACAGCTCTAACATTACATCCTGGAAAAATTGGAAGAAATGAAGAGAGAATAAGAAAATATGCACTGGAACTAGCTATTGAAAGTATTGGAGAACTTGTTGATTATTCTGACATTATTGTTTCAGTTGAAAATATGCCTAAACGCTTTTCATTTTTAGGAAATGAAGTTGAAGAACTTGAAAGAATACAAAATGAAACTGGCTGTGGGCTAACAATTGATGTAGGTCATGGAAATACCTGTAATAATTGTGAACAATTCCTAGATTTAAAAAACATTAGCTATTGTCATTTAAATGATAATGATGGTACTAAAGATCAGCATATCACATTAGGTAAAGGAACTCTTGATTTAAATCTTTTAAAAAAGGTAGATAAAGGAATAATTGAGTTAAATAATTTTGATAATGTATTAAAAAGTAGAGAAGTTATTAAAAATCTATTGAAATAACTTCCGAAATTTTTTCAATAACATAATCTGTTTTATCAATTAGTTTTGGAGAAACCTCCTCTTCTTGTTCAACTGTTAGAACAGAAACATCTGCATTTTTAAAAGCTAAAACATCATTCAGGCCATCTCCAACCATCATAACTTTATATCCTTTATCTTTTAAACATTTAACAACCTTACATTTGCCTTTTGGTGAAACTGTTCCAAAAGCATGTTTTTTATCAACATTTAAAATTTCTGCTAACCTGTTAATAGCTCCTTTTCTATCTCCAGAGGCAATATAAATTTCAATATCTCTTGCTTGTAGGACTTTGATTGTATCAAGAACCTCAGGGAACAATTTACCAGCAGAAGTTATAGTATAAGCTATTTTTCGTTCATTAACATCAATAATTACTGCAGATCCATTACAAAGCTCCATATTAGGAATTTTTTGATTTAGAATATCAAATCCATCAGTAATCTCACTAATTGTAGCATTATACTCATGTTCTAAAATTTCACGAACTTCATCTTTAGTAGTTTCACAACTTGTAAAACTAACATCAAATTCAATATCATGTTTTTTAATTACATCTGAAATTAAAGTATTTGGATCTAAATTCAAAAGACAAATAGTATTAAATTGAAGAACAACAAGTGCTAATGAGTCCATAGAATCAATTAAATGTAGTGAATTAACATCAGTGAATAATTCCCCTTTTGAAACATCTTTAATAACTCTGTAACGTTCAAGCAAAGTTCCAGAATTATCAAATACAATAGCTTTTTTCATTTTAATCACTCTTTAATCATATTTAATTAGAAAAGACACTATTTATAATTTTGTAAAACTCAAATTAAACTTAAAGTATTTAAGATACATAATAAAGATATAATATTATTAAATAAGAAAATTGCTTATTTATAAACAAATTGCGAGGAAAATAATGAAAAAATATATATGTGAATTGATTGGAACTATGGTTTTAGTTCTTTTCGGTTGTGGAAGTGCTGCAGTAGCTGGCACTGTTCTCGGTAATTTAGGAATAGCTATGGCATTTGGTTTATCTATTATTGCAATGGCATACATTATTGGAGATATCTCTGGATGTCACATTAACCCGGCTGTTTCTTTAGGTATGTGGATTAATAAAAGAATGGATACAAAAGACTTTGTAGGATACGTTATTTCCCAATGTATTGGGGCAATTATAGCTATTGGTATTCTTGCATTTATCATCAACTCATGTAGCGGTCTTGGCGGATACATGGTAACTGGATTAGGTCAAAACGGATTCGGCGCTGCATCCAGTGTTGGAATTAGTATGACTGGTGCATTAGTTGTTGAAATTATCTTAACTTTCGTATTTGTCTTTACTGTACTTGGAGTTACAAGAACTGAAAAAACCGGACCTCTTGCAGGTATTGTTATTGGTTTAACCTTAGCATTTGTACATATTATGGGAATTCCATTAACTGGAACTTCTGTAAACCCTGCACGTAGTATAGCTCCTGCATTATTTATAGGCGGACAAGCTTTAGAACAACTTTGGGTATTTATTGTAGGACCAGCAATCGGTGCAATTATCGCTGGATTAATCTACAAATTCTTATACTCAGGTAAAGAAGCTTCTCTTAACTAAATTAAATTATATGATGGCTCATTTAGAGTCATCTCTACTTTTTTTTAAAAAACTTCTTATTTTAGAAATTTTAAAATTCTAACTCTGTTGAAAACCTTTAAATATAAACTATTTTTAATTATTAAATCAAAAATATATATTAAAAACAAAATACAAGATTATAACTAACAAAAAACAACTTAAAATATTAGTTTACAATCTCAAGAAGGATTTCTAAATTTTGTAAAACTATTTTAACCAAAACAAAACATTACATGGTGATAATATGAGCAAATATGTAACTTTTGTTTCAGATGATATATTTATTGAAGAAGTAAAAAAGGTTGTAGACGCATATGCAACTAATGAAGATTTATCAAAAACTCCTGAAGAAGTTTTAATTAATAGTAGAGAAACAATAGACCAATTTAAAACACTATTCGACATTTATTCAAATGAATTCAGTTTGAATGATTGGATTAAATTTGAAATACCCCGCCAACATGATAAAACTGCCAGTAACAGAGTTGGCGATTTTCATCAAAACCTTTTAGGTCGTGTAGATGGTTGGGTGAATCTTGGAAGAGGCCATCCATCAGGAATGGATTTAAAAAATGAAGATGATACTATATGGATTGAATTAAAAAATAAATACAATACTATGAATTCCAGTTCTTTAAGAGATACTAGGTTTAAATGTGAAAAACTAGCTACTAAATACCCAAATGCTAAAATATATTGGGCATATATAGTATCCTCCAATTATAAATCATTTGACATGACTTGGGAGTATAAAGACAATAAAGAAAATGTAGTACATGAAGTTAATGAGAATATTAGAAATATAGCTGGTGAACAAGTTTATACATTAGTAACTGGAGATGAAACTGCTTTTAAACAATTATTTAATGCTCTTCCAAAAGCAATAAATGATGTTAAAAAATGTAAACATATATTAAATCCAAAAGATCAAGTAATATTTGAAAAGTACAAACAACTAATATTTAAAGACTAAAATAATGTTGTTTGACCCTCTTTTCTTTTATTTTGACCAGTTAATGCATTCATTACTTCATGACCAACTGCTTCAGCAACTTTTACAGGTACAGCATTTCCAATTTGTTTGTATTTAGAAGTTATTCCACCTTCAAACTCCCAGTCATCAGGGAATGATTGTATTCTTGCATATTCTCTTACTGTAAATGGTCTTACTTCATCTGGATGACATCTTTCTGTTTGTTTTTGGCAAGGAGAGGTTGTTAATGTTAAACATGGTTCATCCCATGAAATTCTTCTTGCCATTCCACGTTTTCCACCACCAGAATAAAAGCTTTTTCCCATATATTCTTTTTGCACTTCTTCTGGAAGATCAACCCAACATCCACCCGGTGGAACTAATTCTAATACTTCTTTTTTCTTATCAGAATACTGTGTCCCTTCAGATTCTGGAACATCTTTAAGAGCATCCCGAAGTACAGGACTTCCTTTGATTTTTTTAGGATAGTTAAAATTTAATCCTTTTTTTGTTCCTACGAGAAACATCCTTTTTCTTTTTTGAGCTACACCATAATCCACTGCATTTAAGACTTTATATTGTACATCATAACCTAATTCATTTTCTAATATACCCACTATTGTTTCCATAGTTCTTCCTTTGTCATGACGAACTAATCCTTCTACATTTTCAATTATACACATTTTTGGATTAGTTTCTTTAAGACATCTTGCATAATCAAAGAATAATGTTCCTCTAGTATCATCAAAACCTAATTTTTTACCAGCATAAGAAAATGGCTGACAAGGTAACCCTGCAACAACTATATCAGGATGATAATCAGTAAAATCAACTTCTTTTATATCTGCATGCAGTACATTCCAATCAGGCCTATTTTTATGTAATGTTGCAACACAATCTTTATCAATTTCAACAAGCAATTCATGTTCAAGACCTGCTTTTTCAAATCCAAGAGCTAATCCCCCTGCACCAGCACATAATTCAATAACTTTCATAAATACATCACACCTATTATTATGTAATATGTAGTATATAATATATACCCAATGATATTTAAGTGTTACTTTTTTAACTACTAAAATAAATCAAAAGTGTTATTTAATATAAGAAATATAAAAATAAATATGAAAATAAATGAAGAAACAACAGTAAGAAATCAAGGTGAAGTGTCTCTTATTACAACAATACCTAAAACATATGTAAAAGCCTTAAACATCAAATATGGGGATACATTAGAGTGGATACTTAATACAGAGACAGAAATATTAGAATTAAAAGTAATGAAACAATAACTTATATAAACCTTAAAAAATAAAATATCACTTATTATATATTATTATGATTACTCAGGTGTTTTAATGAATGTTATTGAAAAATTAAATTCCATTCAAAATAAAGAAATGACTGCTAAGGAGAATGTAGAAAACTTCATTAAAGTTATTGATGAAAAAAATGAAGAATTAAACATTTTCTTAGAAGTTGACAAAGAATCTGCTCTAAAACAAGCAGAAGCTATTGATGAAAAAATAGCTAATGGAGAAGAAGTTGGATTTTTATCCGGTTTAGTTTTTGGTATTAAAGCAAATATCAATGTTGAAGATTTAATTATCTCTGCAGCTTCCAAAACTCTAGATAATTACTTTGGAAGTTATAATGCAACCGTAGTTGATAAAATATTAGCAGAAGACGGAATTATTCTCGGTATTACAAACATGGATGAATTTGCAGCTGGAAGTTCAACTGAAACTTCTTGTTTCGGACCTACCCAAAACCCAGCAGCTCCCGGAAGAATCCCTGGAGGATCTAGTGGAGGAAGTGCTGCTGCAATAGCTGCTGATATGTGTGATATCGCAATTGGTTCAGATACTGGAGGTTCAATCAGAAACCCTGCATCTCACTGTGGAGTTATTGGATTTAAACCAACATACGGTGCAGTATCAAGACAAGGTTTACTTGATTTATCAATGAGTTTAGACCAAATCGGACCATTAGCTAATGATGTTAGTGGAATTGCATTAACCTTAAATGCAATATCTGATTATGACGAAACAGAATGTACTACCCTAAACTGGGAAAGACCTGACTTTACTAGTGTAATTGAAGATAAATCTCTTGAAGGAATGAGAATAGCTGTTTGTAAAGAGTTTATTGATGTTACAGATGATGAAATTAATAGTGTAGTAAACAAAGCTATTAATAAATTAGTTGATGCTGGAGCAGAACTTGTTGAAGTAAGTTTTGATAATATTGACTTATGTCTTCCAACTTATTACTTAATTAACTATGTAGAATTCTTCTCAGCTACCAGAAAATACGATGGAAGAGATTACGGTTATAGAATAGAAGATGTATGTGGAGAAGAAGTATTAAGAAGAATTGAAATTGGTTCATACATCTCACAAAAAGAATACAGTGGAAAATTCTATAAAAAAGCTCTCCAAGCAAGATCACTTATTAGAGATGAAATTAATGCTATGTTAGAAAATGTTGATTTAATTGTAGGCCCTACAGTTCCTAAACTTCCTCACAAAATTGGTGATGAATTAACTCCTATGGAAATGTATGCTTATGATGTATTAACTGTAATAGCTAATCTTGCAGGAATTCCAGCTGGAAGTATTAAAGCTGGTGAAGTAGAAGGTATTCCTGTTGGTTTACAAATTCAAGCTAAACCATTAGATGATTTAAAAATCATTAAAGCAATGAGTGTTTTTGAAAATGGAAATTAATTCTAATTTTCATTATTACTTTTTTTTACAAGAATTAGTTACTTTAAAATAATAAATAAAATAGCTAGTGAATTTATAGTAAAATTAGACTCAATAGCTAATTTAATACTGTTTTTATCACTGTTAATAGTCTTATTTTATATCTTAATTTTTACACTTGAAATATATGTTTCAATTTTGGTTATAGTAATACTAAAAATTACATATAGTGAATATTATTATGTTAAATTTGAAAAATTATCAACAATTAATAGCTATTAAAGAATTTTACAATATGTAGATACCAACTGTGAAAGTATTATAAAGCTTAAAATAAAATAGTTACACGAGGTTTACTTATGAAAAAAATAGGACTCATCTATGTAAAAGGAGCAGTTCCTGGATTTGAAGACTTTGGAGGACTACCTACCCATCTTGTTAAATCAAATGGTTTAGTTAATGGTAATAAAGCTAGTGAAGAATTAGATGCATTAATTATACCTGGCGGAACTATTCTTGAATCAGGTGACGTTAGCTGTGAGTTAATCAGTGAAATAAAACAGATATCTAAAGATGGAAAACCAATTGTAGGAGTTTGTGCAGGTTTTCAATTACTTGCAAATCAAACAGATATTGGCCGAAAATCAGAAGTTCCAATAATAAAAGAAGGTCTTGGTTTAATAGATGTCAATCTCTCACCTCTTATAAGTAGTGACCGTGTTAAGGCTAAAGTATATGATAATTCATTTATTACAAAAAATCAAAATGAGGATGTTAGCGGTTTTCATACACATACTTATGGTAAGGTTGAAGGTGATGCAAAGCCATTATTTTACTCAAAAATTCAAAGAATGAATTATGGAGATGTAAATAAAGCCTCAGAGTATAATATTTTCTCAGGAGCCTGTAATGACGATGGAAATGTTATAGGAACTATGATTCATAATATTTTAGATGAAAATCCTATTATTCGAAAGAATTTCCTAGATTATATTGATGCCTCCAGCAAAGACATTGAAAATATAGCTAGTAAAAATAAAGAAGTTAAATCTAAAATAAATAAAGATTTAGGTGTTGATTCTGGATATAAAATAGAATTAGACAATTCCTTTTTAAAATATAAAAATAATGGAAATGGTCCTAAATTCTTAATGATTGGAAGTAACGGGTCTGATTCTGGTAAAACATTTATCCTAACCGGACTAGCTGGTGCTCTAAGAAAAAGAGGCTTGAAAGTAGCTCTAATGAAAGTAGGTCCAGATGCAAGAGATATTGTTCCTGGCCTATACCTAACAAATGGTAAAATGGAAGATTACGGATCTATAAAAATTGGACACTTAGGCTGGATGGATATTAAACTAGCTATTAATGAATTAAACAAATCAGATTATGACATTGTATTAATTGAAGGAGTTATGAGTGTATTTACTGGATTATTAAATGAAAAAGTTCCATATTCTGCAAGTGAAATAGCTATGTCTTCTGATATTCCAATGCTACTTATGTCTGGAGTTAATAAAGGTGGTATTGAATCTGCAGCTGTTGATTTAGTAGCTCATACAAATATGTTAAATAAACTTGGAGTTACAGTTGAAGCAATACTTCTAAACAAAGTCTATAACCAAAATATATTTGAAAATGTAGTACCATATATCAAAAATAACACTCAAGTTAAAAATGTTTTAAATGTATCAAAATTAAAAATAAATGGACGTGGATTTACTCCGGAAATTGAAATTAGATACGATTTATTTTCAAAATATGCACTAGAATGTGTTGAAGAAAATATAGATATAGAAACAATAGCCAGTATGGCTAAAAATGTAAATTTTAATAGAATAGTTCCTTTTGAAGAAATAAAAGAGAAGGTGATATAAATGGCACTTAATTTAAGCCCGGAACAAGGAGTTAAACTAACAAAAAAAGATAGAGTTCATGTTGCAAAAAAAATTAAACAAGGATGGAAAGCTAATTGTTTAATCCCAGATTATGCTTTTGATGAAAACGGAGATATTCAGGTAGTATCTGATAAAAATCGTAGAACCGTTAAAATTGTAAAAATAAAAGATGACGGAATATACATTGAAAAAGCTCTAAAATCTAAAAACCTTAGAATTCCTTGGGATAAAATAAGTTTAGTTAGCCCAACTAAAGAAATTAAAGATGGAATAAAAATAGATATGTATGATGGTAAATATGTCGTATTTAATGTTTATAATTCATATAAAATCCAACAAATTACCGAATACATCTTTAATTATATAAATGATAAAAGAATGAATAATCAAGCTATGTATAGCTAATTATTCTTCTAAATATTTTTCTATAATATCCTGACCTTTAAGTAAAACTAAGCCATTTTCATCAGCGTATTTTTTAGCATCTTCTATTGAAGTTGCCCTACCAGTTTCACTATCCATCATTTCACAAACAACACAGACAGGAGTCACATCAGCCATTTCACACATAGCTAGGCCAATTTCAGTATGTCCTCTTCTGTTTTTAACTAAACCTTCAGCTCCTCTTAAAAGACAAACATGACCTGGAGACCTGAATGTTTTTCCAAAATCATCATATCTTTCTTCTTTTAACATGATAGCCATTTCACTAATAGTCATAGCTCTATCATGGTCTGTAACTCCAGTAAATGAATTTCTATGATTTACCCATATTGAAAATGAAGATCTTTCATCATATGGAATATCATTTGGAGCAAGTTCGGCTAAATTAGGGTATTTTGAAGTAGCTGCTTGCATAATATCTGTCATAAATGGTAAATTAATAGCATCACAGTATTCCGGTGCTAAACAATTACAGATTAATCCGCCAGCATAATCTCTCATAGTAGCTATTGATTTTGGCCTAACGAATTCAGAAGCAATAATCATATCTACTTCTCCTTCTCTGTCATCATCATCATAAACTAAAATAAATTCACCATTTCTTAATGCCTCAAAACCCATTTCTAAATCAGTTTTACTCATAGTAACATCTCCTTAAATAGTGTAGAAACAGGGCTAAAAATAAAAAAATAAATTTCTTATTCTCTTCCATCCGGACTATAACCGTCGGTTTTGGACTCTAACCAAATCAACACACAATGTGCTCGTGGACTTATCTATTTAGAAACACCACCGGTGGAGAATTTCACTCCGCCCTGAGAATTATACAATCAAATAATATATTAATTATATTATAAAAAAGTTTCTTAATTAATTTAAAACTCAATGGTTACTGCATTGCCATCTTTAAGATTTAACTTATCTCTAAGTTTATCTTTAGATATAAATTCCAAATAATTTTCTTCATGAGTAGTTTTAGCTGGAAATACAATAGCTCCATTAATATCATTATTTAACTTTGCTTTTATATATTTAACAGCTCCAAAACCTTCATCAGGTTTTATAATATTTTTACATTCCTCTTTTACTTTATTAATTTGAGGAAGATATTCTTCCGGAACTACAACATTTAAAGTTCCGGGATATGGACGAAATCCACAATTTTTCTCAAAATTATTAACATAAAAATCCTGTGATAAAAAATAAGCAGCTTTTCCCAAACCGGTTGTAACTGTTCCATCAATTTTCATTAAAAAACCTCCTATTATATTCGATGAAATACTATTCTATTTAAAAATATTACCCATATAATTAATTTAATTAAAAATAGCTATTTTAGAATAAATTTTAAACTACAGTAGCTATATCATCAAATACTAATTTTATAATTATTTATTAATATATTTGATGAATGTATATTTTTAGAATAGATTCTTTTTGAAAGTTAATTTAGAAGATAAATATTATATATTAATCAAGCATTTCCCATTTATTATATCCTAAATGTTTATATCTTGTATGACCATCAGGACCTACTTTAACATCACCTGTATAAATCATTTCATTACTTTGTCTGCTGTAAAATGCCCCTGGATCACTTTCTTGTGATGAACTAGAATCACTTTGTGTTTCTTTGTTTATTGAATCAACTGATACTTCTGTTGATTGTGTTGTATTGTTAATTGGTTCTGTTGTTTGATTGTTTAAATTTAGAGTTATTGCGATTCCTATTATTAATATACAAACAACTACAACAAGTTCTATAATTATTATTTTTTTCTTGTCCATAATTTTTATTATGTGTTTAAAATACATTATATATTTCTAGATTTTCATCAATGCTATTCAAAATGACAATGTTTTTTCAACATAACTAAAATCAACAATTATCTTATTTTCAATATTCCCCTTATGATAGAAATGTAAATAAATGATTTTTTTAAATTGCTTAAAAACAAATTTATTTTAAGAATTAGTTATAAATTTAAAAATAATATTGAATTTTATTAGGTAATAACTATGGAAACTAAAACGATTTCAAGTGATGTATTAATCATTGGTTCAGGAGGAGCTGGTTCAAGAGCAGCTATTGAAGTAGATAAAGCTGGTCTTAAAGCTCTTATTGTTTCAAAAGGGTTAAGTTTTAGATCCGGATGCACTGGAATGGCTGAAGGAGGATATAATGCTGTTTTTAAAACTGTTGACAAAGATGACTCAATAGAAGCTCATATTGAAGACACTCTAAAAGGCGGTAGCTATCTTAATGATAAAAAACTTGTAGATGTTCTTGTTCATGAAGCTCCAGATAGATTAATTGATTTAGAAAACTATGGAGCAATTTTTGACCGTCTAGAATCTGGTGAAATAAATCAAAGACCTTTTGGCGGACAACAATACAGAAGAACCTGTTTCCAGGGAGATAGAACTGGTCATGAATTAATAACTGCTCTTAAAGAAGAAATAATTAAAAGGGATATTGAAACTATTGAAGAAGTAATGGTTACCTCACTTGTTTTAGATGAAAATTTAAGACAGGTTATAGGAGCTGTTGGATTTGATATAGCAAATTCCCAAATAATCTATTTTAAAGCTAAAGCAGTTATACTAGCTAGCGGAGGAGCAGGTAATTTATATCCGATTACATCAAATACTATTCAGAAAAATGGAGACGGATTTATGCTTGCCTGGAATGCTGGAGCTAATTTAATTGATATGGAACAAGTCCAATTCCACCCAACAGGAATGGTAACTCCTGATTCTAAAAAAGGTGTTCTTGTAACTGAAGCTGTAAGAGCTGAAGGTGGAAAATTATTAAATAAAGATGGAGAACGCTTTATGAAAAACTATGCTCCTGAAAAAATGGAACTAGCTACCCGTGATGTTGTTGCAAGGTCTATTTATCAGGAAATCATAGAAGGTAGAGGAAGCGAGCATGGTGGAGTTTATTTAGATATTACACACCTTCCAGATGATTTAATTGATGAAAAATTAGAAACCATGGTTTTACAATTTAAAAATGTAGGTATTGACATTAAACATGAGAAAATAGAAGTAGCTCCAACTGCGCATCACTTTATGGGTGGTGTAAAAATCAAACCGGACTGTTCTACAAATGTAGGTAATTTATTTGCTGCCGGAGAAGTATCTGGAGGAGTCCACGGAGCTAACCGTTTAGGTGGAAATGCACTAGCTGATACACAAGTATTTGGAAAAATAGCTGGTGAAAATGCTGCAAAAGCTGCAAGTAAAACTGATTTTAGTGAAAATCCTGAAATGGTCCATGAAGAAAAAACAAGAATTGAAAGCTTAATTAAAGACGGCTCTATTAATCCTAAAGAATTTAAAAACAATCTTAAAAAATTAATGTGGGAAAAAGTCGGTATTGTTAGAGAAGAAAAAACCTTAAATGAAGCTTTAAAACAATTGCAGGAAATGGAAAAAGATTTAAATGATTTAAATGTTGAATATAAATCTCAATATAATACTGAGCTAGTTACTGCTCTTGAAGTAATAAATATGGTTGAAATAGCTATGTTAGTTGTTAAATCAGCAATATTACGTAGAGAAAGTAGAGGAGCTCACTTTAGATCTGATTTTCCTGAAAGCCAAAAAGTCTGGGAAAGAAGTATTGTTTTAAATAAAAATAAAATAAAATTTGAGGCTAGATAAAATTATTGGTTATGAGCTTCTTTAAGCTCTTCAATAGCTTTTCTAGCTTTTTTATAAATTTCTTCTTCATCTAATGTAGTTAATTTTCTATTTTCCATTAAAATTTTACCATCACAAATAGTAGTGTCTACATTATAACCATTTGCTGAGTAAATAATATTAGAACTAGTAGTTGAACTATCTGGAACCATATTAGCATTATTAGTATCAATTAAAATTAAATCTGCTTTTTTACCTACTTCAATTGATCCTATTTCATTTTCTAATCCTAATACTTCTGCACCTTTAATAGTTCCCATAGCTAATGCTTCATCTGAAGTTAAAGCGCTAGGATTTAATAAATTAACTTTTTGAAGTAAAGAAGCTGTTCTTAACTCTTCAATTAAGTCTAAATTATTATTTGATGATGCTCCATCAGTTCCAATTCCAACACAAATATCATTATTAACTAAATCAAAAATTGGAGCTATACCTGAAGCTAACTTCATATTACTACATGGATTATGTGAAATTTTAACATTATTTTCTTTAATGATTCTTATTTCTTCATGAGATAACCATACACTGTGTGCAGCTACAACATCAGGTCCTAAAAATCCAATAGAGTCTAAATATTCAAATGGTGTTAAATCATGTGCTTCAAGAGAATCATTTACCTCTTTTTGAGTTTCACCAACATGAATATGAATTCCAGTATTATACTCATTAGCTAACCATCTTACATCTTCCAATAAATCTTTTGAAGCTGTATATGGAGAATGAGGTCCGAAGAATACTTTAATTCTTCCATTAGCCATTCCATTACATTTTTCAAATAATGCTATATTTTCTTTAATTTCATGTTCTCTTTTTTCTTCATCACCAAAATCAATCATACCATAAGATAAGACTGCTCTAATTCCTGATTCCTCAACTGCTCTTGCAACATCTTCCATATAAAAGTACATGTCATTAAAAGTAGTTGTTCCTGATTTAATTAATTCAATAGCTCCTAAAAGAGCTCCAATATAACAATATTCAGGTGTAAGATTTGCCTCCATTGGCCAAATATTATCATTTAACCATGAATCCAAACTTAAATCATCAGCTAATCCTCTAAATAATGTCATTGATAAATGTGTATGAGTATTAACAAATCCCGGAAGTAATATTTTTCCTTTTCCATCAATAACTTTATCAACACTGCCCTCATCAATATCAGTATCAATTTCAGCAATTTTATCGTTTTTTATTAAAAGAGAACCTTCAATTTGTTTAAAATCTTTTGGGTTTAAAATTAATGTATCTTTAATTAAAATAGTATTATCACTCATAATAACACCTAAAAAAAAATAAAAAGAAGAAATTAAATAACTATTCTAAATTTTTAATAGCTAATTTAATATCATCTGGTTTGATAGTTTTACGTTTAGCGATTTTAGCAACATTGTTTGCTTCAATAGCAACTTTACGAGCTACTTCTTCAAGATATGCAGCTAATTCAGCTTTTGCATCTTCGCTAACTCTTTCAGCACCAGTATCTTTGATAATTCTTGCGATAGGAGCTTTTGGTATTTCAGACATGTTTTTCACCTCAAAATAATTAATCTACAACTTATGATAATTTAAAATTAATCTTAAGCTTAGTATCATTATAAACTCTATTATATTTAAATATTTTGTATCAATTAATAGTAAAACTTAAAAATATCAGAAATTATAACACTTTAAAAAAGTATTAATAAAAAAAATAACATATCCTATCATATAAATAAAATGAGAAGATTTAAATGAAATTAAAAATTGCCGTACCTTCTAAAGGAAGAATTAGTGATCCGTCAATAGCTATTTTAGAGAAAGCTGGATTAGGATTAAAAGACAATGCTAATAGAAAATTAATTTCTGCTACTTTTAATAAAGATATTGATGTTATGTTTGCTCGTGCATCAGATATTCCAAAATTTGTTGAAGATGAAATTGTTGATATGGGAATAACTGGTCTAGACTTAATTAATGAAAGCGAAGCTAATGTTAAGCAATTAATTGATTTATCTTTTGGACAAACAAAACTAGTTTTAGCATCTCCAGAAGATTCCAATATAAAATCAATTGATGATGTAACATCAGATATGATAATAGCTACTGAATTTCCAACATTAACCAGGAAATACTTAGAAGAACACGGCTTAACATCAAAAATAATAACATTAAGTGGTTCTACAGAAATTGCACCATTGATTGGAATAGCTGACTTAATTACTGATTTAACTAGTACTGGAACTACACTAAAAATGAATCATTTAAAAATTGTTGATGTAATTTTAGAAAGTAGTATTAAACTTATTACTAATGAAACTAGCTTTAATACTAAAAAAGACTTAGTTGAAGCTGTAAGCACTTCTATAAAAGGAGTAATTGAAGCTGAAAGAAAAAAACTTGTAATGATGAATGTTAAAAAGCAAGATTTAGATAAAGTTAAGAAAGTTATGCCATCAATGGCTGGTCCGACAATATCAGAAGTATTATCTAAAGAAGAAACTGTAGCTGTACAAGCAGTTATAGATGAAGACGTGGTTTTTGAACTTGTTAATGATTTAAGAAATGCAGGTGCAAAAGATATTCTTGTTGTGCCAATTGAAAGGATTATATGAAAATAGCAATAATTTACTCAACATCTAGTGAAATAACTAAAAAGGCTGCAAAAATTTTATCAAAAAAAATAAAAGCTAAAATTCAATTAATTCCAATTGAAAAAGCTAAAACAGCCTGTTTGTTAAAATATGATTTTATTATATTAGCCGGATCACTATATCATGGGAAAGTCCAAGGAACCTTAAAAAGATACATATCTAGAAATATGGGAACATTAATGGAAAAACCCGTTGCTTTATTTATGAATTGTGATGAAAAATCAAATACTAAAAGTCATTTAAACAAGACATTTTCAGAACAGCTTGTTAAATCCTCTTGTATTTCTTCAAATTTCGGTTATGAGATAAATCCAAATGAAGGAAGCTTTATAGATAAATTAAAAGCTAAAAAAACATTATCTGGTGAAAATATCCCTGTATTAGATATGGATGAAATTGATAAATTTGCTAGTTATATTAATAATTTAATTGATAGAAGAATTTAAATAAAAGGGTTGGTTAAAATTTTTGAATTAAAAAATATTATTTCAATAAAAGATTTTGAAAGAAAAGATATTGATTATATTCTTGATGAAGCATCAAAATTAGAAGATATAGCTAAATCAAAAGAATATTGCGATGAATTAAAAGGTAAAATCCTTGGATTAATGTTTTTTGAACCATCTACAAGAACAAGATTATCATTTGAAACATCTATGAAACGTTTAGGCGGAGAATGTATTGGTATTGAAAGTACTAAATCATGTTCTGTTTCTAAAGGAGAAAGTATAGCTGATACTGCAAAAATGTTTGAATCTTACAGTGATGCTTTAGTTATCAGACATGAATTAGAAGGTGTATCTAAATTTATATCAGATATTGTTGATGTTCCTGTGATAAATGCCGGAGATGGTGCTGGTCAACATCCTACTCAAACATTACTTGATTTATACACTATTAAAAAAGAATTAGGTCAAATTGATAATTTAAAAATAGCTTTAGTTGGTGATTTAAAATTTGGTCGTACAGTACATTCACTATCTAATGCATTAGGATTATATGATAATGTAGAGCTTTATTTTGTATCTCCTAAAGAATTAAAAATGCCTCAAGAAGTTTTACATGATTTAAACTATAAAAACATCCCATATACTGAAGTTGATAATATAGAAGAAATTGTTGATAAAGTAGATGTTTTATATGTAACTAGAATCCAAAAAGAACGTTTTGGAGATTTAGATGATTATTTAAAAATAAAAGGAGCTTATATTGTTAATAAAAAAATGTTAGAAGGTAAGGATGTTATTGTTATGCACCCATTACCAAGAATTGATGAAATAGCTACTGATTTAGATAATACAAATCATAACAAATATTTCAATCAAGCATTTAATGCAGTTCCAGTTAGAATGGCTATTTTAAAAACATTAATAAAAAATAACCCTAAATGGAATCATATGGAATAAAGTGTTTTTTCAAGTAAATTAGTATCGCATTGAAGTGTTATAATATTAGTTCTTCCTTTTCCACGTCCACGTGATATAGTATTGGTTGAAATAATACCTAACATTTCAAGTTCATTAATAAAATCAAAGATTCTTCTATAAGTTACAGAATCTCCTTTTGATACTTCTTTATAAGTATCATATAATTTACCGGATGTTATTTCCTCATTATTTTGAGTAAGTCTTAAAATAGCATCTAAAACTCTTTGCTGTTGGGTTGGTAGAGTTAAAATAATATCAGTGATTTTATTGTGTTCAATTCTATCTTTTGCCCTTCTTACATAATCACCGATAATTTTATCAGATTCTTCTTCATCAGCTATTTCACCAGCAGTTCTAAGTAAATCTAGAGCATATCTTGCATCTCCTTCTTCTTTTGCTGCCATAGCTGAGCATAATGGTATAACATCACTTTCAATTGTATCTTCATTAAATGACAATTTAGCCCTTTCACTTAAAATATCGGCTAATTGATCAGCACCATAAGGTGGGAAAACAATCTCTTTATCTCTGAGACTACTCATTACCCTAGGAGTTATAAATTGTTTAAATTCAACATAATTACTGATAGATAATATAGATACATTATCAGTTCTTGTTAAAGTGTATAAAATTCCATCTCCGTCTTTACCAAGTAATATATCAATTTCATCTAAAATAACAATTAAAATTAGTTTTTTTCCATAAGCCGTTCTTCTAAAAATGTCTCTGAAAGTATTAATAACTTCTCCTTTTGTCCAACCTCTATGAGGAACATTTCTTCCAAGTTTTTGACACAATTGTGCAATAACCTGATATTCAGTTGTATAATCAGTACAACGAATATATTCAACTTTTATGAAAACATTCTTATTAGATGCTGCTTCATTTAGCTGTTCACGAGCAAATTTTGCTGCTGCTGTTTTTCCTGTTCCTGTTTTTCCGTAAATTGTAATATCAGACGGAGTTACATTATTTAATGCTTCAATCCAATATTTAGCTATTTGTGTTATTTGTTCTTTTCTGTGAGGTAAATTTTCAGGTAAAAACCTATGATCTAAAGGTTGTTTATCCTTAAAAACTGATTTTCCTACCTCCAAGTCATCAAAAATATTTGCCATATAGTCACCATTTATTAAAAAAGATAATCTTTAAAAATATAAAAAAATAATAAGTATTATTTCCAGTGTTAATATATGAAAACAAGTGTTAAATAAAGCTTTGTATTACAAAATTGAAATGGAATAATAAAATTTTATTGAAAAATTAATTAAATAATTTGAAATAGTTTAAAAATTAGTTATATTTTATGAATTTATTAACAATAGCTGATCAATACTTAAAATTAAAATTAAATAAATTATATGTATTTAAAAATAAAACATGAA
>CAVDAS010000004.1:0-41696 GCA_963606955.1 Bacteroidaceae bacterium
AATAAAGAACTATTTAGTATTAAAATAATAAAAAGAATGGCATTTATTAAATTATGGATTTATTGACAATGCCCTTAAAAATAGCTATGTTTATATTAAATAGTGGTTTTTTGTAATAATTTAAAAAAGGGTAAAATAATTTTTTATTTTATTTTTTGTTTTTACAACATCCAAAGAAGAAATTAAATACTTTTTTAACATTCTTTTTTACTTTACTGGTTTCTTCTTTTGGAGGTTCACAACAGCTTGGTCTTACACCCATAATATCATCTCCTTAAAATAAATATTTTGATAGGTGAAATTAAATATGATAATACATATTTAATTTCGTGAGAGTAGTTATATGCTTTTTATTAAATTAGAAAAAGAGAGTATAAACTAATTTAATAACAATCGGAGTGTAGTAATATGGTTTTTAACCAACAACACATTAGTAATTTCAAATTAGATATTTTAGGTATACCTAATTTTCATCACCAGTTATACTGTAGATCATGATAGTATATAAATCTTTTGTTTTTTTTAGGCCGACCTAAAATTAATATATAAAATAAAATATTTTAAAAAGAGATAATTTGGTGTTTAAATTAATATTTGTCCGATTTTAAACACCTAATTTGAGGAAAATAATATGGAAGTTGATTATTAAATTAGGGGTTGTTTGTTTTAATTTAATATCTATTTTGAGGACCATATTTATTTTATTTGACTGATGTTGGCAATTTTAAATTAAGAGTCTAATAAATTTAGGCAGACCTAATTTTCATCACCAGTTATACTGTAGATTATGGTAGTATATAAATCTTTTGTTTTTTTAGGTTGACCTAAAAGTAATTAATTCATATAAAAATTAATTTTTTAAAAAGAGATAATATGGTGTTTAAAGTTTTTTAAACACCTGTGGTTACATGAAATTTGGCAGATTTTTTCATGTTTTTTGATTTTATATTAAATTAGAAAATTGTGAAAACCAATTTAATATAATTTAATTTTGGAGTTTATTATTTGACTAATAATGTGTTTATAGTAGTTGTAATTATTAGGACCCTAAAAATTTAGGTGAACCTAACTTTACACCACTATGTATTAACTTGGTTGAAGTTATATATAAACCTTTCTATTTTTTTAGGTTGGCCTAAAAGTTATAACTTACTTCATGTTATGATCTTGTTATTAATCAACTATGATTCTTTTGGTTTACCTAAACATTTAAATAGAATTAAATCAATAGTTAGTTGTAGGTTTAGGTAAACCTTATTTTTTTAAGTATGGATATTTTCATAACAAAATTTTAAACTTAGATTTAGGAATACCTAAATTCAAATTTTTATTCAATTAGTATGATTCGAATTTTATAAAAAAATTCGCTTTAATAAAATGGGAGAATGGTTAATGAAAGAATGTATTGTAGGATTAGCAGGAAACCCGAATGTGGGTAAAACTACAGTATTCAATCAATTAACAGGTATGCATCAGCATGTAGGTAACTGGCCTGGTAAAACTGTTGAACGGGCAGAAGGTCATTTTGAGCACGATTCTACTCGCTTTGATATTGTTGATTTACCAGGTAATTATGCATTAAGTGCACATTCTATTGAAGAAATAGTTTCAAGGGATTTCATTGTAGATGATGACTCTGATGTAATTGTTAATGTGGTCGATGCTGCTAATTTAGAACGTAATTTGTACTTGACTGTTCAAATGATGGAATTAGGTGCAAACTTAGTAATGGCTCTTAACATGAATGATTTTGCAAAGAAAAAAGAGCATATCATTGATATTAAATTAATGTCTGAATTATTAGGTTTCCCTATTGTTGAAATTAATGCTAAAACTAAAGATGGTTTTGATGAATTATTAACCACTGTTAAAAAAGTAGCTAATAAACATATTAATACTACTCAAAAATTAGTTTATGGTTCTGAATTAAAAGAACACTTAACTGATCTTCAAGTATTAATTGAAAAAGATGATAGTTTAACTGATGTTCCATCAATGTGGACTGCAATAAAATTATTAGAAAAAGATGCTATTGTAATAGAAAAAGTTCAACAGTCTAAAAATGCTTCTCAAATATTAAGAGAAACTGATAAAGTAGCTGCACACTTGGATGATGTTTATAATGCAGGTGCAGAAGAAGTAATAGCTAATGCAAGATATGCATATATTGACGGACTTATTAATGAAGCAGTACGTAAACCTGCTGTTGAAAAACCAACTGTATCTGATAAAATTGATAAATACTTGACTAACAGAATATTAGGTATTCCTATATTCTTAGTTATCATGTATATTATGTTCCAACTTACTTTCACAATTGGAGCACCTTTCCAGGACTTGATTGAGGAAGGATTTGGTTTGTTGAGTGAAGCTGTTGGTGGCTTACTAGGTAAGTCAGTACTTTCCTCATTTATCTGTGATGGTATTATTGGAGGAGTAGGTGGAGTATTAACATTTTTACCAGTTATTATCATTATGTTTTTATTCATAAGTATCTTGGAAGATAGTGGTTACTTAGCTAGAGCTGCTTTTGTTATGGATAAAGTTATGCATAAATTAGTTGGTCTTCATGGTAAATCTTTCATTCCTATGATTTTAGGATTTGGATGTGGTGTACCAGCTATTATGGCTACTAGAACAATGGAAAACGAATCAGATCGTTTACTTTCCATGATGCTTGTTCCATTTATGTCCTGTACTTCAAGATTGCCGATATATGCATTATTAATTTCAGCATTCTTTGCTGCAAATCAAGGTGAAGTATTATTTTCAATTTATATATTAGGAATTGTTGTTGCACTTGTTGTTGCAGCTATTCTTAAAAGAACTATGTTTAAAGGAATGTCTTCCCCATTTGTTATGGAACTCCCAACTTATAAAGTTCCATCTTTAAAAGGTGTATTATTACACACCTGGGATAAAACTAAAGGATTTATTAGAAAAGCAGGAACTATTATTCTTGCAGCATCTATTATTATATGGGTTTTAAGTAGTGTACCATTTGGTGTTGATTACGGATCTCAAGAAAGTGCAATTGGTCAAATTGGTACTGCAATAGCACCAGTATTCGCTCCTCTTGGTTTCGGAGAATGGCAACCCGCTGTAGCAATCTTATTTGGTTTAGTTTCTAAAGAGGTTGTTGTATCTACATTCAGTTCGCTGTTCGGTGTAGATGAAGATGTTCAGATATTGAATCCGCAGCTTCAGGAATTATTCACTCCGCTTTCAGCATATGCATTTATGGCATTTGTGTTGCTTTATGTTCCTTGTTTCGCAACTATTGGTACAATCAAACAAGAGACCAATGGTTGGAGATGGCCTTTAACTATGTCTGCTATTGCATTAGTAACTGGATATATTGTAGCTCTTATAATATATCAAGGTGGTTCACTATTGGGTTTTGCTTAGGTGATGATATTGCGCAGTAAAAGTGGTATTAGGGGTATTAAAATCCCTAAAAACAAAAAAGTGGAAGGAAAATCCCCTTCCAAATAATTTTTTTTTAATATTTTTGGATTACCTAAATATTTATATACTATTTCTTCTAAATATTAATCTATATTTTATTTAGGTATATTTTAGAAACTTTATTTTAGGTAAACCTAAATTTTTACAAAATTATATCATGGAGTTGATAAAATGGTAAAATCTTTATTAGATGTTGATGCCGGTGACGAAGTAACTATTGTAAAATATAATGATGGTGGAAGTACTGACTTAAAAAGACATCTATTAGGTATGGGATTTGTTAAAGGTTCAAAAATCAAAATCCAAAAAGTTGCACCTTTAGGAGATCCTATTGAATTCAAAATTAAAGGATATGGTGTTTGTCTTCGTAAAGAAGAAGCTAAAAACATCATTGTAGAATAAATCCTTTATTTTTTTTCTGGATGATTTTTCATGAAATGTAGAATCTGCGGATATGAATTTGATGAAAATGATGTTCCGAACAGAGGCTGCTCTGGATGTGGCAAACATGGATGTCAGTCAGTTCATTGTCCCAATTGTGGATTTGGTAACTCACCAGAATTCGATGAAGAATTTGATTTTATTATAAAACTTAAAGATAAAATTAAAAATAGAAAAAAAGCTACTCATTAATTTGTTTAGCTTTTATAATCTCCTCACAAGTGTCTTTGACACTTATTTTTTCTGTATTAACATTAAAACCTGCTTCTTTTAAATTATATAAGATTTCTGTTGTTAATGGTGTTCTTAAATGAGCTTTTTTTAGTAATTCTCTATTGGAAAATATTTCATTTTTACTTCCGGATTTAATTATTTCACCATTATAAAGTACAAATATTTTATCAGCATACTCGCTAACCATATCTATATCGTGTGATGAAATAATCAATGTTATTCCTTCTTTATTAAGTTGATCCATAATATCCAGTACTTTTTCTACACCATCAGGATCTAAACCAGCAGTTGGTTCATCTAAAATCATTATTTCAGGTTTCATAGCTATTATTCCAGCAATAGCTACTCTTTTTTGCTGACCTCCACTTAAATGATGTGGTGTTTTATTTTCATATCCTTCCATTCCAACCATTTTTAG
The DNA here is from genome assembly GCA_963606955.1 of Bacteroidaceae bacterium. Taxonomy (GTDB): domain Archaea; phylum Methanobacteriota; class Methanobacteria; order Methanobacteriales; family Methanobacteriaceae; genus Methanocatella. The sequence continues at coordinate 4,562 of CAVDAS010000004.1, forward strand.
GGCATCTTTAACACGTTTTTCTACTTCATCATAACTTAAACCTAAATTCATAGGTCCAAAAGCTATATCCTCTTTAACAGTTGGTGCAAATAACTGGTCATTTGGATTTTGAAATACAATTCCAACTTTTTGTCTAACTTTAAGTAGTTCATCTTTTTCAAAAGAGATAGGTTTGCCTTCTATCTTAACACATCCTGAGGTAGGTTCGTTTAAACCATTGAAGTGTGAGAAAAGTGTTGATTTACCTGCACCGTTAGATCCGATAATAGCTACCTTTTCACCTTTCTTAATTTCAATATTGATATTTTTTAAAGCTTCGGTACCGTCATGATATGTGAAACTTAAATTTTGGGTTGATAATTGTATATTTGTCATGTTATTTCCCTAATGTTAATTAATTGCAAGGTTTAATCCTAAATAACCTAATTGGTTTGAATATTTGTATAATATAACTTCAATAATAATCATAATAGCTATTATTGATATTACATAGATATAATCTGATTTTTCAAGATGTGCTTTTTCATTAAATAAATAGGATGTATCTGAAAAGCCCCGGCTAACCATACTTTTATGAACTCGCTCTCCTTGTTCATATGATTTTAGAAACATCATAGCTATTGTATAACCAATTTGTCTTAATCTCCATTTGTATGAAACTAAATTAGAATGTATATTGAAGTTTCTAGACTTTTGAGCATTTCTGATAGTGGTTAATTCATCAATAAATACAAATAAAAACCTCACACTAATACTTAAAATCATAGCTAGTTCTTTTGGCATTTTTAACTTTCTAAATGATGCAACAATTTCCTGCATTGGACTAGTTGAAGATAAAAGTACAATAGCTGTAAGTGATGCAATTAATCTTGCTAAAAGTAAGATTGCCCAGTTTAAACCAGTGTCAGTTATTTCCATCCATGAATAGGCCCATAACACATTTCCCGGATGGATAAATGGCTGAAATATTATAATAATTCCACCAAAAGGCAACAATAAAGCTATTCTTTTAAAAGCATCTTTTAAAGGCACTTTTGATAAGTATAAGATACTTAGTAAAAATATTTCCATTATAATTGGAACAATAATTTTTTCTGAAAAAACAGTAAAAATAATGATTATAACTGTTGATATAAGCTTTACTCGCCCATCTAAGTTATGAATTACACTATCGCCAGAGGCAATGTCATCTAACTTAAGTGTTTGAGTAATATCTACCAATTAATAATCTCCAAAAAATTTGTAAAAATCTATATTAAAATATGATAAAAAGAAGTTATAAAGTTAACCTCTTTTTTTAATAACTTTTCCAATAACAAGCCCTGCTGCTAGACATATTACAGCACCTAGTATAAGAACTCCAACTTCACCAAGAGCTCCTAATGGCTCAAAGGTGTAATCTGGAAATGGGGAAGAATAAATTCCATTTAATCCATCAGCATTATAATCTTCACCTATTCCTGCATCTTGGGCTGATTTTTCAAGACCATCAGGATTTCCAGAAGCAATAAATGGTGAAAGACAACTAATTACAACACAAACAATTACTGCAGCAATTATTAAATATCCGTCTTTTTTACTAAGATGCATTTATTTTCCTCCTTGTGGTTTTCGCCTGTTCAATGTAAGTAAGTCTGATCTATATTTTTCTAAAGCCATTATTACAATTACAGTTAATACTGCTTCAATAATTCCTATAAATACATGATATAAAACCATTGACCATATTCCTATATTGATTGGGAATGTTCCAGCTATTGCAAGTTCAACAGCAGCTGCAATAGCAGATACTACAGTTGCAAACCATGCAGCAAATCCAATTGCAGGGTATTTTCCAATAATTTTTCTTAATGCTTTGAAGGTGTATAAGCCTACACTTCCTCCAATAATTCCCATATTTAATACATTAGCTCCAAGAACAGTAAGTCCTCCGTCTCCAAAAATTAATGCTTGTATTAGCAATACTATTGTAAATACTAAAATTGCAGCTTCAGGAGCACAAAATACTAATGCTACTAAACATCCGCCAACCATATGTCCACTAGTTCCAAAAGGGATTGGTATGTTCATAGACATTATAGCAAATATTCCACAAGCAATTATTCCCATAAGTGGTGCTTGTTTATCATCAAGGTTATTTTTAGCCCATCTTGTTGCAAAGTAAAGGCCTACTATTAATATAACATAATATATTGCGCATTGTGTCCATGGAATAAATCCATCAGGTATGTGCATTTATTTTCCCCCATTTTTCTAAAATAAGTAATACTTTTTTTAAAAAGTATTTATAAATAAGTATTACTTTTTTTGATTTATTTGTTTTATTTGTTAATATATCATGTATTTTTGACTTATTATTGAAATAGACTTCATATAAATTGTTATTTTCATGATATACTATATATTTTAGAAAAATATGTTATATAAAGATTATTAAAGTATTACTTTTTTGTATTATTTTTTAAAATAGTAATAATTTTTAAAAAATAGTAATTTTTAGCATTTATTTGATTTAATAATAAATGCTAAGTAAATAAAAATAGCTATAGCAAAGTATGCTAAAACTTGAATATCTAGTATTCCTGTTTCAACACCTAAAATGGAATATGTTAAAATTAGTCCGTAAAGTCCAATATAGAAATAATCATTAGTTTTTTTCATTATTTTATATCCGATTCCTAAAATAAATCCAAGTCCGCACATTTCAATAGCTACTCCAAGTTTACCAAAGTCAATTACCATTTGTCCAATTAATGATGGAGTTACAGTAACTTCAGTTCTCCATGCTATTAATTTTCCAACCATCATTCTTGGTCCAAGGTCACTTCCAGGTATGGAACTAGCTAATAGATTTCCATGAGTTATTCCAAAGTTTCCTCCAACAAAATCAAGTAATTTTAGCACATTTAATGTAAAATCAGCCCTACTTTGTAATGTGTAAAATGGATTAGTAGCTGAACTGACTGTGTATTCCTCGACTGATCTAAAATAACCAATTCCTATGATTGCACATACACCAATTAATGCACCTATTACAACTTCCCATACTGCTAAAATATTTCCACAGTAACCTAGGATTATCATGATGAGAAGTACTGCAAGTAGGGGTGTCCTATAACCTAAAGCTAATAAAAATACAGAGCTAATTGCAATCAAAATTAAGAATCTAAATCTGGCTTGTGAACGTGTAATAATTTTTTCCTGAAATTCTTTTAAATAAACACTAGCTAGTATACAAACACCAGGAATTATTAAAAACACAGGCATTGTAAACATTGGCTTTAATTGATACCTTAAAGAAGTTTTAAGAATTGGAATTCCACCAACTGATGCTACACTTACAAAAAAGAACAGTATACTTATTAAAACTAAGCAGAATCCAATTGAGTATAAATCTTTACTTTTAAATTGGATTGCTGGTTTTTTAAACTCTTTATTTAAAAAGTATTTTGGCAGTATTGCAGAACCTATAAAAAATGCAATAAATGCAATAGCTAGTGTAATAGCTAAGCTATTTGAAACAGAATTTATAGACAATATTAAAAAAGCTCCAAATACAACAAGTACGATTAAAGGGTGGAATATGTGGGAATTTAATATTCTATTTTTTTTAATAAAACTTAAGAAGTTTTCACTAGGATAAAGTCCTTTAAAATAGCTATTAACCCATGCATTTTCAAAATAACTTAAAATAGAAAATATAATTGTAAATAAAAGGGACTTTTGAAATAAGTCAGATATTTTATTTACAACTGAAGTTAATTTGGTATATATTAAGCTCATAAGCTACACATCTTAAAATGTTTTAATATTTGTAACATTATAGTTGTTTTCAATAGTTTTTAAGTCTTCTCCAGTACAATCATAAATTCTAAGGGTTATTTGCCCGGTGGTACCATCAAAGTTTCCTAAAATACCATCTGCAAGGTTTATTTCTTCACCAGTTGCTCTTGTTAGAGATAACTGATTGTATAGTCCAGTATTTGATCCTTTTATTGAGATTCTTTTATCCTGTGAATAAAGATTGTTTGTTAAATCCTGGTATTTTATAGTGCTCAATTCATCAATTGAGACAGATGTAGTAATTTCATAATTTGTATTATTGTTAATTCCTGAAATTAGGCCATTTAATGAGGTAATATTTTCTGGGCTTATTGTTACTTCAGTTAAATTATTAAATTTTTTTCCATTTGTTTCAAGGGAAATTGTGTCTATATAAATGTCTGCATTAGGAATATCTTTGTATAATCCAGCTAAGTATTCATGTCCGTTTGAATTAATTAATACTTTAACATTAGATCCCTTATCATCATCAATCCATGATATATTTCCATGTAGTTCAACTGGCTGGCCGGTACTTGCATTATATCCGCTAACACTTGTTTCTACTATATTTCCTTCTCTATATAATTTTAAATAATTTTCAACTATTTTATTCATTGTAGATGAGTCATATGATGATGTTGTTGTATCATCTGAATCATCTGTTGTAATATGGATAAATGCAAAAACAATTGCACATATTACTGCAATGATTATGATATAATCAATAATCGTAAGTTTACTTAATATTCCTTTTTTCATATTCTCAAAATCCATTAGTTATTCATTGAAAATAGCACCAACTGGGCAAATATCTACACATTCCCCACATTCATTGCATTTATTTTCATTAATTTCAACTTTAAATGCTTTTTTTATGATGGCATCTTCAGGACATACGTCTATGCAGTCTTCACAGACTCCACATTCTTCATTATCAATTTTCAATATAAACACCAATTTTTTAATTTAAGTAGTATGACCGTAATATTTATATATTTAATTAATTTAATATTAATATATCTTTTCTATGTATTTTTATTTGTATTTTGTTTAATTTAAAAAACAAAACATAATATTTATATAGTATTAGAGACAATCTTATATTGTATGTAACTCATATGCAAGGGTGCCCGAGCGGCCAAAGGGGGAGGACTTAAGATCCTCTGGTATAGGCCTTCGAGGGTTCGAATCCCTTCCCTTGCATTATTCTTTAAAAATGATATTTTTTCTCGATTTTGCCTTAGTGGCTCAGCTGGTAGAGCGCCACCTTGGTAAGGTGGAAGTCGGGGGTTCGAATCCCCCCTAAGGCTTCTTTAAAAACTATTTTTCTTAATTTTCTATAATTTCTACATTATTCATAGAATTAATGGAGTCAAAATCTTTATTTAAAAGTAGTAAAACAATTTCTATACATTTTTCAATTCCATTTTCCTGTCTTTGGAATAGCTCTTCACTATTATTTTCTCTTAAATCGCTGTTAACATCACTCGTTGTTATAATGGTGTAGGCGTTAGTTACAATAGCTATTCCACCTCTTCCAATCCCTGCAGTAGTTCCAATAGCTATATCACAGTTAGTTATTTTTTTTACAGCCTGAGCCATAATTTCACTAACTTCCTTATCCTGGGCTTCTTTGTAACATTTAATTCCTTTAATCAAGGTTGTAGGTTCTGGCGGATTTTCAATTTGCAAAACAGTTTTAACAGCTTCCATAGTAGGTATAAAAAGGCTGCAGGTCACACTAAGTTTGTTGTAGTCAAAATCACCATAGTCTTTAGGATTTTCAATATAATCTCTTCCAAAATTACCTGTGTATCCTTGAGCTATTGCATGGAGTTCTCTTCCGATTTTTCCATGTGTAAAACATTCTGCTGTAGCTATTTTAATCATATGAATCTTTTAATAATTTTAATGAAGTTTTAGTTATTTGTTTTGCAACTTCATCTAAAGTATATGGTGTAATTGCTTCTTTGTCTCTTAATAATTTATTGGTAGTAACAATAAGATGATTTTTAGTTATACCTTCTTTTCTAAGCTCATCAACTGCAGGATTATCTTCAAATTCGCTGATATCTTTTACTTCTATTGTTTCGTCTCCAAGTCCGAATATTCCTGCAGTACTTATTGTTTTTGCTCCTCTTTTATGTGCATGTTTTATTATTTTAGCTGCTGTAGGTATTGTATTTCCACCAGCTATTTGTATTACAACTACATCTCCTTTTATTAAATCTAAATTATCTTCGTTTATGTCTTCACAGACACTAATAACTTTTCTAAAATTCTCATCATGTGTGCAAAGTTTTTTTAAGAAATCTGTTTTGTACTCACCTACTTTTGCACCTTTCATTGTGAAAATAACATCTCCACCATCTATTTTTTGACCATCATAAACTCCAATTTCTTTTGGTCCGCCTCTATGTACTTGAATTAGATGGATTCCTACTCTTAAACCTAATCTTCCAAATCCAATTAAATCTATCCTGCCTTTTGGAATTCTTGAGTCTTCTATGTCTTGTATCATTTTAATTCTCTCCAATTAATCCCATGGATTTATATCAATAACTTTACATTTAATATTAAGTGGTTTTAATAGTTTTTCTAATTCATATAATCCTGGAACTTCACTATTATGATGTCCTAAGTCAATTAAAGTAATATTTAAGTTTTTAGCTAAAATAGCAGTTTCTTGAGTTAAATCTCCTGAGATTAATAAATCTAAATTTAATTTGCTAGCTAATTTAATATAATTTGGGTTTTTAAGACCAAATCCTGATATAATTCCAACTTGATTAAGTTGTTTATTAGTTTCAGGTTTATTTACAATTCTAACTTCTTTAAAACTAGCTAAAATATCTTTTTTAAAGTCATGAAATTTCTTATCTGTTTTGCAAATTCTTCCAATATTTGTACTTTTATCAAAAGCGGAAACAACTTCTAAATTTAAGCTTTTAGCTAGTGCTTCATTAGCTCCGGGGGTAATAATGTCCCAATTTGAATGTATTGTGTAAGTTGGAGTTTCTGGGATAAATAATGGTGGATGGTGAGTTAAAATTAAAGTATTTGGCTCTTTGGTGTCAAACTCGGGATATAAATCCATGTATATCTTAATTGAATTTATGTCTTGGTTTAAATCATATTCTTTTTTAAAACCTATTTCATCACTTTTTAGGGCTAGTTTTTTAGGTATATTTTCATCTATAAACTCAATAATTTCTTTAAGTTTCATTTAAATCATTTTTGATTCAATTTTATCTAATTGTTTTAATAGTAATTCATCGCAGCTAAATGGATCAATAGTTGATATTTTCATAGCTGGAGTGTTAACAAGTTCAATGAACTTTTCAATATCTTTTTTCTTAAAAATAACTTCTTCAAAGAAGCCCATTTCACAAGCACTATAAAGAACTCCTTCTCTTTTTTGAGATTCATTTAATGCATTTGTTAAAATACCAATAGATAGTGTCATTGTTCCTGATGTTTTAGTATCTATTCCTTTTGTTTTTAAAATAGCTTTATTAGGAGCATTCACTGCATTTAATCTTTCATGAATATTGTTTTTATTTTTAAGTAATATGTCATTATCTTCAGCTACAGGATCTTCTATTAAAAATGCTTCTGCATTAATTTCAGATGACTGCTCAATAGTCAATCCTCCAAAACCGGTAGTATCAATAACTACATTACCAGTTTTAATTAACTCTAAATTTGTTGAAAAATCAATGTTATTTTTATAAGTTCCACCAATATCTGTGTTTAATAGCTCTTTTAAGTGAGGATAAATATCTATTAATAAAATATTTGTGTATTTTTCACTTAATTTTTTAACAATTCCCACTCCAGTAAAATAAGTTCCAACAACAACAATTTTAGTGTTTTTATCTAAGTTTAAGTTATCAATGTAATTTAAACAAACATTAGCTTTTTTATTAATTATGTTATTGAAAATATCTATTAATTTGGTTTGGGATTTTATAGTAAAAACTTCAGAGGTTATTCCAGTATCAACATCCATATTTTACCCTTCTTTTTTAAATCCAATTTTTTGTAAAGCTTCATTTGCTTCTTCGTATACTGCATCTTCAAGAGGTTTTTGGCTAATTGCATGAGATGGGGAAGTTCCACAAGTTAATATTCTTCCCTTATTATCTATAAAAAGCAAAAGAGACCCTGAACCAGGTAGGCCTAGACGCCCCCTAGCTATTATTAAATCACACTCACACATATCTAGTGCCATTATAGCTTTTGCAAAAGCTGGACTACGGCTACTGTCTGCCGCATTTGTGTTTATTTGAAGTAATTTAGCAGTTGGTAAATTATATTCTTTTAAAACTTTATTTAAAACTTCAACTTTAATTCCATTTTTATTTGGAATATAAATCTTTTTAGCATTTTTAATATAGTTTTGAATTTCATTTACTTCTTCTAGAGTGTCTCCTAAACGACAATTATTTTGTGATTGTTCTATTGCATTTTTAATCATTTCTTCAAAAGCCATTTTCAACCTCAAACTTCCTGTGGTGTTAAACCTAATTTGGTTATAACAGAGACTACATCATCATAGTTTCCGCAAATTGGTGATCCTACACCTTTTACTTCTAACGGGTAATTATCAGCTATTACAGTAGCCAGATTATTAGCTCCAGCATTCAGAGAGTATTTTACATTTTTAGGACCAATAGTTGGTGTAGGTACTGTAATCCTTATTTCAGGATACATTATGCGGGTTACTGCAATAAATTTCAATTGTTCTTCCAGTGGTGAAGGCGGATGATTTGCCATTGGTGTATCTTTATATGGATTAAATCCCATTATTGGAATTTCCCCAAGGGTTTTAAAATTATTTAAAAAACGTAGGTGAGCTATCCTGTCTTCTAAGGATTCTCCAAGACCAATTAATAATCCTGATGAAAGTTCCATTCCAGAATCACTAACCATTTGACATGTTTCAATTCTGTCTTCTAGTTTTTCTCCAGGTTTTACAAAATTAAAAATGTCTTCGTTTGTTGTCTCTAAATTACAGCAAACTGTATCAGCATTTAAACTAGCTAACTGATTAATGGATTTTTCAGTTAAATCTCCACCAACATTCACTAAAATTTCTAAAGATGTATTGTTTTTAACAATTTCAGTTGCATTAACGGCTTGTTTGCCCTTGTATCCATAACCTCCAGAGCAACTTACTCTGGGAATGCCTGCTTCTTCAATAGATATTGCTGCTTTGAGTATTTCATCATCTGATTTGTAAAATGAATCATAGTATCCATCAGTTGATGTTTTTGGTGCAAATCCACAATATTTACATCTTGGTTGGATTGTACATTTATTTGTAATATGGACTGTTGATGTTAATTTAATTATTTTAGAATGTTTATTTCTAATATTAACAGCAGTTGAATATAATTTTTTTAAATTTTCTTCATCATTTATTTGTAATAATTGAAGAAATTCTTCATCACTTATTTTTTTATTATTTACAGCCTTTTTTAAAATTTCATCAATCAATTTTGCACCCTCAGTTGAGCATATAAGAATATTAATAAAAATAGTAAACTTATTTTTTAATAGCTAATTTGACTTAATTATTAAAAAATAAGTTTAGAATGTTGATATAAAATCAACATTAACTTATTTAAAGTGTTTTACTTAGCTTCTTTTTTCTAAGTTTTCTAAAACAGTAGGTACGATTTCTGCTAATGGACCGAAGTTCATTGAGTCAGCAGTACCGAGTAATGCACCAGGGTTTAAAGCTTCATCCATTTTGTCAATACCTTTGTCTTGCATTAATGCAGTAACTTGGGTTAAAGCTTCGTTAGCCATCATTTGTGCAAATCCAGCAGGTGCACCTAAAATTTGAGTTACAGTATCTCTGTAAGCTAAGATACCTGCGTAGGTAATTGCAGTTACAGCGGAACACATATCACATACAGGACCTAATAAGTTTGCAGGTAATGTGAATGCAGATCCTCTTGCTTTTTCACCTAAGTCTAATAAAGTTTTGATGGATGCATCATCAGCATATCCTTCACCGATGTATGCTTGACCTTTCATTTCAGGTACTGCACCTGGGTGGTAGGAAGCTACGTTTACTTTTGCTCCACATTCGTCGAATATTTTTTTGAATTCAGTAGTTGGAATAGTACATGCGTGAGTGATGATAGCTCCTTCTTTGAGGTCTCCTGCAAATTTTTCGATAATAGGTTTTTGCATTCCACCTTCAGGTAACCAAGTCATTACCCAGTCAGCGTCAGCTACTGCTGCTGCATCATCGCTCATAGTTTTCATTCCTAAATCTTCAGGATCTACGAAGTGGATAGCTGCTTTAGGTGGTGTAGGGAGGGATTCAGCTAACTCATTTACTTTTGCTCTGATATCACCCATTACATCTTCAGGGTTTCCAGCTTTGTGAGCTGCAATAACTTCTTTGCAATCAAAGTCATCTACTACAGTAAAGTCGTTGTCAAATACAGGGTCAGATACAACTACTTCGTCTACTCCAGCAAGGTGTAATAATTCTGCACCCATTTCAATAGTAGAGTGGGTCATTGCGATTTTTTCTTTTCCAGTTTTGTCTGCAACTTCACAAGCTCTTGTAAAGTTAGTAATACCACTTGCAGCATGAGTTCTGTAACATCCTGCACCTAAAATTGCTACTTTCATTATTTTTGTCTCCTTTAAAACATATATATATTTTATTTTTTAAGTTTATTAAAAAACATTTACTACTTATTGCATTATTTAAAATGTGCATTAATAATTACCCTATTAATTATATAAAAGAACGTCTTGTTTATTTATAAACTGTCATTAGCTCTAATTTTTAAATAATATTGCTGAATTCAGCATTAGTAGTAACATTATTAGTTTTAATTTTTCGAAATATATAAGTGTTTATATCTGTTTTTAATAATTACCTTTAAATGTGTATAGGATATTAATAATACTACTAATTTTGTTTTTAACTTTATTAAACAAAATTTATTTATTGAGATTATGATATATTATATATATTATCATTAGAGGTTGTAATCAAATGTATGATTTAATTAAAGAAGCTATTGTTAATGACGATGCAGCTATTGAATTATCTAAAATAGATAAAAATGTTGTTGAAGTTGTTGATGCAATTTCTGAATTGTCTTTAGAAGACACAATGAAATTAGGGATGAAATTTAAAAGGTTTCCCTTAGGCTGTGATTTAACTGAAGCTGTTGTTGGAACATGTGCATCTGACTTGGAATTAATGGAACTACTTGGAAATTGTCGTTTGTCTGATATGTTGGGCTTACCTATCCATATTTGTGCATATGCATTTGCAGATATTGCTGAAAAACATGGAATGCACGGCATTGAAGTAATGAGGAAGGTACATGATTCTGTTGATGTTCCACTTGATTTGGATCATTTTGGTGAAAATGGGCCTATGAGACTTCCGCAAAATATTGTAGGTTGTGGTGGAGAATGTTATAATAAAGGTCCAGTATATACTGAATGCCCAAGAGACAGAATCCATGAAAGATTAATTGATAAAGAAAAAGCAGAAGCAAGCGATAAGGAAGAATGGGTAAAATTATCCTCTTCAGTAGCTATTAATTTAACTAGTGAGCAAACTGGTGAAGGCCATGCTGCACCTTATAGTGAAGCAGTAGATGTAGCTAATTTAGCTAAAAAATATCAGAGAGGTCTTGAAGCTATCATGTTTATTGGTGATGGTTATGATGATCTTATAACTGGATTTGAAAAAGCTGTTGAGATAGGTGCCGATGTATTTGTACTTGAAGGCGGCCCATATAATGCAGCTAAAAATCCAACTGAAGCATTTGCAAAAGCTGTAGCTGCTTCAAGGATATTGTGTCCAGGTAAAGTAGTAGGTACTAATGGTGCTTATGAAAGGGAATGTAGGGTTGGTCTTAGATCTGGTTTAAATATTATTATAACTGGTTTTCCAAAAAATCATCATGGATATATGTGTGGATATGAACCGGGAACTGCTAGAAGAGGTAAATTCGGTCTTCCAAGAGTACTGCAAATAATGAAAGAAGAAGTTAACAGCCCTAATGTTCAAGTTCCGGTATTAAAAGATGATTTAATTTCTCTTGTAACTGCTATTAAAATAGTTGGAAAAGATTATATTTATCCAAAAAAGATTGGTGCATACACAGTTGGTGATGCACATTGGGCTACTTTGATTAATTCAAAAATGTATGAAAATCTTACTTTAAAAAATGATTTAAATGATATTGTAAATTCTGTTAATGGAAATAGTGTTGCTCTACTTGGTGGAAGGTTCCTTTCTTGGGTAATAGCTAATGAATTAGATAAACAAGTTGATGAAATAATTATATCTGATTTGGACCCATGGGTTCAACGTATGACTGTTGAGAATTTACAAGATGCATTAGATGCCACTATTATTCCAGGGGATGGAGATGTAAACAGTGCTAAACAAGCAGATAGTTCTATTATCTCCTCAACAGTTCCAAGTATCAGTAATAAAATTTCAAGTAAAGTTCCTAATGCATTTAATATCCTATAAAACATAAAGTTATAAATTAATTAAAAATATAATGTAGTAAGTATAAATGTTTATTACATTTTTTTAATTAATTAAACTATTATAAGGTGAAAATTTGAATCATTCAAAGATTATTTTGGTGGCTTGTATTTCAGCATTTGTAGCTATTACTACAGCAGTGTTTGGAGTTGCAGGAACTATTGTTGGTTCTGTATTATCTTCTGTCTTGTATAATGTGCTTTTAGAAGCTCTTGAAAAGCCTGTTGATGATGCAAGGATTAAATCTAATTTTGAGTGGGAAATAGCATATTCATTTCCATTAATTGTTATGGCATTAATTCAGCTATTGTTAATTTTTGCTATGTTATCTGAAATAGGATTGTTACCACCAAAATTCTTAAGCGTGTATTTATCTCTTCAAAATGTTGCAGATAATAATTTATATAGGGTTTTAGGATTCTCTTTATTAGTTATGTGTGTTTATCCATTTGTGTTAAAACCTGATTTTATTAAAAAATCTCATGGAGGTTTAATTGCATTTATTGGGTTGATATTTTTAGCTAAAGGATATTCTGATTCAGGATTGTTAATATTATATTATATATTCCATTATTTTGATTTCCCAATAGCTGTAATAGCATTCATATTATTATGTGGTGTAATTTATAAGATTTTAGTTTCTACTAGAAAACCTAAATTTCAAATTAAAACACGGAGTCATAATCAGAATTTAGATAATCTTGAGTTAATTAGGGTCCATTCAAAAAGAAGAGATGTTCCTCCAAGAAATAGTAGTCTGAGTGAGTATAGGCATAGGAAAAGACCAATAAAACACAAACCTAGTCAAAATCAAATAAACAAATCTTCTGAAAACATTCGATTTGAAACTAATGAGTTTTTAGGTGACTATAAAAAGTAGATATCATGACTAAAAAAAATAAAACTTTAAAGGATATTTTGGATTGTATTTTATATGAAAATCCATCTACTCAAGATGAAATAGCTGAGAAACTAGGAATAACACGTCGTTATGTTACTCAGTTACTTCAACCTCTTGTAAAAGAGGGTACTGTTAAAAGAGCGTATATGGTTGATTTAAAAGCATATGAGAAGTTAGCAGAATCTTTTGGAGATTATGCTCCAGTTAATGATTCTGGATATATGTTAGTTAATGATATGTTATCTAATATGGCTAAACATGTTCAGTCTCAATTACAAGAGTCATTTGATGCTGTTTATGAATATGATGAAGCTAAAGCTAATGCTGCTTTGGAAATGGATTATACTACTAATAATATGGTTGAAAAAGTAAGAACTTCTGTTGAAACTATTGTTAGTATTAATCAACATTCTGAATTATCAAAATCTATGCTTTATAATGAAGTAGCTTATGATTTGGAGCGTATTGGGGATTATTGTGGTCATATTGCAAAATTTGTAATTGAAGATGTTTATGAAGTTGATGAGGTTATTCTTAAAAATTTAAAGAAAATGCATAAAACTGCTCAAAAAATGATTATGTCATCAATGCTCGCATTTTTGGAAGGAAAAACCAATCTTAAAGAAGATATTATGGATTTTGAAGAATCTATGCATATGCTTCAAAATAAATCTATTAATATAATAGCTACTCAAATGGCAGAAAATTCATTTGATGAAAAAGAACGTTCTAATTATTTTATGTACTTATTTAGGGTTGTTAAAGCCTTTGAAAGAATGGGAGATATTTCTATAGAGATTATTGATGTAGCTATTGAATTTCATAAGAATATACCTAGATCTACCACTCCCCGTACATTTAGGTAATCCTATTATTTTTTTATTTTTCTATTTTTATTCACTTTTTAGGAATTTTATTTCATAAAAAGTAGCTCTTATTAAACCTTATTTTCACTAATTAGGAACAATACTTCACAAAAAGCAACATTTATATATCTGATTTGTTAAAACATGTATGTGAGGAGAAAAATGAAAAAGAAAAATAAATATTTAATTGGTATTATAGCGATTATTGTTATAATTGCAGGTGCCTTGATTATTTCTGCAGAAGCAGGATCATCAAAGGTTCAAGTAGCAGGATCAACTTCAGTTCAACCTGTTGCTGAAAAGTTAGTCGAAGTTTACAAAGAATCACACCCTGATGCTCAAATCAATGTGCAAGGTGGAGGATCTAGTGTAGGTATCAAAAGTGCTGAAGATGGATCTGCTGATATTGGTATGTGTTCCAAAGCTCTAGATAATAACAGTTCCTTACAACAATATGAATTAGGAAAAGATGGTATTGTAATAGCTGTTAACACTCAAAACCAAGTTTCAGATTTATCTGATGAACAACTTCAAGGAATTTTCTCTGGTAATATTACCAACTGGAATCAAGTAGGTGGAAGTGATGGAGAAATAAACGTCATCACCCGTGAAGAAGGTTCAGGTACTTTAGATGCATTTGAAAGTATTGTTATGGGAGACAGTAAAATTAAAGATGATGCTGTTGTTCAAAGTTCTACTGAAGCAGTAAAACAATCAGTTTCCCAAGATCCTAACGCAATTGGTTTTGTATCTTATGCTCATATGAGTGATGATATTAAAGCAGTTAATGTTAATGGAGTTGCACCATCTGATGCTACTATTGCAGATGGTTCATACGAGCTTCAAAGACCATTCTTATTCTTAACCAACGGTGAACCTACTGGTGAGACCAAAAACTTCATTGATTGGGTTTTAAGTGATGATGGTGCTAAAGTATTATCTGATGAAAAAATTATTAAATCATCTAATTAGATTCACAGTGGTTTGATGGAAACTAAGAATTTAAGTGAATTTTTTATTGAGAAAGGATTGTTTATAACAGCAATCTTTTCCATTCTTGTTATTTTTACAATATTGGCATTTATTGTTAGTGAGGCAATTCCTGCATTTCAGTCATATGGTTTTATTGAATTTTTAACTGGAAGTAATTGGGCTCCTAATGATGGTCAATTTGGTGTTTTCCCAATGATTATTGGTTCAATATTTGTAACTTTACTTTCATTGGTGATAGCTGTTCCATTATCTTTATTATGTGCTATATTTATGGAAGAAATAGCTCCTGATAAAATAAGGTTATTTTTAAAACCAGTTATCCAAACATTATCTGGAATTCCTTCAGTAGTTTACGGATTTTTTGGTTTAACAGTATTAGTTCCTATTGTACGTCAACAATTTGGTGGTACTGGATTTAGTGTTTTCACAGCTGCTTTAATTTTATCTGTTATGATATTACCAACTATTATATCAGTTTCTCAAGATGCAATTAAAGCAGTTCCAGGAGAATATAGGGAAGCAGCTTTAGGTCTTGGATCTACCCAATGGCAAACAATTCGCCATATTATTTTCCCATCTGCATTACCTGGAATCATCACAGCAGTTATTCTTGGTATTGGGAGGGCAATTGGTGAAACATTAGCTGTAATTATGGTAGCAGGAAATGTTGCTCAAATTCCGGGTTCAATATTCGCTCCAGTTAGAACACTTACAACAAACATTGCTTTAGAAATGGGTTATGCTACAGGTTTACATTATAATGCATTATTTGGTACTGCTGTTGTATTATTCATTATAATTGCAGCTTTATTATTAGTAGCAAATTATGTTCAAAATAAATATGGTATTGGTGCGGAGGGGATTGAATGAAGAGTTTTTGCTCTCCTAAGACTTCTCAGAAAATAATGAAGGGCGTATTTGTATTATCTGGTGTTGTTACATTACTTATATTAATTATTATATTGGGTTATATTCTTGTTAAAGGAATTCCAGTTATTAACTTTGAATTTTTATTTTCAAGTCCTATTGATGCCGGAAGAGAAGGCGGAATATTCCCTATGATTATTTCAAGTTTATATGTAGTATTTATTGCTGCAATAATAGCTACTCCATTAGGTGTTGGTGCAGCTATTTACATGTCCGAATATGCATCAAATCAAAAAATTATCAAATTTATTAGATTCGGTTCTGAAACATTAGCTTCAATTCCGTCTATTGTATTTGGTTTATTTGGGTTAGCATTTTTCGTTGTATTCTTGAAGTTAGGCTGGTCTATATTATCTGGAGGATTAGTTTTAGCATTAATGGCTATTCCAACTATTTTCCAAGTTTCTGAAGTTACCTTAACAGCTATTCCAAATTCTTATAAAGAAGGAAGTTATGGGTTAGGTGCTACAAAATGGCAGGTTATTTATTCAGTTGTATTGCCAGCAGCATTACCTGGAATAGTTACTGGTGTTATTTTAGCTATGACTAGAGCTATTTCTGAAGCAGCAGCAGTTATGTATGCTGTAGGTTCTGCTCTAACAGTGCCTATTTCAATATTTGATCCGGGTAGGCCTTTGCCGCTTCATTTGTATGTATTAGCTACTGAAGGTGTTTCACTTCAAAATGCATACGGAACAGCTGCAGTGTTAGTAATTATTGTATTAATATTAACTATTGCAACTAATTTAGTTGTTGATAGGTATCAAAAGAAAATTATGGGGAAATAAATAATGAAACTTGAAGTTAGAAATTTAAACACATTTTTTGAAGATGCTCAGATTTTAAAAAATGTAAATATGGATGTTCCAGAGAATTCTGTTACTGCACTTATTGGACCGTCCGGTTGTGGTAAATCTACATTTATTAGAACAATTAATCGTATGAATGATTTAATCCCAACCTTTGGTCATAATGGTAATATTTACTTAGATGGTGTAGATGTTTATGATGATTCTGTAGATGTTGTTGATTTAAGAAAAAAAGTAGGTATGGTTTTCCAAAAACCAAATCCATTTCCAAAATCTATATTTGATAATGTTGCATATGGATTAAGAATCCATGGTGAAGAAGATGAAGATTATATTGCTCAGGTAGTTGAAAAAAGTCTAAAATCAGCAGCTATTTGGGATGAAGTTAAAGACAAATTAGATAAATCTGCAATGGGGTTATCTGGTGGTCAGCAACAAAGATTATGTATAGCACGTACAATAGCTGTTAGCCCTGAAGTAATTTTAATGGATGAACCTTGTTCTGCTCTAGATCCGATTTCTACATTGAAAATTGAGAGTTTAATACATGAACTTAAAGAAGATTATACTATTGTTATGGTTACACATAATATGCAACAAGCTACAAGAGTATCTAAATACACATCTTTCTTCTTAAATGGGGAAATAATTGAAAGTGGTTTAACAGATCAAATATTTGTAAGTCCTAAAGAACAAAAAACAGAAGAATATATTACTGGAAGATTTGGTTAAGGTGATTTTAATGGAAAATAAGGAATATCCAACCCCTGTATTTCAGGAAAGAATTGAATCAATTAAGAATGATTTTAAAAATTTATGTAATGATACATTACAACTACATAAAAAAGCAAGTTCATTAATATTAGATTTTAATGAGGAAATTGCTGATGGCATATCTATGGAATCTAAAAAAATAGATATTCGTGCATATGAATTGGAAAGGAATTGTATTAGATTTATAGCTATGATACAGCCATTAGCTGGTGATTTAATGTTTATTGAATCATCAATTCGTGTTATTTCTCATGTTAAAAGAATAGCCTATTTATGTAATAATATTGCTGAATCTGCTGCTGTTATTAATGGTGTTGAACTTAAAGGCGATATAATTGAAAATTTAGAATATATGTCAGATTATGTCCAAATTATTTTAAATAAAGGTTTTATGGCTTACTGTTCTCAAGATATGGATGTTGCAGGAGAATTAGCTACTGATGATGATAAAATAGATGATATGTTTGATATTGTTTTATCTAAAGCTACTAAGCTATTAACCGGAAAAACAGAAAATGCTTTAGAAATTGTTAATATTATTTTTATTGCAAGATACTTAGAAAGAATAGCTGATAGGGTAGTTGATATTGGGGAAAGAATTGTATTTATCAATACTCAAAAAAGACCTCATATTGAGGAATTAAAAAAAGAAGAACAATAAATTGATTATTTAATTAATCAATCCTACTTTTTTATTTTTTATCATAAATTTTAGCAGTGGCATGTCTATCTGCCCAGCATTGTACACAAACACCAATAGGTAATCCTGCTGTATGTGTATGTGCTTTTAGAATTTTAACATCTAATGTTGTTGTTTTACCACCAAGACCCATTGGACCAATTCCTGAGTTGTTAATTTCTTCAAGAATTTCTAATTCTAATTTAGCTAGTTCTGGATCAGGGTTTCTTTTACCAACTTCTCCAAGAAGTGCTTTTTTACCTAATTTTAAACATAAATCAGAAGTTCCACCAATTCCAACACCAATTACTGTTGGAGGGCATGGTTTTCCTTTTGCTTTTAGAACAGATTCTACTACAAAATCTTTTATACCTTGAATTCCTTCAGCTGGAAGTGCCATTTTCATTGCATTATTATTTTCTGAACCAAATCCTTTTGGTAAAATGGTTATTTCAAGATAATCTTCATCTATTAATTCTATATCTATTGGAGGGATGTAATCTCCAACATTAATGTTAGTATTTTCTCTTGTTAGGGGATCTACAATATTTGGCCTAATTGGAATTTCTTTTGTAGCTTTTTTAATTCCTTCTTCAATTCCTGCTCTTAAATTTTCAACTTCAACATTTCCCAATTTAACAAAAACTACTGGTAAACCTGTATCTTGACACATTGGAATTTCTTTTTCTTCAGCAAGTGCAATATTTTTTAAGATAGCTTCAATATTTAACCTTGCAAGTTCATTATCTTCCACTTTAAGAGCATCTTCTAGTGCTTTTTTCACATCATTTCCTAAAACGATAACTGCTTTTTTGTAAAGTTCATAAACAGTATCTTTTATCATGTCTTGAGTAATCAAAATAAAAACCTTATTAATATTTTTTATAAAAAGAAAAGTTAATTATAATTTTATATTTTAAGCTTTATTAAATTTTTTAAAAAAATAGCTATTTTATGATAGTATCTAAAATACTAAGATGGCATACTGGTTTGCATTTGCCACATTTATCACATTTACTTTTATTTAAAGTAATAGCTCCTCCAAAACTTTCTATTGCTTGATTTGGACAAACTTTTAAACATGGGGCATCAGTAGGAGAACATTCCATACAAAATAATGGGAGATTATCAACATCTCTGGGATGTTGACAATTTCCGCAACTTACACAATTTATGTGAAGTTTTTCAACCATTTTATTTTCCGATTTATTCATCAAGAACTAATCTTGCTCTTGCAGCACTGGTAATAAAGTGTACGAAACCGTGTCCGGAGCTACTTCCTGTATTGTATTCTCCAGCGAGTTTTGCAAGATATTTTTCTTGATTTTTAATTTTAATTTTTGCAGGGTCAATAACTGAAATAGCTCTTTTAGTACATGCTTTTACACAAGCAGGACCTTCTTCTCTTCCTGCACATAAATCACATTTTTCAGCTACACTTTCTGCAATTGTAATTGCACCAAATGGGCAAATAATACTACATAAGCCACATCCGATACAGTCTTCTGTGTTAACACCTTTCTCGGTCATTGCATTTGTTGGACAAATTTTAACACAAGGTGCATTTTCACAATGTTGACAAACTAATGAATAATATGCGGAATCATGCTCTATAATTTTAATTCTAGGAGCAGTATGGATAGATGCACACATGTTTACACAGTTGTCACATCCGTCACATGCATCCCTATTTACAAATATTTTTTCCACTATTATTCCTCCTTTATAAGCCTAATTCTTCGCAGGATTTATCAACATATTTTTGTATTTTTTCTATGTGTTCATCATCGAGATGTCTGAATCTTTTTTGAGGAGCTAAGTATTCTTTCACTGGTTTTCTTTCATCTGGTCTGAAAGTGATGTTGAATTCACCATTTTCAACTTCATATAAAATCCATGATCCAGTTTCAACAGCTAATCTTCCCATTTCAATAGTTTTGTCTGAAGAAAATCCCCAACCAGTAGTACAAGGTTGGTGTAAGTGTATGTAAGCAGGTCCTTTAATTTGTGCTGCTTTTTTAACTTTTTTAACAAAATCTTCTGGATATGCAATAGATGCAGTAGCTACATATGGGATTCCATGTGCTGCCATAATCATTGCCATATCTTTTTTAGGTTTATCTTCTCCAAAACTTGCACTTCCCTTTGGTGAAGTTGTAGTACTTGCTCCGTAAGGAGTAGCTCCACTTCTTTGGATACCTGTGTTCATATATGCTTCGTTATCGTAACAGATGTAAGTTAAGTTATGGCCTCTTTCCATAGCTCCAGATAATGATTGTAAACCAATATCTACTGTACCTCCGTCTCCTCCGAAAGCAACAACATTGACATCATCTTTTCCTTGGATTCTTAAAGCACTTTCTACTCCAGATGCAACTGCTCCTGCATTTTCGAAAGCTACATGCATCCATGGAATTTCCCATGCAGTTTCTGGGTAAGGGGAGGTCATTACTTCAAGACAACCGGTAGCTGAAACAGCTACAGTATTTTTTCCTAATGCATTAAGAGCTAATCTAACTCCAATGGAAGCTCCACAACCTGCACATCCTCTGTGTCCTGGTGCTAAATATTCTTTATCAGATATATCCATTTTTATTCCTCCTTAAGTCCTATCCAGCTAACTTCTTTTTCTGGATTTTTGGTTTTTTCATAAACTTCTAAGATTGATTCTGGAGTAATATCTCTTCCACCTAAACCAATAATAAATCCGTATGCTTCTTTATGTATTTTTGCTTTAATATCGGTGAAAAGAGCCCCTCCAATTCCAAAGGTAACATTTTTATCAAGAACTGCTAATTTTGATGCGTTTTTAACAGCTTCTTCAATAGCTTCAACAGGGAATGGCCTGTAAGCTCTGATTTTAAGTAAACCTACTTTTTCTCCTTTGTCTCTTAATTCATCAACCATTACTCTTAAAGTACTGCACATTGAACCCATAGCTACGAAAATGATATCTGCATCATCTGTTTTGTATGCATCAATAAGACCATATTCTCTTCCAAATATTTCGTTGAATTCTTTACAAGTTTTTTCAATAACTGGAATTGAATTTTCCATAGCTACTTGCATGTCATGTCTTGCTTCAAGATAGTAATCAGGATCAGCTAATGTACCGATGGACATTGGTTCATTAGGATCTAAGAAAGCATGTTCTGGAACATATGGAGGTAAAAATTTATCTACATCTTCTTGAGTTGGAATTTCCACAGGTTCTACAGTATGGGTTAAAATAAACCCATCTAAACATACCATTGATGGGAGTAAAACATCGTGGTTTTCAGAAATTTTGTATGCCATTAATGTAGTGTCTAGTGCTTCTTGTGCACTTTCAACATAAATTTGTAACCATCCTGCATCCCTTTGTGCAATTGAATCTTGTTGATCATTCCAAATATTTAATGGTGCAGATATTGCCCTATTTGCATCAGCTAATACGATTGGAGTTCTCATACCTGCTGCTGCAAACAATATTTCGTGCATTAACATTAATCCTTGTGAAGATGTTGCAGTAAATACTCTTACTCCAGCACTACTTGCTCCAACAGATGCACTAATTGCACTGTGTTCAGATTCTACTTTCACATATTTTGCATCGATTTTTTCATCTGCAACATATTGTGCAAGATATTCTGAAATTGTTGTTTGAGGTGTAATTGGATAAACAGGAATAACTTGTGGTTTAGCTAATCTTACAGCTTCTGCAACTGCTTTATTTGCTGTCATAACTTCTTTTGTCATTTCTTCACTCCCTTTCTATTCTTTGACCATTTCGATTGCATCTGCAGGACACTCGTTTGCACAAATTCCGCATCCTTTACAGTAATCGTAATTAATGTCATGTTGTTTATTTACACTGGAATCCGGACAGAAAATAATACAATTTTCGCAGTCAATACAGTTTTCTTTATCTAAAATAGGTTTAAAAGTTCTCCAACTTCCAGTTTTATTATTTTTACTACTTCCAGGTGTTTTTATTACACATCCGATAGATACCATTTTTAATTCACCTTCTCTATTGTTTTATCCCATATCATAAGCTTTTCTTGTAGCTTTTGCATTTAATTCTCCAACTTTTCCAGGGAATGTTTCTTTAATCACGTCAATAAGTGATTCAATACTTACAACATGAGTTTTTTTAGCAAAGTATCCTAAAATAATTGTGTTAACAATATTACGTCCGAGTAAATCTAATGCGATTCCGGTTGCATCAATGCTATGGACCGGATGTTCGCCAGTTCCTTTAAATTCTTCAGCAATATTAATAATTACTTCAGTATTTTCTTTTATTCCAGAAAATACATCTACCACGTTCATTAATCCATCATCAAGAACTAATACATAGTCAGGATTATATACTTGGTATCTTATGTCAATTGGTTTGTCATCAATTCTGGTAAAAGCCATTACTGGTGCTCCCCTACGTTCAACTCCAAAAAAAGGGAAGGATTGAACATATTTGCCATCTTTAAAAGCAGCTTTTGCCAAAATCTCAGCAGCAGTTACGGACCCTTGTCCACCACGTCCGTGAAAACGAATTTCAATCATTTAGTTTCCTCCATAGTTTATCATGTATAATCATTATAAATTACAAAATATATAAAGTTTATCATGGATAATCATTATAGATTTTTTCGTGTTATTAAATGTCATTAAATAACTTAGTTTATAGTTACCTATAATAATTAAATGAACTATAATTATTAGTATTATGAATATGTGGGGGAGTTTATGAAAGTTTTAATTATTACTGGAAATTTAGCATATCCTTTAATTAAAAATGTTGTAGCTAATGCTGATGTGGAAGTTATGATTCATATAGCTAATAATACGCAAGTAGCTGCATTTTTAACTCCTAGAATAATTATTAAGGAAATTAAATCTAATTTTGCTAATCAATTAGATGAAATTGATATGATTTTAGTTCCAGGGTTAATAAAAAAAGGAACTCGTGAAATAACAAAAGAATTAGGAATTCCTACTTTTAAAGGTTCAACTGATGGGGCTGATTTAGCTATGGTTCTAAATCTACTTAATCAAATTGAATTATCTGAAGATAAACCTGCAGATAAACTAATTGAGGAAGAGAAAAGAAAAGAAGCTTTAAAATTCATTGATGATTTTGAAAATGATGAAAAAAACATCAAAGAGCTATTAAAAAAACCTAATAATATAATGATTGGTAAACTTCCTGTTGGTGAAGACTTTCCAATGAGAGTATTATCTGAAATAGCTAATGCACCATTTTTGTCAAAAGAAGCTTTAATTCATAAATGTCAATACTTTGTTGATTCTGGAGCAGATATGATTGATATTGGTATGGCTGCTGGTGAAGACTTCTCAGATAAGATTCCTGAATTAATTGATACATTAAGACCAATTGTTGGGGACAGACCATTAAGTATTGATACTTTAAACTCAAAAGAAATTGAAGTAGCTGCAAAGCACGGTATTGATTTAGTATTAAGTTTAGATTTAGGAAATAATTCTAAACTACTTGATACTCTAAAAGAAACTAACACTCCCGCTGTTTTACTTCCAACTAATTTTTCTGAAGGTTTTACTCCAAAAACTCCTAAAGAAAGAGTTGATGCAATGAATCAATTAATTGAAGATACAAAAGGTATTGATTATGTTGCAGATTTAATTTTAGATCCTGTAAACAGTAGCAGTATTGTTGAATCAATTATAGCTTGTTTTGAGTTTCATAAAATAAATAAAGCCCCAATGTTTTTTGGAGTTGGAAATGTTACTGAATTGATGGATGCAGACTCTGGGGGAGTTAATGTGTTACTTGCAGGAATTGGAATGGAATTAGGTGTAAGTATATTATTTACTCCAGAAGAAAGTGGAAAAACAAGAGGGAGTGTTTATGAGCTATCAACTGCATCTAAAATGATGTTTTTAGCTAAACATAGGCATTCTATTCCAAAAGACTTGGGAATTAACTTAGTTGCATTTAAAGATAAACATAAACGATTAGATATTATTGAAAATGAAACTGATGGAGTTCCAGAAATTAAACAAGATAAGCCTATGAAATTCGTAAGAGACAAAGCAGGAAGCTTTAAAATTAGTGTTGATTATGGAACTACAGTTAAATCTAGTAGAATTATAGCTACACATTTTAAAAAGAACAAAGCAGATTTAGTAATTGTTGGAAATAATCCAAAAGAAATTTATGAAGAAATAATTAATAAAGGCCTTGTAACAAGAATGGAGCATGCAGCATATTTAGGTAGTGAACTTCAAAAAGCATACACTGCTATGGTTACTGGAAAAGAATATATTCAGGATTTTGCTTTGTTTAAAAATCCTGATGAGTTTAAAAATTAATTTGATAAATGATGATTTTCAAATGTATGAATTCCAGTAGTAATTGCATTTTTTCTGTTTTCATAATTTAACCTTATTTCAAAACTTTTAAATAAATTCATCATAATATTTCTAATTAAGATATAAAATTAAAGAAGGTTTGATTGTGCAAATTGATGATTTGTCTGTTAAAGATATTGATAAAATTCTTTTAAATGAAAAATATGTCCCGGATAACGAGATTTCAACAACATTATACTTATCTTTTTTACTTGGAAAACCAATGCTTATTGAAGGACCTCCAGGTGTTGGAAAAACTCAGTTAGCTAAAGTAATAGCTAGTGCTTTTGACAGGGATTTCTTTAGGATTCAATGTTATGAAGGAATCACTTTTGAGCAAATTGTAGGTGAATGGAATTACCAAAAACAATTATTGCATCTGGAAGCAGCTAAAAATGACTCTAATAATGAAGAAAAAATATTTCATGAAGACTTTTTTATTAGGCGTCCTTTATTAAATGCATTTTTAAATGAAAAAGATTCTGTTTTACTTATTGATGAAATTGATAAAGCAGACGAAGAAGTTGAAAGTTTCTTACTTCAGGCATTAGGTGAAAAAGAAATAACTATAAATGATTTAGGAACTTTTCATCTAGCAAATGATTTAATTGTTATTTTAACATCTAACTCTCAAAGATCTCTACTTGATGAAACAAAAGACAGATGTTTATTCTTATATATTCCATATCCTTCAATTGAACGTGAAATTGAAATTGTTAAATCAACACTTCCTGAAGCTAAAGATGAAACAGTCTCAAAAATAGTTAAAATAGTGCATGATATACGTAATCTTAATTTAATGAAAAAACCATCTGTAAGGGGAACTATAGATTGGGTTAAGTCAGTTTCTAATTTAGGAACTAAAGACTTCAATAAATCCCTGGAAGATAGTATTGGTGTAGCTATTAAAACTGAAAGTGATAAAAAAAGAGTTTTAAAAGATATAATTCATAAAAAATATTAATTATAATGATATTATGATTGATAAAGTTGCAGACTTATCTCATCAATTAAGAGGGGCAGGTTTACCTGTTAGTATTAGGAGTACACAAGCAGCCACTCAGATTTATATGGAGTTAGGCGAAAAAGATAGAAATCTCCTAAAAACAGCTCTAAGAGCAATCTATGTTAAAGATAAGTATGATATTCCTAAATTTAACAAGATTTTTGAAAAGGTTTTTAAAAAAGAAGCTAAGAAAAAAGAAAAGTTAAATGCTGAGAAAAAAGGAGTAGCTTACAAAGGAGACGGGCCTAAATCTAATAAATATATTATTAAAAAACAGGGTAACATATCTACTAAAATTAAACAGGAAAAAATGGATAATGAAAAGCTAAAAATGCTTTCAGGCCAGCCTTTACTTGATGAAGTTCAAAAACTTGAAAGAGATGGGGAATTATTAAATAAAGATTTAACAAAACTTAATAAATTCGACCCAAGAATGCTTGAAATTTGTCAAAGATTAGGTAGGAAAATAGCTAATAAACGTTCAAGAAGAAAAAGCCAATCTAGTTCAAATAAAATAGATATCCGAAGAACTATAAGAGTAAATATGAAGTATGGCGGTGTTCCTTTTGAATTAATTAAAGCTAAACCACGTCCTCATAAAAATGAACATTTATTCTTAAATGATATTAGTGGATCATGTGAATGGATTAGTAGTTGGTTTTTCATGTTAATGTTTTCAGCTCAAAGTGCATTTAAGAATTCAAGAACTTTTGAATTTGATAATAAAGTTATTGAAACAACCAAGGCTCTAAAAGAAGAGTATTTAATTGATGCATTTACAAAAGTTAAAGATATGAGGCTTAAAAATGTAATGGTTCATGGAACATCAAATATGTATACTGCATTTGAGAAGTTCATGGAAACCGCTAATTTAAATAATAAGTCTTATGTTATCATATTGTCTGATTGTAGAGATTGGGCAGGTCCTAAAGTAAAAGGTATTCCAGCTAGTGTAGATTTAGTTGGTGAAATGGTTCAAAATTCTAAAAAAGTTGTAATATTAAATCCTGAAGATAGAAATAAATGGGATATAGTAGATAGTTGTGTTTCATTATATGAAGAGGCAGGAGCTCATGTATTTGAAGTAAACACTCTAAATCAATTAGCTCAATTTGTAGAGCAAATGTAGGTGTAGTTATGCAATGTAGTAAATGTGGTAATTCTCAAGTTATTATTAAAAAACCCCAGTCTGGTCAATATTTGTGCAAGGATTGTTTTATTGAATCAATTGAAAAAAAAGTTATTAAAACAACTAAAAAGGAAAAATTATTAGAAAAAGGAGATAAAGTTTTAGTTGCACTTTCCGGAGGTAAAGACAGTGTAACTGTTCTTGAAATTCTAAATAGTTTTCGTATGAGAAATATTATAGATATCTGTGCAGTAACTGTTGATGAAGGAATTGATAATTACCGTCAGGATGGTGTAGATATAGCTATTCGCCATGCAAAGCGTTTAGGTATTGAACACAAAGTAGTTTCTCTTAAAGAAGAATATGGTATAACTTTAGATGAAATAATGCAAAAAGAAAACCATATTGGTTCATGTAGTTATTGTGGTGTTTTTAGAAGAACTGTAATAAATAAAGCAGCTCGTGAAATGGGAGCTACTAAAATAGCTACAGGTCATAATTTAGATGATGAAGTTCAAGCTATTATGATGAATTATCTTGAAGGAAATACGGATAATTTAACTAAATTAGGAGCTAAAACCTCTTCAAAAGCTAAAGAGTTCACTGTTAAAATAAAACCCCTTAGAGAAATTCCAGAACGCGAAATAGGTTTATATGTAGTTGCAAAAGAATTAGAAGTTCATTTTGACAGCTGTCCTTATGCACAACAGTCATTCAGAGGTGAAGTTTCAGATTTAATAAATAAACTCACTGAAAAACATCCTACAATAAAATATTCTACACTTAGAGGATATGATAAAATTAAAGAAGTTATTGGTGATGGATTTAAAAAGCAATATCCTCAATCAAGATGTGAAAGATGTGGGGAACCCTCAGCTAATAGATTATGTAAAGCATGTACATTTTTAGAAGAATTGGGAAAGTGATAATATGGAATTTACATTAAAATTTAAAGATATTAATGAAAAAAGACAAATACCAAAAAAAAATTATACAATTAAAGATTTATTAAATGATTTAGAGTTATCTTCTCAAACTATTGTCCCAAAACAAAATGGAGAACTAGTTATTGAAGAGAGCGAGATTCAAGATGATGATGAAATACAATTAGTTCAAATTATTTATGGTGGTTAAGTGAAAATTAATTATGAATGCGGAGCATGTTTTTTAAGACAGGCAAAAGAGGCTATGGATTTATCTACTGATGATGAAGACCTTAAAATAGAACTTATGAATGACATATTTAATTTTTTAAGTTCTAATTTCGATAAAACCACTAATTCAAATAAAACTGGTTCAACTATCCATAATATGATTAAACAAAAAACCGGTTGTGAAGATCCATATTTTAGAGAAAAAATTGAAGGTAATCAGATAGCTTTAAAATATTTACCTGTAGTTAAAGAAGTTCTTAAGGAAAATAATAGTTTGGAAAATTATGTTAAAATAGCTATTATTGGGAATATTCTGGATTTTGGTGCATTTACGCTTGATACTGATATTGGAAGTTTAATAGGTGATGCTTTAGAACAGGATTTAGCTATTAAAGATATTGATGATTTTGAAAATGCACTAAAAAAATATGATAAAGTATTGTATTTAGTAGATAATACTGGTGAAATTGTATTTGATAAACTTTTACTTTCTAAAATTAGTGAATATGATTTAGATATTACAATCGCTGTTAAATCTAAGCCAATTTTAAATGATGCTTGCAGACAGGATGCAATTGATGTTGGTTTAGATGAATTTGGTAAAATTGTTGATATTGGTGCTGGAACTGTTGGTTATGTAGATAGCGAGATTTCAGATGATTTCAGGGAAATATTTAACAGCCACAAGTTTATAATTTCTAAAGGAATGGGAAATTATGAAGGTTTAACTGAAATCGACTTGTCTTCTAAGGATATTTTCTTTTTATTATGTTCAAAGTGTACAACAATTTCAAAAGACATAGGTGTAAACCTCCAGGATATGCTGCTTTTAAAAAATAAAAACTAATGTGGGGATAATATGAAAAAATGCAGTTTGTATTTCATTATTTTCATAATAGTTGTTATTATTGCATTAAGTGCATGGTTTTCAATAAATGGTGATTTTAAAAAAGATGAAACACAAGAAACAGAATTCAAGATTATTGATACTGCCGGAAACTTATCTGAGGCACTTCAAAAAGCCAAAAGCAGCGATAAAAAAGTTTTTGCTGTTTTTGAATCAGATACATGTGTTTATTGCAAGCAATTAAGGCAAAACACATTAAATGATGCCACAGTCATGGAGAAGCTTAATGAAAGTTATGTAGTTACTATAGTCAATATTAATGACAATCCTGAAATAGCTAGTAAGTATGATGTTTATTCAACCCCCACTATGCTTATTTTAGATAGTGACGGTAAGGAATTACGTTCTATTACAGGATATTATGGTCCTGATGAATTAATTAGTAAAATATGAGGAAGATAGTGTGGAACTTGTTCTAGTTGTTTCTTTTATTACAGGAGTAATTTCAATTTTATCTCCTTGTATCTTACCTGTTTTACCTATTTTTATAGGGTTTAATTTAAAAAAGAGAAAAAATACAGAACTTATTTCATTTATTTTAGGTTTATTTACTATTTTTATAATTATACTGTTTGCAACAGTCTATTTTACAATAGCTGTTTATACTTATTTAAATTATATTAGAGTTATATCTGCAATTATTTTACTTTTAATTGGTGGATTTTTACTTACTTCATGTTCTTGTAAGTTTCCAGCATTAACTTATAAAAAAAGAGACAATGCATTTATATTGGGATTTTTAACATCTTTATCATGGGCACCATGTTATAGCGGCTATTTAATTTCACTTTTAACATTACTTGTAAGTTCAGGAAATCCTATGCTTGTAGCTATTAATATTCTCATATACTGTCTTGGATTTGGATTAACATTATTAATATTAGGATATATAATTTCTAATATAGACATAGCTAGATTTGCTAAAAAAACTGAAAATATTGGGAAAATATTTGCAATATTAATTATAATCGCAGCTATTTACATGTTAATAACTGCTCTTGGAGGAATTTTATGAAAATAGGATTTATAGGGTTTGGAAAAGTAGCTAGGAGGTTAACACAAATAATTAACTCTAAAAACATTACTTTTTTAGCATCTGATGAAAACAGATCAGATAATACAATTAAAAACCTGGAAAAAGCAAATGTTAGAATTTTAAATACTTTTAAAGAAGTAGCTAGAAATTCAGATATTTTAATTTCAGCCAACAGTCCATCTTCTGCATTAGATAGTGCTATTAAATATGGAAAATACTCTAAAGGAATGTACTTAGATTTAAATAACATTTCTCCAAAAACAACTTTGGAAATTACAAAACATGTAAATAACTTTGTAGATGGTGCAATTATTGGAAAAATAGATTCTGAAAATCCAATTTTATATTTAGCAGGGAAAAATTTAGATGAGCTGGATTTCTTAAATGAGTTTTTAGAAATTCATAAAATAAGTAAAAATCCTGGAGATGTAGCTAAGTTAAAATTACTTAGAAGCATGTATACAAAGTCTCTTTCAGCTATTTTAATAGAATCTCATGATGTAGCTAAAAATTTAGGCCTGGAAGATGAATTTTTCGATATTTTAACTTTAACTGAAGGAGATAACTTTAAAGAAAGCTCACTATCCAGAATTAACAATACAAAAAATTCTAAAAAAAGAAAAGTTGAAGAATTAGAAGAAATCGTTGATTATTTTGAAAATCAGGATTTAACCATGGTTAATGCTACTATAAAAAAGCTTAACCAATAGTTATATTGACTTTATATCCTTTTTTATCCTTTTTTATCTCTCCAGTAGTTGGGATAAAATTAGAATCCATAATATATCTAAGATAAGTTACTTCTTTTGCAGGTAGTCTTAAATTAGTTTTAATCTTTTTACCATCTGCTTTTAGCTGAACTGAAATTTTATTATCTTTATCAATGTATAAATCAGCATTCAGACCTTCAGAGATGATTTTAGTTTCAAATTTAGTTAAATTTAAACCAGCATAAATATTTAAAGGAGCGCCGTTAACTTTAATATTTTCGCTTCTGAATTTCTCATTAGCTATTTTAGCACTTACTCCTGCTTCACCTTCACTTGCAACATACCAAGCTCTGTCAATTACTCTTTGAACTTTTTGCCCTTCGGGAATAACTCCTTTGGCTTCGTAACTTCTCATTAAATCTATTACTTCTTTTTTAGTAACTTCCTCTTCAATGGCACTTACAGCTAGTCTGGTCATAACTGGTCCATAATTAGCTCTTCTAAATACTGCCCAAATAGATTCGGGATCTCTGTAAACTCTTCTTTTAATAATTTCGTTTATAGTATTTCCATTTAAGTAAGCTATTTTTTCAAGATTTCCTCTTGAATAAGTATTCATTCTTTTATAAATTTCAGCCCAATTACGTT
Source organism: Bacteroidaceae bacterium (assembly GCA_963606955.1). GTDB lineage: Archaea > Methanobacteriota > Methanobacteria > Methanobacteriales > Methanobacteriaceae > Methanocatella. The sequence goes on from CAVDAS010000004.1 coordinate 35,849, forward strand.
CTTCAGGAACTCTATTAGCAGCTATTTCTCGCTCTAAAATTTCTATCGTTGTTTTTGGAAGTAATTTTCTAGTTTCCTTAGTAATAGTCATATCGTTATCTAAAATAGACTTTCTAATTTTTCTTCCAGAGTATTTTTCTTTATTAAATTCATCTATTACATGATACTCTAAAGGAGATCCTAAAAATTCATTTAATGCATACCAGCGTATTTCATTTCTATTGGGATAATTTTTAGGCATACCAAGGAAATTTCCTTGTTTAACAAATTTTGCAGCCCTATTTTTAATCTCCTCAAGTGAAATACTAGCTGATGTAATATAATCGGTTGCTCCATCTTCATACATTTTATTTAACCTAATTGGAACACTGTAAGATAAAACAAGTCTATGATGAAGGCCTTCAAATGATTTAACTTCATCTGCTCCAAGAGCTAGAGCCATGTCGCGTCTGGCTTCAAAATTTACAAAAAACGGGCCGTGATTAGCACTGTATCCTTTATTTAAATATACAACTAGCTTTTTTCCTTTTTCATTAGCTAGTTTTTTTGCTTTTTTAATTAATTTTTCATGACCTTTATGAACTGGGTCAAAGTCTGCACTAATAGCTATCAATTTCAACACCAAAAAAAGAAAAGTTGATGGTATTAACCATCTATAATTTTTAAAACACCGGTTATTACTAACCATAATCCGATTAAAGTACCGAGAATAATTGGATCTGCAACATAAGTACCAATAATGATATAGAGTAAACCTAATAATATTCCACTGATACCGATATAAAATCCAAATCTTGCTTGGCGGTTGTTAATTAAAGCAACAACTCCAACAATAATTAATACAATTCCTGCAAGATAAAGTGAAATTTCTGTAAGGAATGCAAATAAATTAGGATTAAATATGAATCCAAGACTTAAGAATAATAGTAAAATTCCTAAAATTAAATCAATAATAGCTCCAGATTTATTATAATCTATTATAGCCACTCCTACAACAAGTAGATAAATAGAAATTAAAAGAACAGATAAACCTATTAAGGAGCTAGTTCCAATAACACCAATCATTGGAAATGCGATGATTATTATTCCTAAAATAATAGCTAGTAAACTAACAAACTTATTTTTCATCTTTTTCCTCCTTGTTTATTATTTTAATATTTTTATATTCATATACTTTTATTTTTTAATATAGTTAAAAGTATCTAATGGAAAATTTTATAATATTCTTTATTACTAACTATATATGTGATTAATTAATTTATTTGGGAAACATGACATGAATTTTAAAAATTATTATAAATACACTCCTTTTTTTATATTTTTAGCTATATTATTAGTTCTTCATGGGATGTTTGATGTAGTTACTGGAGATTATCCGACTTTTAAAACAATAGTTTCTAAACATCCATTATTTTCACTAGCTAAAGATGGTTATTTAAATTACAGATATGCAACTTGGAGTTCCAGGTCTATTATTGAATTTAATGTAGGAGTGTTAGTATCTATACCTACTGAAGTCTGGAGAATTTTAGATTCAGTTATTTTTGCATCTATTGCCGTTTTAATAACTAAGATATTTAATAAAAATACTTTTCTTTATAATTCTCTAGCCTGTGTATTTGTAGGAGTATTTATGTTAACATTTTCTGGAATATTATGGTCTGCAGGTTGTATAGCTACTACAACAAATTATATTTGGCCATTTTGTTTTATATTAATACATTTTTATTTACTTAAAGAATTTGTATTTAAAAATAAAGAGATTTCTAAATTTAAGGAAATATTAATAGATTTAGTTTTAATTGTCACATTGCTAGAAGCTGTTAGCTCTGAACAACTGTTAGTTATGGTAGCTGGAGCTTATTTATTCATTATAATCTATTGTTTGTATAAAAAAATAGAAATTCCTAAAATAATGTATTTGTTTATAGCATTAATAGCTATAAATTTCGCTTATGATTTCTACTGTCCGGGTAATGCCAATAGGGTGGGCGTAGTTACTAAACTTGGATTTCCAGATTTTGCTAAATTTAGTCTTATAAATAAAGTAGATGTAGGGGTTAATTACTTCTTAAGCTGGATTTTAATGGGTAAAGATATATTTTCAATAATTTTCTTAGGATTGCTAGGAGTTTATGTTTATTTAATATCTAAGAAAAAAATTGCATTAATTCCGGTAATAATGGTTGTATTTTTTAAAATATTGAGTTTTACCAGTTACATTAGCTATTTTGATTTAACTGATTTAAAACATGGTTTATTAAGTTTAGATCCTACAAGACTTCTAGTTTGCGGTGGATTGTATCTTGTAATTGTGCTGATAACTTTATTTTCTATTTATTTAATTTATAAAAATGATAAAAAGTTAAGTTATGTTATATTTTCATTATTAACTTTAGGATTTGGATCAGTTGTTATTTCAGGATTTACTCCTTCATTAACTAGTAATGGCAGAATATTCATATATTATGTTTTTATTATGATAATATTGGATTATATCTTAATTAAAAAGATATTTGAATTTAAAAATAAAAATAAGGTAAAATTTTAGTATAATGGAAGATGTTTTGTAGGTATAGTTGATTTATTCATATCCGCATTATTAATTTCAGCTAACCACTTATTTTTACAATCACAGTCATATTCAATTGGACTTTGTGTTAAGTTATTAGCTATTATCATATGTTTTAAATCTTTATTACATTTTTTACAATTATATGGTCCTCTTCTTGAACCAAAACCAGATGTATCAAGTAATGCAGGGATATCTAATTCTTTTCTTACAGTATTTATAATTTCAATACAGCTCCAAATCCATGGTGGCTGGTAAGCTCCCATTCTCCACATTTGCTCAATTAGAGTTCCGCCATGTATTGTAGCCGGACAAAAAGATATTCTGTCAACATCATGGCCTGCACAATATCTTGCAGTTTCAATAGCTTCATCAATAGCTTCTTTTTCATTTAAAAGAATAGGTTTTACAAAAATATATGCTTTAGATTTAAGATTGTAACCTTCTTTTTTATTTAATTTTTGAATTAGCATTACTGCTTTATTAAAATCATCTAGTGTAAATCCTTTATTTATTTTTTTAAGTCTTGTATAATCATTAGATGTTTCTAAACCTATACTAATTTCAAATAAAGTATCCCCAATAATATCTACTACTTCATCAATATATTCTTCTTTAACATATTCTGCTCTGGATTCAACTACAATTTCACTAACATTACCTAAATCCATTAGAATATTTAAAATTTCATCACGTGCATCTCTTGGAAGTTCACGGGGATTTAAAAAACTGCCTGAAGCAAATAATTTAACAGTTATTTTATCTTCTTCATTAATTGGAAAACGATTTAAGTGTTGTTTAAATATATCTACTATAGTTTTGCTGTCAATAGGTTCTAGTGTACAGTCTGAGACATAGCTACACATACTGCATCCACCACTATCTCCAAGAGCCCAAGAACATCCGGGGGTAGGTAAAATAATAAATAAAGTTTTTCCAACTCCGTCGTAAGTTAAATCATCATTATACCAACTGGCAGCTACCTGATTAGGTGTTTTTGGATCTTTTCTCTCAAAAGCCCTATTTCTAATTTCTTTAGTTAAATTTTCAATCTCCATTATATATACCTATAATAAAATTAATATTAATATTTAAGGTGTTGATATAATTAAAAACTTTGCTAATAATGATGATGAAATTTTAAAAAAATATGGATTTAGATATAAAAAAGTAAATTCAATTTTCAATAAAAGGAAAGCTAAAAGGAATTTCAAACTATTTTTAGAAGACTACACTATAAATCCATATATGGGATGTTGTTTTGATTGTGTATACTGTTATATAAATGGAAGTAAATATGCCAAGAAAACTAATAGCTATTATGTAAAATCAAATGCCTGTGATTTAGTTTATAATAAATTAAAAAATTTAGCTAGAAATCAAGAAAGGGCATTTTTAAATTTAGGCTCAGCATCTGATCCGTATATGGAAATAGAAAAGGAATTGGAATTAACACGTGAGATTTTAAAAATATTTTTAAGATTTAAGTATCCTGTACACATTATAACAAAGTCTGATTTGATTTTAAGAGATATTGACATTTTAGATAAGTTAAGTAAAGTAGCTATCCTGCCAGATGATTTAAAAAATTTAAAATCAAGTGTTTGTATAACATTTTCATTTTCAACAGTTGATGATAACTTAGCTAGTTTAGTTGAGCCAAATGCACCTCTGCCATCACAAAGACTAAATGCAATGAATATATTAGCTAGTAAAGGTTTTTGTGTAGGTGTTGCATTTATGCCAATATTACCATACATAACTGATGATGTAGAAAGTATTGAAAAGATAGTTAGAGTTTTTAAGAAAAATAATGCTAGCCATGTACTTCCGGGGTCATTATCTCTTTTTGGAAGTGATAAAAATTCATCAAAAGTAAAATATTTAGAATTTGTTAAAAATCACTTTCCAGAAATATTGCATAATGTGGAAAATTTGTTTTATAATAAAGAATATCCTTCACAGAAATATCAAAATGAGCTATATAGAAAAGTAGTAATTATTTGTAAAAAACAGGATATTAAAACAACTATGATTTAAAAAAGAAAAAAAGAAAAAAGATTAGGAGTTTAGAAACTTGCGATTACGTCTCCTAATAATTTGATGGATTCTTCAACATCTTTTCCGATTGGAGAACCAGCGATGTATTGGGTTACACCCATGTCAGCTAATCCTTCTACTTTAGGTATAAATTCATCAGGAGTACCTGCTACGGAGAATGCGTTGAGTAAATCATCATCGATTAATCCAATAGCTCCACCGAAGTCACCTTTACCTAAGCAAGCACCGATTTTTTCGTTGATTCCTTCAGGTAATCCGTGTCTTTCGAGAACCATAGGTGGGGAACCAGCTGCAATGAAAGCAACAACAATTTTTGCTGCAGCTTTAGCTTTTTCAGAATCAGTTCCAATAGAAGTTGCAGTGTATGCACCTACATCAAAGTCAGCTACGTTTTTACCTGCATTTTCAATTCCTTTTTTAATAAGAGGTAATGCTGCTTCGTAATCTTTAGGGTTAGATGCGTTAATTAAAACACCGTCTGCAATTTCTCCAGAAGTTTCTAACATTTTAGGTCCTTGTGCTCCCATGTAAATTGGGACGTGTTCTTGGACAGCTTTTACTCCACCTAATGCTGCACCGGTTTCAGTTTTTTCACCAGCAAGTAAAGTGTTAATGTCAGCAATAGCAGATTTTATTGTGGATACTGGTTTTTCCCATGGGATTCCTAAAGCATCAAAGGTTGCTTTATCACCAGGTCCAATACCAAAAGTAGCTCTTCCATCAGAGAGTTCATCGATAGTAGCGATTGCAGAAGCAGAAATAGCTGGGCTTCTTACATATGGGTTAGTTACACCAGGTCCCATTTTAATGGTTTCTGTTTCTTTAGCAATTAAAGCTAAGGTTTCATATACATTTTTGTTGTTGTAGTGATCTGTGATCCATGCATATTCAAAACCAGCTTCTTCAGCTAATTTTACACGTTCTACTATTTTATTTAAGTCTTCATTTGGTACGAATTCTATACCGAACTTCATTTTATCACCATATTAAATTTTATTAAAGAATATATAAAGCACTTATTATTTGAGTTAGATAGAAAGTTTTAAATATTATTCATGTTTTGGTAGGAAAAATTTCATCCTAAATTGGGATGTATTAAAAATTTTATTTTTTTTATTACTGTTTTTTGTTGTTATTTTTTGATAATTATAATAATACAATTTTCTAAAAATTAAAATTTATTTCTGATTAAATTTCTTTTATTATATATTATGG
>CAVDAS010000005.1:0-40718 GCA_963606955.1 Bacteroidaceae bacterium
TAAATCAAAAAAATAAAGAAAATTAAACAAAAAAAGTTAACTTGATAGCATTGATAAAATTAATACCCCCCAATCAGGGTTTTTTAATCAAATATTCCTTCTTTTTTATTTAAGTTATTTTTATGGCGTATTTCCACTATAAACTTATTGAAAATAGTTCCATATTAATCTAAGAATCAATAACCGTTATTTCCATTATTTTTTTACTTTAAAACAATACCCCCACCAACATTTTTAAATAGTGAAAAATTCTTATTTAATAATATAGGTGTAACAAAAATACCAGAATGCTTTTCAAAGAGTTTTTATTTTAAAAATGAAAAGTTAATTTTATTTGAAAAATGTATTTTTGGTGCACACCAGTAATATAAAAAAGGATTTATTATGATAAACTTCTATTTTAATTCATATGATGAAAACTATAAAAATATTTTTGGTGCAATAAAAAAAGGTCAAAATGTTACATTACAAGTTAAATTATCAGTGCCTTGTGATGTTTTTATGGTATTGAAAACTATTAATGGTGATGAAAGATTTAAATTAAATTTCAATGAAAAAATAGGCAATAACTACTTTTATTCCATTAATATAGATACAGACAGTTTTTTAGGTCCAAATTTTTATTATTTTGAAGTAGAAAACAATGATGAAAAATATTATTATGGGAATAATGAAGACCTTTTAGGCGGTGTTGGGAAATTATATGATAAAAAGCCTAAAAATTTATATCAAATGTATATTTATGATATAAAATTTAAGGTCCCTAATTGGTATAAACATGGTGTCATTTATCATGTTTTTGTTGATAGATTTAAAAGTTCACAAAAAGATTTAGAAGCTATTGATAAAGATTTGACGTCTATTTATGGAGGTAATTTAGAAGGCATTATTGATAAATTAGATTATATTAAAGATTTAGGCGTTTCAATTTTGTATTTAAGCCCTATTTTTGAGGCTAAAACTTTTCATAAATATGATATTGGAGATTATGAATTAATTGATTCAGATTTTGGTGATTTGAATATATTTAATAAATTAGTCTCTGAACTTAAAAAAAGAGATATGTACCTTATTTTAGATGGTGTATTTAATCATTGTGGTGATGATAGTAAATATTTCAACCATTTTGGCAATTATGAAACAATAGGGGCTTACCAATCCAAAGAATCAGAATATTATAACTGGTTTTGTTTTAATGAATATCCTGATGATTACTCTTGTTGGGGTGGCATATCCGAATTACCTGAATTTAATAAATCCAATGCAAGTTTTTTAGATTTCATATTATATAATCCCAATTCAATTATTAAACAATGGTTAGGCAGAGGGATTGATGGATGGAGATTAGATGCAGCAGATTTGCTTCCAGATAATTTCATATCAGAAATTAATCGCGTAGTGAAAAAAAATAATCAGAATTCTGTTATAATCGGCGAATTATGGAACGATGCAACTAATTTTAATTATATGAAAAATAATGAATTTAGGTTATTCATGTCTGGAGGAGAATTGGAATCTGTAACTAACTACCCATTACATGGTTTAATGTTAGAATTTTCAAAATCAAATTATACCCCTGATGATTTTAAAAAACGTTATTATTCCCTTTTAGAAAATTTCCCTATAGAATATTTTTATTCAACACAAAATTTTTTAAGTACTCATGACATCGAAAGAGTATTGACATTACTTGATGAAAATATAAACTTTTTAAAATTTGCAATATTGCTTTCAATGACTTTACCAGGAGTTCCATTTATTTATTACGGTGATGAAATAGGGATGACTGGCGGTAGAGACCCAGATAATAGAAAAGCATTTGCTTGGCACAATATCAATGAAGATATTTTAAGCATGTATAAACAATTTGTTAAGTTAAGAAACAGTTATGATGCATTTAAAAAAGGAGATATTTATTTTTTAGATAATACGTTACCAATTTTAGCATTTAAAAGAGAATATGGTGATGAAAAGTTATTAATTTTATTGAATAATGATGATGACGTTAAATTTTCAGCAAATGACTTGAATTTAGACACATCTGAATTTAAATTAATGGATGTCTTTTCTAATGAATGTTATAATAAAAAAGACATTATTGAATTAGTTAACTATGATTTTAAAGTTTTTAAAATTATTTAAAATATGGTGTGAGTTTATATGGATATTTTAATAGTAGCAACCGAAGCAGAAGGCTTTATTAAAACTGGTGGTTTAGGCGATTTTATTTCAGGGCTTGCAATAGCATTATCTCAAAATAATGTTGGTGTTAAAGTTGTTTTACCAAATTATAAAAACTTAAACAGCAATAATTTTGAAAAAATTGCATCATTCGACATTACAAACCCTGACGATTTTAATCCAGTTAACCCTGTTTTAATCGAAAATTTCAAAGATAAAATCAGATGTGATGTCCTACATTCAAAATTGTATGGTGCTGATTTTTATTTTATTGACAATGATTACTATTTTAATCGTGAAAATATTTATGGATATGATGATGATTATTTAAGATTTGCATTCTTTTCAAGAGCTATAAAAGAATTAAATGAACTAAAAAATTGGGAAACACAAATTGTTCATATGAATGATTATCACGAAGGTGTTTTGCCATTAATTTTGAACAATGCAAATTCAGAATCACTTAAAAATTTAAAAACCCTTTTAAGTATTCATAATTTATATTTCCAGGGATATTTTGAATTTTCTTCTGAACTTGATTATGATTTATTTAACTATTACTTAGGATTTAAATGGGAATCAAAATCATCCATTAATTTTTTAAAAGAAGCTATTACATATTCTGATAAAATTATAACAGTGAGTCCGTCTTATGCTGAAAATATTAAAACTAAAAAATTTGGTAATGGATTGGATGAGTTACTATGTGAAAAATCAGTTTGTGGCTTTGTAAACGGCATTAATATGGATTTATACCCTAGAAATTCCGATTTTGAATCCTTTTTAAAAGAAAAATCAGTGATTAAACATAAAATTCAAAATAAATTTGGGTTAAAAGAGGACTTAAATACTCCGCTTATAATAGTTATTGGAAGAATAGGTGTTCAAAAAGGTTCCCCGTTAATTTTAAAAATTTTAAAAGATTTGATTTTGGAAAATCAGATGATTTTATTAGGAACTGGTGTGCCTGAGATTGAAGAAAAATTTAAAAAATTAAATGAAGAGTATTCTAATTTTGTGGGAATAATCGATTTTGATGAATCACTAGCTAAAGAGCTCTACATGGGTGGAGATATCTTTTTAATGCCATCTTGTTTCGAACCCTGCGGTATTAGTCAATTAATAGCAATGCATTATGCAAATATCCCAATTGTATATAATACTGGAGGATTAAAAGACACCATAATCTATTCAAAGGATTATGAAAAAAATAATGGATTTAAATTTTATGATTATGATGCAAAAGAATTTTTAAAAATATGCAAAGAAGCATTAAATATTTTCAACACCAATGAGTGGACGAAAATAATGAAAAATGCATACAAAACCAACTACAGTTGGGAAAATCAAGCTAAAAATTATATTAAATTATATAATACAGTAATTAAAGAGAGATGAAAAAATGAATAAATTATATACCCTAATCCTCGCAGGAGGTAAAGGATCACGTTTGAAAAAATTAACAAAAAATGAATGTAAAGCTATGGTTAAAATTGGAGGAGTTTTCCATTTAATAGACTTTACACTTGGAAATTGTTTAGAATCAGGAATTGTTAGAAATATTGGTGTTGTCATTCAACACAATCCTAATAATTTGCTTAAATATTTAGTTGAATGGAAATTCAATAATGGCATAGATTTAGATATTTTACCACCTAAAAGTTCAGAGGAGTACGAATGTGTAAAATATGTTGATACTGCACATTCTGTCTTTGTAAATAAAAATATTATTGATAAAAGTGGATGTGAAGATATTCTTATTTTATCCTGTGATCATGTTTATAATATGGATTATTCCAAACTTTACAAACAGCATAAAGACTCCGGAGCTGATATGACAGTTATGGTAACTCAAGTTCCAATAAAAGAAGCATCCAGATTTGGTATTTTTTCATCCGATGAAAATGGAGAATTGACCTTTGAAGAAAAACCAGAAAATCCCAAATCCAATTTAGCTTCAACAGGAGTTTATATTTTTAAAAAAGATAAATTATTTTCATTCATTGAAAAATATATTCTCGAAAAAGATAACAATGTTGATTTTGGGCGCGATATCGTCCCAACATTCTTAAAAATCCACCATGCAGAAGTATATGTTTTAAATAATTTTTGGAAAGATGTAGGTACTATTGAATCATTTTTCAAAATGAATATGTTCATTTTAGACCATGATTATGGCAAACATAAAGCACATATATTTATTAAAAGTTCTCAACAAAAATTACCTTCCTTTTATGGGCCAAAATCCTCTGTAAAAAAATCTTTAATAAATAATGGAAATTATATTAATGGAACTTTAGAACATTCCGTTGTTGGTATGGATAATCATATTGAGGAAGGTGCAAATTTAATTAATGCCGTTATAATGGATTCATGCACTATTAAAAAAAATGTTACTATTAAAAATGCAATAATTACTGATGATAGTGTAATTGAAGATGATGTTGGTAATGATGATGAAATCACATTAATTTAATCAATAATTGTTGATTTTGAATAAAGTGATGAATATGGGTAAAACACTTACTTTAAATTCTATTAAAAAAAAATTCAGTCCTGAAAAAGAGGATATGAACTATATTATAAAAAATAATCCCAAATCTGCCATATACAAACTGGCAATACCATCTTTAATATCATTATTATTTTTAAATATAAATGGTTTAATGGACAGTATGTGGGTTTCTGGACTTGGACAAAATAGTTTAGCAGGTATTGGTTTTATACTTTCAATATTTACCATCATAGTGGGTGTTGGAACCGGTTTAAGTACTTCAACCAATGCAATACTGTCCTCAGCAATATCTAAAGGGGATCATTCATTAGCTCATAAAATTATAATCAATTCTTTGATTGTTACATTAATAATAGGTATAAGTATTGCTTTGTTATTAGTTATATTTCTAAAACCAATATTGCTCATTTTAAATGCTGGTCCTGCTTTAGGTCCTGCATTAGATTATGGTTATATTGTTTTTGGAGGAATGTTTGTATTTTTTTATGCATCTGTTGTTCCAGCAATTCTCAAATCCAATGGAAATGTTAAAAAAGTTACATATGCTATGGTATTAACTTCATTTCTAAATGTTATCTTAGACCCAATCTTAATTTATAGATTAAATCTTGGTATCAAAGGAGCAGCTATTGCTACATTATTCTGTTCCGTTCTCTGTTGTATGATACTATCATATTTTATATTTGATAAAAATGATAAAAAAATAAACCCTAAAACAGATTTCAAAATAAATTCACACATTATATGGGATTTAGTTTCACTTGCAGTGCCAATAACATTTGAATCAGTTATTTTGTCCATGGTTGGATTAATATACACAGTATTTTTCAATATCATTGGTAGTGCTACAGATGTGGCAATTTATACAGTTGTAACCAAGGTTCAAGCTATGGCAATCATTCCTGTAATTGCTATTTCAAGCTCAATGGTAACTGTAACTGCATATTTATCAACATCTTCTTTAAATTTAAATAAAATAAAAGAAATCGTCATATATACATTAAAAATAAGTGTAATAATATCTATAGTACTCTGGATTATAATAGTGCTTTTAAATAATCTTATTGTTGCTATATTTTCAGGCCCTGAGTCAACTGCACTTTTCAAATCTTTACTTGGAATTTGTATGGATATTATGTTACTTACTATTATTCCGTTATCTATTGGATTAATTGCTACATCTATAATGCAAGGATTAAAATATGGAAAAATTTCATTAATATTATCTTTCTCAAGATCAATATTATTTGAATTTATTTTTAGTTTAATTTTTGTTTTTGTATTCCATTTAGGAACTTTAGGTGTTTATTATGGTATTCTTGTTGGTTCAATTATAGGTGCTATTATCTGTTATATTGTATCTAAATCACATGTCCATAAATTTTTTGAAAAATTAAGCAAATTAGAACTACAGAACACTTAAAATCTTTAACCAAATGGATTTTTTATTTATACAATGAAAAATCCATTTATTATCTTTTTTTAGCTAAAATACAACTTTAAAATAAAACATCCTCACAACTATCTTATTATTAGCAACATATGGATAAACTGTTTTTTAAAAATCGATACTTTAATTAAGTAAATATTAATAAACTTATAAATATGGAAATAAATTTATCTTCAGTTGGAATGGAAAAAGGAAGACAATATGAAACAATAATAACTACAATAAGCTCTAAGGGCAAAAAGAATGCAGCCCCAATTGGAGTTATATGTACTGGCAAAGACACTGTAATATGCCGTATATTTAAAGGAAGCACCACTTTAGAAAATATTATTTCTCAAAAAGAATTTATTGTAAATATTACTGAAAATCCTGAATTTTTTACACTAGCTACAATTGATAATATTCCGGAAAATTACTTTGATGAAAATAACTCCATTAAAAATGTTGAAAGTTACTTTAAATGTGAGGTTAGTGAATTAATAGAAGCTGTTAAAAAAAGCGATCCAGTTCAAAGTGATTCAGAAGCAATTGTTATAAAAGCTAAAGTTACATCACATGTAATTAATAAAAATATAAAAGCTATTAATCGTGCTATGGGTTTACTTATAGAAACTTTAGTTAATTTTACAAGAATAGATATGGTTGATAGCGAACAAAAAGAATACTATCTTGGAAGATTTAGAGAAGCAAAAAGAGTAATAAATAAAGTTGGATCAAAAGAAGAACAAAATGCAATTCATGAAATAAAAAAAGAATTAGAAAAAAAAGGTTATTCACCTTAATTTTTAATTACATCCATAAATTCAAAGTTTACACAATCAAATAAACCTTTATCTGATATTTTAATAGCTGGGATTACTAAAAGAGCCATAAATGACATAGTCATAAATGGAGAATCTAATTCAGAACCGAAATCAACAGCTATTTTGTGTAATTTCTCTAATTTTTCAGCTACTTTGTAGCTATCTTCATTAGTCATTAGACCAGCGATTGGTAGGGCTAAAGATTCTTCAAAATCCCCGCAAACAATAGCAAGACCACCTTTATTATCTATTAAACAATTAACTGCTTTTGCCATGTCTTCACTATTAGTTCCTACCACTACAACATTATGTGAATCATGAGCTACAGAAGAGGCAATTGCACCTTTTTTAAGATTAAATCCCGTTATAAATCCATTAGCTATTGAATTTCCCCCATAACGCTCAACAACAGCTATTTTTAAAATATCCTCCTCCAAATCAGGCATTATAACCCCATTTTCAGTTTTTAATGTTGCACTTTCAAAATCAGTTATTAATTCACCATTAAAGCATTTAATTACATTAACATCAACTGACAATTCATCATACAAAATATCAAAATCTTTAGACTGTTTTTTAGAAACATTAAATGTGTTTTTAAAATCTGTTTTATCTACATCAACTAAAACATTTTCACCATCAAAAACACACACACCAGCAACATATGTTTTTAAAATATTCAAATCGTTTAAATTATCCACAATAACATAATCTGCCTGCATTCCTTTTACAATAGCTCCAGTATTTAAATTATAATGTGTTGATGGATTAACTGTAACCATTTCTATTGCACTTATAGGGTCAACTTCCAGACCAATAGCTTTTTTAATAGATTCATTTAAATGACCTTTAATTAAGTCAGTAACGTGTTTATCATCACTTACTATAAAATCAAAAATAGGCTGATGTATTCTTTTTTCTAAAACATCATTTGGCATTTTTCCAAAACTTTCGTGATTTTTCCAGTACTGTAATCTATCGCTAAAATCAAAAAGAGCTTCCATATTTTTAGCAGAAGATCCATCACGGACCATTATTTTCATGCCTTTTTCTTTTTTCTCAATAGCTTCTACAAAATTACTGCATTCATGATCCGTAGATATATGTTGGGCAATATATTTATCCAAATCTTTTCCAGAAAGTAGTGGTGCATGACCATCTATAGGTTTTCCAATTTCTTTTGCTTTTTCTAACTTAGCTAAAACTTCCCCATCACCATTTACAACACCTGGAAAATTCATCATCTCAGCAAGGCCGACAACTTCATCTTTTTTAAGAAGCTCAGCAATAGTTTTACTATCTAAAACAGCACCAGATGTTTCAAAACAAGTTGCTGGAACACAAGAAGGAACTGAAAAATAAAAGTTAAAAGGAACAGTTTTTGAATTTTCAATCATGAATTCTATTCCTTCAATACCTGCAACATTAGCTATTTCATGAGGGTCGCAAACAACTGAAGTAGTACCGAACCTTAGAGCTAATTTTGCAAACTGTGCAGGAGTAAGCATTGTACTTTCAATATGAATATGGGAATCAATAAAACCCGGAATTATAATACCCTGAATATCTAATTCACTATCCTCATTTATGACAATTGGAGTTATCTCTTTAAAAATGCCATTTTCAACCAAAATACGTGCAGGATATATTGAATCAGTTATAACATCCAACATATATGCGCTAAATTGCATCTAATCACTTTCATGTAAAGATTCATATAATAAAGGTAAAAATGTACCAATATCAGTTACAATACTAACTACTTGAGCACTTCCCCTGTCGGATAACTTAGTAACAGTAGCCGGATTAATATCTACACAGATACTTTTAACTTTTGAAGGAAGTAAATTCCCCATAGCTATTGAATGTAACATAGTAGCTATCATAATTACCATATCAACTTCTTGAGCTTGTTTTCTCATTAATTTTTGTGATTCAGCAGTATCAGTTATTACATCAGGCAATGGACCATCATCACGAATAGAACCTGCTAAAACATATGGAACATCATTTTTAATACATTCATACATGATCCCACCAGTTAAAGTTCCATCTTCAACAGCTTCTTTAATTGATCCTGAACGATTAATTCTATTAATAGCTCTCATATGATGAGTATGTCCATGAGCTATGATTTCTCCAGTTTCTACTTCAATACCTAAAGAAGTTCCAAAAATATTACTTTCAATATCATGAGTAGCTAGTGCATTACCTGCAAGAAGAGAATCAATATATCCTTCCCTAATTAAAGCTGCCAAATATTTACCTGAACCTGTGTGTACAATAGCTGGACCACCAACAATAGCTATTTTACCACCTTTACTTTTAATTTCTTTAATTTCTTTTGCAATTCCTCTAATTAAATTCATTAAAGGTTTTTCAGAAGAAACATCACTATTCATAAATTCAAAAGTTCCGCTTTTTTCCCTAGACCTTTGAGGTGGTGTAACTTTTATTCCTTCACGACCAACAACAATCAGATCTCCTGCTTTAACATCAGCTATTGGTTTAACTGATGCACGAGAAGTTTTTTCATCAACACAAATTAAACAGTCCATTTCAATATTTTCAACGACTATCCAATTACCTTTATAAAGAATGTGAGTAGTATGATTTGAAGTAGAATAAAAACCTTCCGGAGCAACTTTATCTTTTGAAGATGCAACTAGTTCAACTTCATTTAACTCAGATATTGATGCACCTAACACTGATAACTCATCTAAAATAGAATTTAGTAAATCTATAGAATCAGCATAAACAGCCATCTTAACATTACTAATATCAGTTTTTCTTTTACCTACATCAAATTCCAAGAAATCAAAATCTCCGCCTTTGTCCATGATAAGATCCATTGCTTTTGGTAGCGTTAATGAATCAATAACATGACCAGAAAGTTCAATTGTTCTACTATTCATAATTTTTGCTCCTAATAATTAATATTATAATTTTCTTTAAGCTAATATTTAAATAATTCCCTGTGGAAATTACTTATAATAAAGATAAAAAATCATAAATTATCTTTGAAGCAGAAACTGCAGTAATATCTCCTAATCTATCACTAGCTGTTTCAACAACATCCAAACCAACAACATTTTTTAAAGCTAAAGTTTGAATTATTGATTCAATATGAGAATAAGATAATCCTGCAGGAGTTGGATTGCCCACACTTGGAGCAATAGATGGATCTAACACATCCATATCAATAGACAAATAAATTGGAGTATCAATATTGCTTAAATAATATTCAATATTATCCAAATGATTAAAAACTGCATCATTTTTAAATGTTGTGATATTAGACTGAGTATTAACAAATTCATCTTCTTGTTTTGAAGCAGATCTAATACCTATTTGAATTAATTCCTCAACACCCATTTCATGAACTCGCTTCATAACACTAGCATGAGAATACTTCTCCCCAATAAAAGTATCAGCTAAATCTCTATGAGCATCTAAATGGACAACAGTTAAATCATCATATTTTTTAGTTAATGAATTAAGAACACCAATAGTTAAACTATGTTCTCCACCAATAGTTAATGGCTTAATTTTTAAATCAGATAATTCACTAACAGTATCTTCAATTATACCACATGTTTTTTTACAATTTCCAAAAACAACATTTACATCGCCAAAATCATAAAAAACAGTGTTTAACTCAGTATTAAAAATAGTATTATATTTTTCAAACCCATAAGAAGCTTCTCTAACTACTATAGGTCCAAAACGTGAACCCGGATGATAAGATGTCGTACTATCAAATGGAACACCAATTATTCCCCAAGCACCCTCTTCGAGGTTGTTAAAATCAGTTAATTCTTGAGAAAAAGCAAATTTCCATGGTTCATATGTGTTTAAAAGCATAATAAATCAAAAAAGAACTAAATAGGATTATTTAGTTCTCATAATTTTCATGTTTCCTAAAGCTACGATGTAATCTACTTCGATACCTTCAGTAATTTGATCTTTTAATTCTTCAGGCATAGGTAAATCTAAAGTTTCGTAGTTTTCCATATCCATTAATTGAACATTATCTCCTTGGATAGATAATACTTGTCCAACTCTTTTATCAATAATTGGAATATCCACTTTAGTATCTACAGGTTTTACGATACTTCTTTTTTGATTATCGAAAATACCTACAGCTTCTAATCTAGCTTTAGCAGCACCATGTTTACCAGGGGATGAAGTAGTTAAACTTGTGATTTTAGATGCTTCCCCACCTAATACGATATATTTACCAACTTTTAATGTTTTAATCTCTACAACTTTTGTTGACATTAATTTTCCTCCATTAAATTAAAAAATAGATTTAATAATTAATCTATAATAAGAATTATTTTAGATTAATAATAATTCTATCTAACATTTTATATAAATCATTCGTTTTAACCAGTAAAATTTTAATAATAAATATTAAAGAGAAATTACAAATTTAAAACAAAGTGATGAAAATGAAAATAGCTATTGTATCAGGAAAAGATGAAGGTCCAACACGATTAAATGCATTTGACAATGCATTAACTGATGCTGGAATAGGGGATGTTAATTTAATTAAAGTATCAAGTATGCTTGGGAAAAACACACAAGTTAAAAACTTACCAAAACTCAAACCAGGAGCTATGGTAAATTGTGTACTTTCTTCAGTTACATCAAGTAAACCTGGAGATACAATAACTGCAATTGTTGCACTAGCTATTGGAGAAGAATTAGGCTGTGTAGTTGAAACCACCGGAACAAATAAAGATAAACAAGAGTTACTCGAAGAAGCTAACTTTATGGTAAATTATATGATGGAAAAACGAGGAGCAAAAATTAAAGAACTCATAATTGAATCTTCCAGCACAACTGTTGAAAATATAGCTTCTGTTGTAGCTTCTGTGGTTTATTTAAATGATGAAATAATCGAGGGATAAATATGGATGCACAAGATAAAAAAATAGCTACAGACCTTTGTTACGAGATTATAAAAGAAGTAAGTAGAGCTATTAGACCATATGTTGGAAAACCTGAATCTGGAGAAAAAGTTAAAATGGGAGCTGACGGAACCCCTACATCATATATTGATGTTATAGCTGAAGACCAGGTAATTAATATTTTAAAAAATGCTCCAGTAAACTCATATATCATTAGTGAAGAAATTGGAGAACTGAAAGTTGGGCATGGGAAAAAAGAAAACATCGTTTTGACTCAAGAACTTAGAAGAACAGATTTAACCCCTGAAGAAAGACCTAAATTCATTTTTTTAATAGATCCAATTGATGGAACAAGTAATGCAATAAAAGAAATACCTGCTTATGGAATTTCTATAGCTGTTGCAAATGTTCCTGAAGGAAGATTAGCTACTTTAAATGATGTTGAGTTAGGTTTTATTAGTAACTTTGGAAACGGTAACTTCTTTGAAGCTGAAAAAGGAAAAGGATGCTGGTTAAATAATGAATCAGTTCATCCAACAGATGTTGTAAATATTAGTGATATGTCTCTTGGAGGATTTACTAAAAGTGGAACTAAAGCTGCTTCAAAATTAGTTGATACTGCTAGACGCATGCGTGTTTTAGGATCTGTTGTTTTAGAACTTTCATATGTAGCTAGTGGAAGATATGATGCATTTCTTGATTTAAGAGGCAGCAGAATAATAGACATAGCTGCATCTAAATTAATTGTTGAAGAAGCCGGAGGAGTTATTACCAACAAATATGGTGAAAAATTAGATAATAAATTAAGCATTTATGAAAAAACCATTGTTGTTGCAGCTAATAACAATATACTCCACAAACAAATAATTGATATCTTAAATGACAATGAAAGTGATATTATTGGAGAAATAGGAGTGGTAAGTCGTGTAGATGAATATCATGCAATATTATTCTCCGTAAAAATTATAAATTACCTTTTAAATAGTGGTGTTGACGTAGTTATCGAAAAATCATTAGCTAGAAAACTTGAAAAGCTTAAAAAAGATCCTAATTTAAAAAATATAATTAATCAAACTATAAATGAACATCCTAAGCTAAAACCTTACTTACAAAATTTAAACTTTAATATTGAATTTAAATTGCACGCAAAAGCTATTTCAGACTTTAAAAGTGATATGGCAATTATTCTTGGAGGAGATGGAACCCTTTTAAGAACACAAAACAAAATGACCGAAGAAATACCAATTTTTGGAATTAATATGGGTACTGTTGGATTTTTAACTGAAATTGAAGTTGACAAAACCTTTGATTCACTCAAAAAAATCTTAAAAGGACAATATTACTTGGAAAAAAGAACAAAATTAGTTGTATCTCATGAAAACCACCATTACTCTGCATTAAATGAAGTTGTTGTAATGACTGATGAACCTTCAAAAATGCTTCATTTCCAAATTCAGGTAGATGGGGAAATTATTGAAGAATTTAGAGCTGATGGACTTATTATATCAACTCCTAGTGGTTCAACAGCATATTCCATGTCTGCAGGAGGCCCTATTGTTGATCCGAATGTTGGTGGATTTATTATTATCCCAATTTGCCCATATAAATTAGGTGTAAGACCATTTATTGTATCTGATGAAAGTGAAATTATTGTTAAACTACTTAAAAAAGGTAAAACAGCAGTATTTGTAATGGATGGCCAAATAAATGAAGAAGCAGAGTATCAGGAAGAAATCAGATTTAAAAAATCAAACAAACATGTTTACTTTGTAAGAAACTCAAACAAATACTTCTATAAAAAAGTTAAAGACAAATTAAATGAAGGAGGAATTAACGACTAATGAATAACCTCGTAATTGACATGACTCATGGCGGAGTAAAAATAGCTATTAGTCTTGCAAAAAAAGAAGAAATAGTCTATGCTTATGACATTTATAACACCTTAAAAAGTATTGATAAGGAAATGTTAGATGTTTATAATGTTAAAATTATAGACTTAGACTATTTAAATAACTTAAAAGGAAATTTAAGAGTTATTTATCCTGTTCATCTCCCTTTAACTAAAGAAGACATTGAAAAGTATAATCCCCACCTAAATTATACTTTTTTAACCCATCACAAAATAATTAAAGAACTCCTAAAAGATTGGGATACAGATATTCCTAAAATTGAAGTTACAGGAGTTAAAGGAAAAACTAGTTGTGTTTTTATGCTTAAAGAAATTTTAATTAATAAAAACCCGCTAATTTTATCCAGCTTAGGTGCATTATTATATGAAAATGGAATAAAGAAAACATTAAAACAAAATATATCAATTACTCCTGCAAATATTAAAGAGACAATTGACCTTGCATATAAAATAGCTAACCCAATATGTAAAATAGCTGCAGGTAAATGTAAAAGCCAAAATCTTAAAAAATATAATTGTGCTATTTTTGAAAGTTCACTTGGAGCCAGCGGAATTGGAGATGTTGGGCTTTTAACAAATATAGTTGAAAATTATCCGATAGCTAAAAATAAAAGCAATGCTAGTGAAGCAAAAAGTCAAATATTTAATTGTAACATCGTAGCTATTCAAAAAGAAACACTAGATAAATTTTACAGTAATGTTAAACACAGCAAAATAAATACTTTTTCTCTAAATAACAAAGCTAATGTAACTATTAAGGATGTTAAATACGATTTAGATAAAACAAAGATTAGTGTAAGTTATAATAACATAATAACAACCAACGGCAATACAATCTCTGGAGAATTTGCGGTTGAAACATTTGCTCCGGGAAAACACCATGTACAAAATGTATTGGGAGTTATTACAACTTGTTTATCTCTAAATATTTCTAAAGAAGAAATTATTAAAGGACTAGCTAATTATAAAGGAATTAAAGGAAGAACTAATAAAAAAATCATGGAAAATTCAATAATAATAGAAGAAATTAATCCAGGAATTAATACAAAAGCTATTGAAGAGTCCATCAACATGATAACTAATTTAGATGATTATTACATAGCTATTGGTGGAGATTATGGAATAACATGCGAGGAAATTGATGAAACTAAAGTTAGTACTTATTTAGACACCCTTGATTATGATATTATTCTAACTGGAGAAGTTGGTGAAGGAATTTTAAAAAAAATGAATAAAAAAGTAAAATATTCAAAAAATTTCCAGGACATTTATAAACAAGCTATACACAATAACAAAAATTTGCTTTTAATTTATCGCTCAGATTATAGAAAACTTAATGAAAGATAAGAAAGAATGTAATATTTGTTTTACATAAAATTGAAACATTTAATAAATATTAGCTAAATATTATAATTTGTAATTTAGTGATAGTTATAAGTTATCACAATTAGAAATAAAACTTTTAAATTGGAGATTATATTTTGAAAGTTGGAACAAGAGGAAGCCAATTAGCACTTGCGCAAACTAATCAGGTTTGTAAAGATTTAACAGCAATTACAAATGAAGATATTGATGTTAACATAATTAAAACAAAAGGCGACAAAATAACTAATTCTCAATTATACAATATGGATGCAAAAGGTCTTTTTACTAAAGAACTTGATAAAGCATTACTTGAAGAAGAAATAGATTTTGCAGTACATAGTTTTAAAGATTTACCAACCGAATTAGATGAAGAACTTGAAATAGTAGCTGTTCCAAAACGTGTAGCTCCTAATGAAGTGTTAATCTCTAATAAAAACTGGGATGAACTAGGTCCTAATTCTAAACTTGGAACTAGTAGTCTTAGAAGAGAAGCTTTTTGTAATTATCATAATAAAAACTTTGATTTACAACCAATTAGAGGTAATATTGAAACTAGAATCAACAAAGCTATTAATAGCGATTTAGATGCAACAATAATGGCACAAGCAGGATTGTTAAGATTAAATCTTACACAACACATAAAAACTGTGTTTCCACTAGATTACATTACACCTGCTGCAGGTCAGGGAGCATTAGCTATTATAACTAGAAAAGATTCTGATAAAAAAGAAATTATTTCTAAATTAAATGACTATCAATCACAGCAAGAAGTATTTGCTGAAAAAAAAGTGCTTGAAGAACTAGGAGTAGGCTGTCAATGGCCTATTGGTGCTATAGCACAAATAAAAGACAAACAATTTTGCATATACTCAATCCTATTAACCAAAGAAGGAGAAGTTCTAAGACAACAAACTGAAAAAGGATCAATAAGAGATGCCCTCCAACTTGGTGTAAAAATAGGTAAAATTTTTAATGATTATGTTTAATTGGAGGAATAAAATTGAGAACCGTAAATGTAGGAGTTATTGGAGTAGGTGCAATGGGATACAACCATGCACGTGTATATTATAAATTAGAAGAAGCTAATTTAGTTGCTGTTAGTGATGTAAGCGAAAGAACATTAAATAAAGTAGCTAAAAAATATGATGCAAAAGGTTTCACTGATTATGACGATTTACTCAAAGATCCTGAAATAGAAGTAGTTAGTGTATGTGTTCCAACTACCTTCCACCATGACGTTGTAATGGAAGCTATTAAACATGGAAAACATGTATTAGTTGAAAAACCAATAGCTTTCACATTAAAAGAAGCAGAAGAAATGATTGCTGCTGCAAAAGAAGCAGGAGTTATCTTAGCAACTGGGCATGTAGAAAGATTTAACCCTGCTGTTCAAAAAGCTAAAGAACTTATTGAAAATGACGTTATTGGAGATATTGTATCTGCATCTGCAAAAAGAGTAGGTCCATTCCCTCCAAGAATAAAAGATGTTGGAGTAACTATAGATTTAGCTATTCATGATTTAGATGTAATGAATTACTTACTTGATGAAGAAGTTATTCAAGTTTATGGTACAATGAACAGTATCTTAGAAAAATGTGAATTTGAAGACCATGCAGAAATCATGATTAACTTTGAAAATGAATCTACAGGAATTCTTGAAGTAAACTGGTTAACTCCATACAAAAGGAGACAAATTGAAATTACTGGAACTGATGGAATCATTTCAGTAGACTACATTGAACAAAGTATTGATGTATACGGTAAATTTGCTCAAGATATTGATATTAAACATGAAGAACCATTAAAAGAAGAATTAAGATCCTTTTTAACAGCAGTTGTTAATGAAACTGAACCAGAAATTACTGGTGAAGATGGTCTTAAAGCACTTAAAATGGTAATAGCTGCTACTAAATCCTCTAAAGAACATAAACCTATCAGTTTTGATGAACTTGGATAAGTGATTTAAATGAAAGAAAAATTAATTAAAAAAGCTCAAGAGCTTAGACAACATGGTTTTACAACTGGTGAAATAGCTGATGAACTAAATGTAAGTATGGATACAGCTAGATGGTTAACTCTCCAAAAACCAACTGAAGAAAAACCAGAAGCTCCTGTTGACTTTTTTATAAATTGGAAAAGTTTAGGTGGAAATTCAACTCGTTTAAGATATGTTTCAGGAGCCCTAAGTGACATGGCACTATCCCACGGAGAAGCTGAAGTAATTCTTGGAATAGCAGTTAGCGGAGTGCCATTTGCAACTATGATGGCTGACTTTTTAGAAGATATGAGCGAAGTTGAAACTTCACTTGCAGTATACCACCCACACAAACACAGAAAAGAAAACGATGATGGTGAAGGAGCTATAAGTACAAACTTCGGATCTGTTGAAGGTAAAAAAGTTGTAATTGTTGATGATGTTATAACTAGCGGTAGGACTGTAAAAGAAGTTATTCATGCAGTAAAAGACCATGGCGGAGAACCAACAGCTGTTACTGTATTAATTGATAAATCAGGAGTTTCTGAAATAGAAGGAGTTCCTATTGAATCTTTAATTAAAGTAGGTAGATTATAAACCTACATTTTTACTATTTTTATAAAAAAAGAAAAGAAAATAGCTATTAAACATAGCTACTTAATTTATTAATAAAACATCCTTTTCAAAAGAATGGAGAACTTTTTCAGCTACACTTCCAATAAAGAATTTTGTAACTCTACCTTTACCAGAAGAAGCAATAGCTATTAATTCAACACCTTCAGCTTCTGCAACTTCAACAATAGTTTCTGCAGCAAAACCAACAGCAACTTTGGTTGTGATATTAAGGTCAGAATCAAATTTCTCTTTCATTTTTTCAACATTAAATTGAGCTTCATCTAAGAAAGACTGATTTAATTTCTCAATAACATCCCTAGTTTGGAATTGATGAGGAGTTAACTCATTTGCAACAGATAAGATAATGATTTCACCATCTTCAGCAAGTAAATCTCCAACTTTTTCAACTTCTTTTTCTGCGGCTTCCGATCCGTCAGTAGGAACTAAAATTTTTTTATACATAATTTTTCAACTCCATGAAAAATGTTTAGTTCAACATATTCCAAGATTAAATAAAAATATAAATTAACTATTTAATAAAGATTATGAAATAAATTTAAAAAAATAATAAATCCATTAAATTTATAGGTTAAAAACAGATATTATAAAAAATAAAAAATAAGAAAGCTATAGAATTAACTATAGCTAAGTTAAATGAATCTAAACGATTCCTTGAGCATTCATTGCATCTACTACTTTTTCAAAACCAGCTATGTTTGCTCCAACTACGTAATTTTTCTCAAATCCGTAAGCTTTAGCTGCTTCATCAGCACTAGCAAAGATGTTTTCCATAATGTCTTTAAGTTTATTATCAACAGTATCGAAATCCCAAGATAATCTTTGAGAGTTTTGAGCCATTTCTAATGCAGAAGTAGCTACTCCACCAGCATTAGAAGCTTTTCCAGGTCCGAATAATACACCATTATCTTGTAAGTATTCAGTTGCTTCAATAGAAGTAGGCATGTTTGCACCTTCTGCTACTGCAGCAACACCATTAGCTACTAATTGTTTAGCATCATCTAAGAGTAATTCGTTTTGAGTTGCACATGGAAGAGCAATATCACATTTAACAGACCATACACCTTTACCTTCGTGGTATTCTGCACTTGGTCTTTCTTTAGCATATTCAGTTAATCTTGCACGTTTAACTTCTTTAACTTCTTTTAATAATTCTACATCAATTCCTTCAGGATCATAAACCCAACCAGTGGAGTCAGAACAGGTTACTGGATTACCACCTAATTGTTGTGCTTTTTCAATAGCATAAATAGCTACATTACCTGCACCAGATACTGCAATAGTTTTTCCTTTAATATCAATATCATTTGCTTTTAACATAGCATCAGTGAAGTATAATAATCCGTATCCAGTAGCTTCAGTTCTTGCTAATGATCCACCATAAGATAAAGCTTTACCAGTTAATACTCCTTCAGATAATCCTTTAATCCTTTTGTATTGACCATATAAGAAACCAATTTCTCTACCACCAACACCAATATCTCCTGCTGGAACATCAGTATCTGCACCGATGTATTTACATAATTCAGTCATGAAGCTTTGACAAAATGC
This sequence comes from Bacteroidaceae bacterium, assembly GCA_963606955.1. GTDB lineage: Archaea > Methanobacteriota > Methanobacteria > Methanobacteriales > Methanobacteriaceae > Methanocatella. Next base: position 19,299 of record CAVDAS010000005.1, read on the forward strand.
CATGATTTCCCTATCAGATTTTCCTTTAGGATCAAAGTCAGAACCTCCTTTACCTCCACCAATTGCGAGGCCAGTTAAGGAGTTTTTGAAAATTTGTTCAAAACCTAAAAATTTAATAATACCTACGTTTACAGAAGGGTGGAAACGTAATCCGCCTTTGTAAGGTCCAATTGCACTATTGAATTGTACACGGTATCCTGTGTTTACTTGTACTTGTCCGTTGTCATCTACCCAAGGAACACGGAATTTTAATTGTCTTTCTGGGTTAACTAATCTTTCAAGAAGTGCATTTTTCCTGTATTCATCTTCATTTGCTTCAATAACAACCCTTAAAGATTCCAATACTTCTTTTACAGCTTGATGGAATTCTGGTTCAGAAGGGTTTTGTTTTATAGTTGATTCTATTACGTCATCTACATAAGACATAAGATTCATCCTCCATCATTAATAAATGTATTAATCATAGAATTTTCTAGAAATTGATTAAAAAATTCAAAAATCTGTTTGAATAAATAACCCCATTTTCTAAAAATTTCCAACATTTGTTCAGTGTATATCATTAAATAATATTCAGATTTTGACCTAGAATAAGGTAAAATATTTAACAATATAATAATTAGTATATCCTTTCTATTATTAAAAACTTTCACTTTTTAAGGTAAAAATAAAAAAATATTCAATAACATTAATAAATGAAATGGACAAACTAATATGTTTCTAAAGAAACAATAGGTATTTATATACTGCTTTTTACATAACAATTAACGAAAATATGTAAAAATTATTTTTTAGTAAATAAAAAAATAAAACTAATGAATGATTTTTAAAATTTTCTAAAAAAGCACCCATCAACTAAACAAAATTTTGAAATTAAATAAAAAAACTAAATGGATGTGTCTAATATAACCAGCGAATTAAAAATACCAAAATCAACATATGATAAATTAAAAAAAGATTATTTAAAAAATCCTAAAAATGCATATTCACTTTATATTGCATTAAATAAAACATTTCCAATAGATAAAAAAACATTCATCGGAATAATTGATAAAATAAGAATGGATGAAGGTGCAAGTGCTTTTAATCCAATTAAAAAAACAAGAAGAATGAATAATCCATTTAGCTATTATGATAAACATCCAAATAGCTATGTTTGTATGGAATATTCAAAATAGAATTAAAAGATACCTATCCAACATGGTATCTTAAGACGGCTGCAACTCCACCAAATGCTCTTAGGAGTTGCATTCCTTCTTCTGTTTCTGTAGAAATAAGTTCAACACCAGAATTCATTTCTTCAGCTTTTTCAACAAAATCTTCAATTAAAGTTAATGAAGATTCTTCTTTTAAAATTTCACCACATTTAGAACATTGTTTTTGAAGTTTATCAGCTTCATCCTGGGATTTAACTGTAATTTCTTCTTCATTATCACAGCTAGGGCATTTAAAAACTTTACGCATTGCAGTTAAATCTTCTGATAATAACAATGTATCAACTGCTCCCATAATTAAGTTAGTCCTAACTTCTCTTTCACCATAGGATGCAAGACCTTTATCTTTAACTAGCTCATGCAAGAATCTTTGAACTGTTTTTTTCTCTTGCATAACATCCAAATCATTTAAAATATCTGCAGATTTATCAATAACTTCCCTAATACCAAATTCACCAGTATAAGAAGTATCTACAGTAGCTATGATTTTATCTTTAATTTCATAGTTAAGATAATCTCCTTTTACAAATTCTTCTTTTGTAAAACCAGGACCACCAATAATAACTCCTTCAAGTTCATCTAAAGCTAAGAAATCTTCATTCATATGTTCCCCAATACGTTTTTTAAACTCGTGAGCAGCCAAATCAATTACACGATCAAACCTTCTTTGTGATTGACCCCCTGCTTTATGTTTTCCTGGAACACCACTAGTTAAATGATTTAAAATATTAACTTTTTTACCTCTTAAGGTAGCTATTGTAGCTTCTTTCCTATCAATAACTGCTAAACCATAAGTTTCCCTTTCTTCAATCATGTATTCAAGAGGTTCTAAGAAAAACTCATTGTTACATTGATACCAGTAAGTTGTAATAGGTTCAGGAGGTTCAAAAACATAAGTTTCCATTTTTTCAGTTCCAGGACCGCCTTTAGGAATCATACCAACAAAAAGAACCAAACCATTTTCAGGAGGAACCTTGAATAACCTTATTCTTTGTAAAATTACTTCAATAGCTGATTGAACATTCTTTCTTGTTTGTTTACTCTTAATGTTAGCACTTTGACCGAGCTCATCCCTCATTTGCTTACCAACATCACTAAGTTGTTTATCATGAGGAATATAAACGGAAACAAGCTCTGTACCTCTACCTTTTTTCTCTGATAATTCTTTTAAAGTTTTTTTAAATTTATATAATTCTGTTGATGATACATCTGCCATGTTAATCCCTTAAATTAATATAATAATATATTTATGTAATTTCACCTTATAAATAATTAATGAAAGAACTTTAAATATTATAAATACTAATTATTAATAACGAAGATGATAATATGGTTTTAAGAAGATGTCCAAAGTGTCACTCAACAACTGATGATCAATACGGATTTTGTATCAGATGCGGATATGAATTCCCCAAAATAACAGAAAGTGAAAATACATGCCATTATTGCGGATTCTCAAATCCTGATGAAGCTACTTTTTGTGTTAAATGTGGTACACCTTTAATTTTTAAAAATCATGTAAACGAAGTAAACACGACATTAAACCCAATAGTTATTAAAAAAGAAATTAGCAATTCCGCCCAAAAACAAATAGACTATAAACCTACCAGTAAAGTAATAATTATTCTCGGTTATATCTTTTCTTTACTTGGTGGAATAATAGGATTAATATTAGCAATTTATCTTGCAACTAGAAAAGATCCAGTAGCTAAAAAACACGGATATATTCAGTTAACTATTTTAGTATTCTATATACTTTTAATATCAATATTGTACCTAACTGGAAACATTGATATGACTACTATTAATAATGCTACACACATATTAGAGAATAATTTAACAGCTATTAAACCATAATGGGCAAATACATCACAATAGCTCCATCACCATTATTATAGTAGTGTGGAACTTTCCTATCTACTTCAAAATTAAATTTTTTATAAAATTCAATAGCTCCATAATTATTTTCATTTACTTCCAAAAGTATTTTATTTATCTTAAATAATGATAAAACACTTATAGCTTTTAATAATAAACTTGATCCTGCTTTTTTCCTCTGATAATCTTTATCAACAGCTAAAGATATAATATGGCCTTCATTTTCATATTTAATCCAAAATAATACATAACCTACAACATAACCTTCATCTTCAGCTACTAAAAAACCTGCACCAATATTATATAACTGTATAAACATGTTTAATTCATAAGATTCATCAAAAGACATTTTTTCTATTTCACAAACACGTTTTAAATCATTTGGAACAAATTCTCTAATTATCATTTATAAACCTATAATTTAAATTAATCTTGAAAAATATATATTATTGAATAAATATATAATTTTTGAGGTTAAAAAATGTGGAATGATTTCGCCCAATTCATTTTGACACAATCAACTAAAAATCCAACAAAAATCGTAGAGATTGCTGTTGGAAAATTTGATGGTGTATACCAATATTTAAAGAAAAATGAAAATATAGAAATTATCAAAACTGATATTTCACCAAATGATGCTGAAGTCATAAAAGATGATATTACAAATCCAAACTTGGAATTATATGAAAATGCAGATATTATATACTCTATTCGACCACCAAGTGAATTACATCCACATATAGAAAAATTATCTCAAAAAGTAAATGGAACTTTTATTATAAAGCCATTATGTAATGAAGATTTAAATATACGCTCAAAAAAAGCAAAATTGAAAAATTATAAAAAAGCAAGTTTTTACATGTTGTAGGTGTCATTAATGGAAGAATTTTTAAAAAAATACAATACTTCAAAAGAAGGGCTGAGTTCTGGTGAAGTAAGTAAACGGCAAAATGAAAACGGGCTGAATGAACTACAAGAAAAAAAGAAAAAAAGTCCCGTTGTACTCTTTTTAGAACAATTCGTTGATGTTTTAATAGCTCTACTTATTGTTGCAGCTATTGCAGCATATTTTGTTGGAGATGTTATTGATTCATGTGTAATTTTAATAGCTGTACTTTTAAATACAATAATCGGATTTATACAAGAATACCGTTCAGAAAAAGCAATTGAAATGCTTAAAAGTGTTACAACTTCCCATGCAGTTGTTAGAAGAGACGGACAAGTACAAAAAATTGATTCTAAAGAATTAACAATTGGAGATATTGTAATTCTTGAAGAAGGAGATAAAATCCCTGCAGATTTAATATTTATTGAAACTAATAATTTAAAAGTTGATGAATCTAATTTAACTGGAGAATCAGTACCTGTTGAAAAATCCCCAAAAGAAGAAGGATATATGGATTCAAATGTAACTTTAGGAAATGCCGTTGGAATCGTAACAGCTATTGGTATGAATACTTCAATTGGAAAAATAGCTGAAGTAATTCAGGAAGAAAAAGGAGCAACTCCACTTCAGGAAAAAATGGACAAACTCGGAAAAACACTATCTTTAATAGCTATTATTGTTTGTGTATTTATTTTTATTTTTGAAATATTTAGAGGAATTCCTCTTGTTGAAACATTCCTAACAGCAGTTTCTCTTGCAGTAGCTGCTATACCTGAAGGTTTACCTGCAGTTTTAACTTTAACTCTAGCTTTAGGAATGCAACAGTTAACTAAATCCAATGCAATTGTTCGCAGATTACTTTCTGTAGAAACTTTAGGTTCATGTACAGTTATTTGCAGTGATAAAACAGGAACTTTAACTGAAAATAAAATGACTGTTCGTGATGAATTTTTCTATAATAAAAACAAATCTTTAGAAATTAATGCTCTTTGTAACAATTCTACAATTAGAAATGGTAAAACTATTGGAGATCCAACTGATGGTGCTGTTTTAAAGTACAGTCAGGATAATAATTATTTTAAAGAGGATTTAGAAAAAACTTATCCTAGAGTTAATGAAATTCCATTAGACAGTGTTCGTAAAATGATGACCACTATACATGAAGATGGTGAAAAATACATAGTTCTATCTAAAGGTGCTCCAGAAATCATTATTGACAAATGTAAACATATAGATAACAATGGAAGTATTGAAATTCTTGATGATTCTATAAAGGAAACACTAACTAACAAAATAAATGAAATGAGTGATAATGCATTAAGAGTTTTAGGAATTGCATATAAAAGCACAACAAATATTGAAGATAACATAGAAACTGATTTGACATTTACCGGACTTGTTGGAATAATTGATCCACCAAAAGAAAATGTGGATAAATCAATAGAAGCCTGTAAAAAAGCTGGAATTAAAGTAAGAATGATTACTGGAGACCATCTAAAAACAGCAGCAGCTATTGCACGTGAAATTGGAATTCTAACAGATGGGAAAGTAATTGATGGTGAAAGCTTAGATAACTTAAGTGACGAAGAATACTTTGAAATAGTCGATGATATCCAGGTTTATGCAAGAGTAAAACCAGAACAAAAAATGAGAATTGTTGAAACATTAAAACAAAAGGGCGAAATTGTTTCAATGACTGGAGACGGTGTAAACGATGCTCCTGCACTTAAAAATGCATCTATAGGAGTAGCTATGGGATCAGGTACTGATGTTGCAAAAGAATCTGGAGATATGATTATCCAGGATGACAACTTTGGAACAATAGTAACAGCTATTCGTGAAGGACGTAAAATATACGACAATATTAAAAGATTTGTTAAATTCCAAGTATCTACAAATGTTGGAGCTATATTAACAATTGTTGGAACCAGTTTATTTATGCTTCCAGTTCCATTTAACCCTGTCCAGTTACTTTGGATTAATATTGTAATGGACGGACCTCCGGCACAAACTTTAGGAATGGAAGGTTATGAAAAAGACATTATGAACAGAGCACCGGAAACAGGAGACATTTTAAACAAACAGGTTTTAATAAAAATATTCATTGCAGGTCTTGTAATGGCAATAGGTTCAATAGCTCTATTTAGCTATAAATTATCAGTTGGAGCTAGTGAAAAACAGGCTATGACTGTAGCATTTACTTTATTTGTAATGTATCAGTTATTTAATGCATATAATGCAAAATCAAACTCAGATAAAAAAAGTACCTATCTTTATTTAGCTATTATAGGCTGTTTTATATTGCAATTATTAATTGTATATATACCAGAATTACAAATAATATTCAAAACAACCAGCATAGGACTTATAGATTGGGTTTTAATATTCATAATTTCAGCTACAATATTAGTATCTAATAAAATAGTTAATAAAATCGTGGTAGAATGAAAAAATTAAAGGTATTACTTATTGGCGGAACAAAAGATGCAAGTAATATAACCAAACACATAAAAGAAAACTATGATTCATATATTCTAACTACAACAACTACAGAATATGGATCAAAATTAGCTATTGAGTCTGGAAGTGATGACACAATAGCTAAACCACTTTTAAAAGATGAATTCATAACACTTATTGAAAATAATGAATTCAATCTTTTAATTGATGCAACACACCCTTATGCAGCACACATCACCCAAACTAGTCTTAGTTTATCTAAATTATTTGATATAGCTTATATTCGTTTTGAAAGACCACCATCAAACCTTGAAAATATAGACACTTCCAGAGTACATGAAGTAACTTCTCTTGATGAAGCTGGAAAATTAATAGCTAGTGAATTTAGTAAAGGAAATGTTTTACACCTTGCAGGAGCTAATACTATGGAAGCTATTTTAAAATATGTTCCAGCAAGTCGCTTTTATGCAAGAATTTTAAAAATTCCAAAATCTCTTGAAAAATGTAAATTACTGAATATTTCTGAAGAACATATCATAGAGATGAAAGGTACCTCTAGCTTAGAGGAAAACATGAAAATAATTGAAGAAACCAAAGCAAGTGTCATAATAACAAAAGAAAGTGGTGATATCGGAGGAGTAATTAATAAAATCAATGCAGCTAATGCAAAAGATATATGTGTCATCATGTTGAAACGTCCAAAAATTAAAGGTTTAGATAAAAAAGACATTATTTCTAATTTAGACCAATTAGATGAAAAAATAAATAGCTATTTTTAAATGAAAAAGAACGCCGAGACTGGGATTTGAACCCAGGCGGAGAAACTCCACAGGATTTCAAGTCCTGCGCCTTACCAGACTAGACTATCTCGGCATAAAAACAGAAAAATATTTAGAAGGAATCTAAATATTTATCCTTTAAGTTCTATTTCAATACTTACATTATCCGGAACATTAACTTTCATAACTTGTCTCATAGCACGTTCGTCAGCACCAATTCCAACTAAACGTTTATGAATTCTAAGTTCCCATTTTTCCCAAGAAGCTTTTCCTTCTCCATCTGGAGATTTTCTTGTAGGTACTACTAATTTTTTAGTAGGTAATGGAATAGGTCCAGACAAATCAACACCAGTTCTTTCAGCGATTTTTTTAAGTTGATCACAGACATAAGCTAATTTTTCTGGGTCAGTTCCTGTAAGCTTAATTCTTGCTTGATGCATTATTATCCTCCAAAAATAAAAAAAATAAAAAGAAAGGAAATAACCTTTCCTTTAATTAACTTCCTGCAAATCTATTTAGCTGGGGTAACGTCAATACATAATCCAGCAGCAACAGTTTGACCCATATCCCTAATAGCGAATCTACCCATTTGAGGGATTTTTTTAGCGTTTTCGATTACCATAGGTTTGGTTGGTTTAACTTTTACGAATGCTGCGTTACCAGTTTTTAAGAAGTCAGGGTTTTCTTCAGCTACTTGACCAGTTGCAGGGTCTAATTTTGCAGTTAATTCTAAGAAAGTACATGCAACTTGAGAAGTGTGACAGTGGAATACAGGAGTGTATCCAACAGTGATTACACCAGGGTGTTGTAAAACAACAATTTGAGCATCAAATTCTTTAGCTACAGCAGGAGCATCATCTACGTGACCAGCTACGTCTCCTCTTCTGATATCGTTTTTACCTACACCTCTTACGTTGAATCCGATGTTGTCACCAGGTTCAGCAGTTTCGAAAGTTTCGTGGTGCATTTCGATAGATTTTACCTCTCCGGAAGCTCCAGCAGGTTCGAAGATTACGTTTTCTCCTTTTTTCATAACACCAGTTTCTACTCTTCCTACAGGTACAGTACCTACACCAGTAATGGAGTAAACATCTTGAATAGGAATCCTTAATGGTAAGGATAAAGGTTTTTCAGGAGCAGCTAAGTTATCTAAAGCTTGCATTAAAGTGTCTCCTTTGTACCAGGAAGTGTTAGAACTTGCATCTTTAATGTTGTCTCCTTCAAATGCAGAAACAGGGATGAAAGGAACATCAGCAGGGTTGAATCCAACGGTTTTAATTAAAGCAGATACTTGATCTTTTAATTCGTTGAATTTTGCTTCATCATAATCTACTAAATCAATTTTGTTAATTGCAACGATTAATTGGTTAATACCTAAAGTTTTGGATAAGAAAACGTGTTCTTTAGTTTGTGGCATTACACCGTCGTCTGCAGCTACTACTAATACACCAGCATCTGCTTGGGAAGCACCAGTAATCATGTTTTTAACGAAATCTCTGTGTCCAGGACAATCTACAACAGTGTAGTCGTATTTTTTGGTAGAGAATTTTTGGTGAGCGAGGTCGATAGTTACTCCTCTTTCCCTTTCTTCTCCTAATTTGTCCATAACAAATCTGAATTTGTTTTCTCCATCATCTAATTGTTGTTCAGCGATTGCACCTGCTTTTAATAACAAGTGTCCAACTAATGTGGATTTTCCGTGGTCAACGTGTCCGATAAATGCTAAATTAATATGTTCTTTAGTTTTTGCCATAATAATACCTCTTTCGTATAAATCGAAATAACATTCATTAAGCTTATAATTTTAGCTTAATTTAAATTTTAATTATTCACATATAAATATGTAATGTTTTTTCTTAATTTTAAATAAAAAATATAAAAAAATTAAAAATTGAATTTTAATTATCCTACGTAATGTTCAGGACCATAAGGTTCTGGGGATAAGCCTTTTCTTTGCCTAATCTCTTTAACAATTTGGCCTTGCATTTCACGTGGTAATCTTTCAAATCCAGACATTTCAGTAGACCATAAACATCTACCTTCAGCAGCAGATCTGATATCACCAGCGAAACCAAACATTTCAGCTACAGGAACTTTAGATTCAATAGTGGCCATGTCTCCTTCTTGACCCATGTCAACTATTTGACCTCTTCTGTTTTGGATTTCCCTAGTACATGGACCCATGTAATCTTGTGGAGTGTTAATGAACACTTTTTGCATAGGTTCAAGTAAAGCAGGGCCAGCAGACATCATAGATGCATAGATTGCATTTCTGATAGCTGGTAATACTTGTGCAGGTCCTCTGTGAACTGCGTCTTCGTGAAGTTTTGCATCATGGAGTTTGAATTTTAATCCCATAGCTATTTCTTTAGCTAAAGGTCCATCATTAAGTGCAGATTCAAATCCTTCAATTAAAAGCTCTTTTACTTCATCTAAGTATTGGATACCACGAGTAGCATTGATGAAAATACTTCTGTTGTAAACATCCCATACTTTTCTTGCTTCTTCTTTATCTAAACCATATTCCATGAAGTCGTTAGCAGATTCTTTTCCTTTAACTTTACCTTCTTTAATTTTACCGTCTTGGAATGCTTGGAAAAGCTCATCTTCTAAAGGTTCAACAGTAATATAGAATCTGTTATGTTTGTTTGGAGATTTACCTTCAACTTGTGGAGATACTTGGGATACAGTTTCTCTGTATACAACAATAGGTTCAGAAGTTTGGATTTCTACACCTTTATCTTTAATTCTGTAACTGATAACTTCTAAGTGAAGTTCACCCATACCTGAAACTAAGTGTTCACCAGTTTCTTCATTAATTTCAACTTTAATGGTTGGGTCTTCTTTAGCTACTTGTCTTAATACTTCAATTAATTTTGGTAAATCTTTAGTATTTTTAGCTTCTACAGCAACAGTAACTACAGGTTCAGAAATGTGGTCTAATCCTTCAAACTCTTTGATTTTATCATCAGGAGAACAGATAGTTTCCCCAGCGATTGCACCTTTTGCACCAGCAACATATACAATGTTACCAGCAGGTACAGCATCAGTATTAACTCTTTCAGGTCCGAAGTATACACCTACTTGTTGAACTCTAGATTTAGCATGAGATCCAACTAAGTATACTTCTGTACCTTTTTCAATTGATCCACCATAAACCCTACCGGTAGCAATTTCACCAGCATGTTTATCTACAGATACATTAGTAACCATTACAGCTAAAGGTCCGTCAGGACTTGTAGTAATCATACCTTGACCTGCAGGAGATTCAATATCTCCATCCCAGATATTAGGTACCCTGTATTCTTGGGATACTTTAGGAGAAGGTAAGTGTTCTACTACCATACCAAGTAATACTTCAGATAATGGTACTTTTTGAGCTAATTCTTTTTGTTTTTCATCATTACAGTAATCAATGATGTCTTTGAAGTTAACTCCAGTTTCTTGCATCATTGGAACATTAATAGCCCAATTATGGTAAGCTGAACCGAAAGCTACACTACCATCAGTGAAATCAACAGCCCATTCTTCTTTTTTATCTTCAGGAGCCATATTTTTGATTAATTTATTAGCTTCCATGTAGATATTGATGAACCTTTTTTGTAATTCTTCTGGTTCTAATTTTAACTCGTTGATTAATCTGTCAACTTTGTTAATAAATAAAACAGGTTTAACATTTTCTTTTAAAGCTTGTCTAAGTACAGTTTCAGTTTGAGGCATGATACCTTCAACAGCACATACAACAACTACTGCACCGTCTACAGCTCTCATAGCACGAGTTACGTCTCCACCAAAGTCAACGTGTCCTGGAGTATCAATTAAGTTAATTAAGTATTCTTGGTCTTTGTAATTGTGTACCATTGATACGTTTGCTGCATCAATAGTAATACCACGTGCTTGTTCTTGTTCATCAAAATCTAAAAACCTTTGATCACCCGCAAGTTCTTCGGAAATCATTCCTGCACCTGCTAAAAGGTTATCTGATAATGTAGTTTTACCGTGGTCAATGTGAGCACAGATACCAATATTCCTAATAGAATCTGGTTTATACATTAATTCCTTAATTTTTGCAATCATTTTGTCTCTTCTACTCAAAGAAATCACCTAGTATATAAATTAAATATGATTAGTGTGCTGCTTTTGCAACTCTTTCTTTTTCTTCTTTTTTCTGTAAAGCGAAACTTCTAGAATCCTCTTCAGAAGCAAGAATTAATTCATCAGCTAAACATTCAGCAACAGATTTTTTATTTTTAAATGCTGATTGTAAAGTTCCTCTAGTTAAAAATCCTAATGAAAGGTCTACTCTTCTTTGTGGAGAAATATCCACAGCTACTTGGTATCCAATACCACCGTATTTAATACGGGTAGTTTCTTCACGAGGAGAAGTATTTTCAACTGCAGTAACTAAAACTTGAACAGGGTTCTTTTTAGTTCTTTTGTTGATAATCTCTAATGCTTCTTTTACAATATTGTAAGCTTTATTTTTCTTACCTGAATTGAGATGAGTCCTCATGATTTTATTCATTAATCTTTCAATGATAGATACTTTGGATTTTGCAAATTGTCTTTTAACATGTCTACCTGAAGTGTGAGGAACAAGAGTTTCATCTAAGCAGATGTATTTTACTAAACCTAAATCCGCGACTTTAATTTCGTCGAGTTCCCATTTATTAAATAATTTACTCATAAAAATACCATCCTTATCTTACAGGTTTTTCTATTTTTCCGCTTACCATCTCAGATAAAGCTACGTTGTTAACTTTAGATACTTTCCAACGAACTCCAGGAATATCTCCCATAGATCTTCCAGATGGTCCACCGATTCCTTCAATCATAACTTCGTCGTGTTCATCGATAAATCCAATAGCTCCGTCACCTGGTGCGAAAGCGGTTAATTGTTTACCGTTTTTAATTAATTGAACACGAACACATTTACGTATAGCAGAGTTAGGTTGTTTTGCTTCTATCCCTACTTTTTCGATTACAATTCCCCTAGCTTGAGGAGCTCCTTCGAGAGGATCTGCTTTAACATCTAATCTTAAAGCTTTCCTTTTGTAATCCACGTCTTTCCACTTAAAATTTTGTCTATTTTTTTTAAGTTTTTTTGCAGCAAAAAGTCCTGGCATAATATTTCCTCTAAACTTTTATTAAAACATATCTAAGAATCCACCGCTGCGATTTATACAGCTAACACTAGCTAATACAATCTAAATTCAAAGATAATTAGTTAATAATATAATAATTAATTAGATAAATCAAATTATCTAAAAAGAAGATATCACAAGATTTTATTGAAACAATAGTAAAAAGCACACACAACTATGTTTCATTAATTATCGATATCTTATGATGATTTATCTTTTTTAACATTAATAAAGGTATCTATTTTGCTAACCTAAATTTTGATATTGAAAAAAATAATTAAAAAAAAGAAAATTAATAGCTAAATTAATAGCTATTTTAAAATAATATTGTTAATATTGTGTTGTCTTTTTGCAATTAACTTAGCTCTTTCTATATTAACACCGTTTTTACCGATAGCAATACGTTTGTTGGTATTATCTGCTGCAACAATAGCTATTTTCTCACCTGATTCTTTTTGAAGTACTTTAACACTTTGTACTTCTGCAGGGGATAAAAGATTTTTAATAAATTGAATTGAATCATCGGATAATTCAACGATTTCAATTCCTTTATCTACTGCTCTTTGAACTTTGGAAACAGTGCTTCCACCTTTCCCAATAGCTAATCCCATATCACCGTTTTTCACGACAAATGTGACTTTACCATGTTCATCATCGATAATACAATCTTTAACCATTGCTCCAGTCATATTTTCAAAAAGAGCTATGTATCTAATTTCATTTGCAGTGAATTTAATAGACATGTGAATCTACCTCAAATCATCTAATATAGTAGAATCTCCTGGATCGTTAACGATTAATGTAGCAACTGTAAATGGTTTACCACAGACAGAACCCAATTCTACACTAGTTCCTTCATAAGTGTATGATGGGATTTCTGAAAGATTTGTATAATATTCAACATCTTCAACAATATCTTTAGGAGTATTTGCAGCAACAATTACAAGCTGACCTTTTCCTAATTTTAAAGATTGAATTGATTTTTCAGAGCCTAATGTCACATCACCAGTATCGACAGCTACCCTGATACTTCTATCTACGTCCATCATCTAGCCTCCTATTCATTTTTATTTGCCATTTTGACACCGATTGAACCGGTACCAAGAGGTATTGGTTGTCCAATAATAATATTTTCGATGATACCAGTTAAATCATCAACTTCACCGCGAATACTTGCACGAAGTAAATGTTTACCAGTTTCTTCAAAAGCTGCACGAGCTAAAACACTTGATTTTTCACCACTAATACCATGTCTACCAATGGATTTTACTTCTCCTTCAGAAGTCATAATATCTGCAACTAACATAATATGTCTTACATCGACACTAAGACCTTGGTTTTCAAGAGTATTTCTTGCTTCGTTAATAATTGATTGACGAGCTGCTTCAATACCTAATACAGTTTCTATCTCATGAATATCATTTGTAGTAGTCCTTACTGCGTCAATACCCTCCATTGAAAGAATATCTTTAAGATTAGAACCTTCAGTGTGCATAATCCATTCTATTTCATCTTTACGGATAATGACTTTTCCAATGCCTTTAATACCACTTATTTGTAAATCACGGAATTTGTCTGCTAAAAGACGGAGTTCCCTAATTTCACGTTTTGGTGGTTCGACAGTAATCTTAAGATTATCTTTAATATCAGCTTTTTTAAAGTTTTTATTAATTTTTGCAAGAATCTCTTCAAGATCAAGTCTTTTATCTTCAATTTTTCTTTCGTCTAAAACTGCTTCAACTTTCATATCAGCATAATTTAAACTAAAATCACTGAGAATATCGTTTACAGTACTTTTACCAATTTTATTAGCTAAAGTTTTAACGAATTCTTCGTCATTACGTTTTTCTTCAGTAAAGTAAATATCCATAGTTGGAGTAGCGATTTTTTTTCTTGCATCAACGATTTCAATAAGTCTTGGAAGACCTAATGTTACGTTTAATTCCATTACCCCTGCATAGTGAAAAGTACGCATAGTCATCTGAGTACCTGGTTCACCTACAGATTGTGCAGCTACTGTTCCAACAGCCTCACCAGCTTCAACATGAGCTCGCTCATAGGCAGTTTTAAGCTCTCCAATAAGCATATCTAATTCATCATCAGATAAATGTCTATTAACATAAGCAGATGCTAAATCATCCACATATTTTTCAGGGAACTTTGTATGATTTGATGGGTCAATAATCCCATTTTCAACAAATCTTGCATCAAAGTTTATTTCAGATTTAAGTAAAGCATTTTCCACTTTTTCAATTATTGCATCTTCCATAGTTACACCTACTTACCTTCCTGTTCAACATAATTAGGATTAGCATCACCTAATCTATTTTCATCAATGATTTTATTTAAATCAGCTGCTTTACCAAAGTCACTTTTAGCTGGATCTACTCCATCTTCACCAAACATAAGTTGAATAACCATTCCTTGGTTATCAGTAACAAGTCCAGATGATTTAACTTGTAAATCTTGAAGTGCATTTACTAATCTTCTTTGCATGTAACCGGATTGTGCTGTACGAATAGCTGTATCTACAAGACCTTCTCTTCCCCCCATAGCGTGGAAGAAGAATTCAATTGGATCCAATCCACTTTTGTAACTGGAATGTACAAATCCTTTTGCTTTTGCACCTAACTCGTTTTTACGGAAGTGAGGTAAGGTCCTATCAATGTAACCCCTATGGATACGGCCACCACGAACAGACTGTTGTCCTACACAAGAAGTAATCTGAGTAAGGTTCAACATAGATGCCCTAGCACCAGTACGTGCCATAACTACAGAGTGGTTGTGTTCCATAGTAAGATAATTTTCTGCAATTTGACCAGATACGTCCCTAGCTTCCCCAAGCACTTGCATAATCTTCATTTCTAAAGTTTCTTCAAGGCTTCTACCAGGTAAAGCTTCAAGATAATCATTTTCATAAGCTTCAACTAATTTATCTACTTTAATTTCAGAATCTCTTAAATGCTCATTAATCCTTTCTTGAGCTTCTTCAGGAATTTCTTCATCATTAGTACTTGTAGTAATTCCTGTTTTCATAATTCCACAGATAGCTAAATCAGTAGACCGGTCTAAGAATTCTCTAGCTCTTGAAGGACCATATTCTTTAACGATTTTATCTAAAATACGTCCTGAGAAAGAACCATAAGCTTTTTCATCAATAACACCATGTTTAAGTTCCCCATTTTCAATGACAACATAAGCATCAATGTCACAAGCTTCCTCTTTACATTGGTCACATTTTTGACAAATTTCAGCCTTATAAACAAGATTTAAATCATCAGGTAATAATAAAGAGAATAATTCTTTACCAGTCCAATTTTCATGTTTACGTTTTAGATGTTTTGGATCAACATTTTCATTATTGAATAAATGTGATTTCCTAATGATTTGTAGAGCCTGTTCTTCAGTGAATTCAGAACCAGGTTTTGTTAAAAGGTATGCTCCTGAAATGTGGTCGTGAATAGCACCAATAATAGGTCCACCGAACCTTGGAGATAAAATGTGTTCCTGTACACGCATTAAAGATTTAGCCTCAGCACGAGACTCATCAGTTTGGAAAACGTGCATGTTCATTTCGTCTCCATCGAAATCTGCATTGTAAGGAGGACATACACATAAATTAAGACGGAAAGTCTTGTATGGAAGTACTCTTACTTCGTGAGCCATCATAGACATTCTGTGAAGTGAAGGCTGACGATTGAATAAAACCATATCTCCATCTTTTAGGTGTCTTTCAATGATGTAACCTGGTTCTAATTTTTCTAAAATACCTTCTTTAGTTTCGTCGTAAACTCTGATTTTTCTTCCATCAGTTCTTATAACATAATTAGCTCCTGGGTGAATATTTGGTCCGTTTTCTATGTATTCTCTCATTTCATCAATGTTCCAGTCATTTACATAAGCAGGTACAGTTACCTCTTTTGCAATCATTTCAGGAACACCAACTTCATTAATACTAATATTTGGATCAGGAGAAATTACAGTACGAGCAGAGAAATTAACCCTTTTACCGGATAAATTACTTCTGAACCTACCTTCTTTTCCTTTTAACCTTTGAGCTAAGGTTTTTAAAGGCCTACCAGACCTGTGTCTTGCAGGAGGAACACCACTAGCTTCATTATCAAAGTAAGTAGTTACATGGTATTGTAATAATTCCCATAAATCTTCAACAATAAGTTGAGGAGCACCTGCTTCCATATTTTCAATTAATCTTTGATTAATACGTAAAATATCAACAAGTTTGTGAGTTAAATCATCTTCTGAACGTTCCCCAGTATCTAAAGTAATAGATGGTCTTACAGTAACCGGCGGAACAGGTAAAACTGTTAAAACTAACCATTCTGGTCTAGCTACTTCAGGATTAACACCTAAAACAAAAGCATCACTATCAGAAATCCTTTCAAGTCTTTCACGAACTTCACTAGCTGTTAATTTGTAATCCCCTTGATTAATTGAAACAGGTTTATCAATAGTAATAGGTTCTTGCTCTGCTTCACAATGAGGACAAACCTCTCTACGTGCTTCATTATAAATCTCTTTTAAAAGAGTATTTAAATTTTCATGATGATCTTGAGCATTTTTAATCTTTTCAGTGTATCTAAAGATTTCATCATCAGTTAATAAAACACGTCCACATTCATTACAGGTTGAACGTAAAATTTTGTGAATTATATCACCAAAACCAACATGAATAACTGGTCTAGCTAATTCAATACTACCAAAGTGTCCTTGACACTCTCCACCTCTGTAACCACAAGATCTACATTTTAAACTTGGATCGATAACCCCTAAATGAGGATCCATTAAACCGTTTTCAATAGGATAACCATCTTCATCGTAAGTATCAGGAGTTTCAATTTTAACTACTGACATTTCACGAATATCCTCAGGAGACATAAGCCCAAAGTTAATCTGTTTGATTTTTTTTATAAATCCTTTCAAAATATTGACTCCTTCATATTAATTAATTATGTTTTGTCTCCTAAAACTAATTTAGGGAAAATACATAAACTCTTAAGTTCATCTAATAATAATTTAAATGCGTATGAAATTTCTATTGGATAAGTTTCAACATCTCCACAAATTGGACAGTATTTTTTATTTTTATTTTTATCATATACTGCTAACATACCGCAATTTTCACAGACAATAGCTTCATATTTGTCAGACTCATCTAAAAGTCTTTCTTTTAAGGTAAGAGCTGCACCATGTGCAATAAGACAATCTCTTTCCATTTCTCCAAACCTTAAACCACCTTCACGAGCTCTACCTTCAGTAGGCTGACGGGTAAGAACTTGTACAGGACCTCTTGAACGAGCATAAACTTTATCAGTAGTCATGTGGTGTAATTTTTGGTAATATGCCACTCCTACAAATATTTCAGCTTCAATTCTTTCTCCAGTTACACCATTGTATAATGATTCACAACCTGCAGATTCAAATCCATGGTTTTTAAGTTGTTGTTTAAGTTCTTTTTCAAGTTCAGTATTGAATGGAGTTCCATCAACACGTTCACCTTCAAGACAACCTGCTTTACCAGCTACCATCTCAAGCACCTGCCCTACAGACATCCTAGATGGAATAGCGTGAGGGTTAACAATTAAATCAGGCACAACACCAGATTCTGTGAAAGGAACATCCTCAGGAGATAATATTAAACCAAGAACCCCTTTCTGACCGTGCCTTGATGCGAATTTATCCCCAAATTCAGGTTGCCTGGTATCTCTTACTCTGATTTTAGCTAATCTGCTTCCTTCAACAGTTTCAGTTAAAAGAACTGCATCAACAATACCTTTTTCACCATGTCTAACTGTTACAGAAGTTTCCCTTCTTTTTTCAGCTACTGTACCAAATTCATCGATTTCTTCTAAGAATCTTGGTGGTGAAGTTTTACCAATTAATACATCTCCAGATTCAACATATGATTCAGGGTTAACAACACCATCATCATCTAAGTGCCTATAAGCTTCTTCAGATCGGTAACCTTTAATATTTTTATCTGGAACTTCAAATTTATCCTCTTGTCCACCAGGATACCTTTTTTCAGCAGTATCATAAGCTCTGAAAAATGAAGACCTAGCCAGACCTCTTTCAAGAGATCCTTTGTTAATAACCATTGCATCTTCCATGTTATATCCTTCATAAGACATAAGAGCTACAACAAAGTTCTGACCAGATGGTCTTTTATCATAATTAGTTGAATCAATAATACGTGTTTTTACAATAGGAGTTTGTGGGTGGTGTAATAAGTGAGCCCTTGTATCTGTACGTAATGCATAGTTAGAAACATATAACCCTAATGCTTGTTTTGTCATACCTGCTTCCATAGTATTCCTTGGTGAAGAATTGTGATCGGAAAATGGAATAATACCTGCACAAATTCCAAGCATAGTAGCGGGGTCGATTTCCAAATGAGTATGGTCTTCATTTAAATCAGCAATACTCATAGCAATATAAGAGTTTTCTTCTTCTTCAGCATCTAAGTATTCAATAAGACCATTATCTACTAAATCATCCCATTTTAAGTCGCCTTTAGCTACTTTATTTAAATGTTTTTCTGTGAGAACTGGTTTACCATCTTTTACAATTATTAATGGTCTTCTTGCCCTACCAGGGTCATTAAATATATAAATCTCATTATTTTTATCATAATAAGTAATATTCATTTCATGAGAAACTTCACCATTTCTCCTTTTTTCTCTCATTTCATCGGTGAAACTTACTGGATCTTCACAATATCCTAAAAGTTCCCCATTAATATAAATTTTAGCACTATCCATATTATCTTTCCCTTTAATCCTCTAAAACATTCATCTTTTTAATAACATCAATGATTTCCTGTTCATCAGAACCTTCAGAAATATTACACATTAAAGCTAAATTCTTTACCAAACCACAGTTAGGACCCTCTGGAGTTTCGTTTGGACAAATTTTACCAAATTGTGTTGGGTGCAAATCTCTTGCTTCAAAGTGAGGTTGACTTCTTGTTAAAGGAGATACAACACGTCTTAAATGAGAAAGAGTACCCATATAACTAGTTCTATCTAATAATTGGCTTACACCAGCTCTTCCACCAACCCAATTACCAGTTGCAATAGCATGTTTAATATTTTCAGTTAAAACATCACTACGAACTGCCTGTTTGATAGAAAGCTCTTTACCCCGGGAAATACTTCTTTCAAGTTGATAACTCATATCCCTGGTTAAACTTGTGAAAGCTACTCTGAATAAATCTTCCATTAAATCTCCAGATACTCTGAGTCTTTTATTAGTATAGTGGTCCTTATCGTGAGGTTCTCTTTGTTCATCAATAACTTGAAGTAACATTTCAGTCATTTCAGCTAAATAAATAGCTTTAGCTTCACGTCTTTCTGATTCAATACCCATATGAGGTAATAAGTAACGGTTAATTACATCTTCAGCACGTTTAATACGGTATTCTTCAGTCATACCTTTAGCTACACGATTACCAATATATTTAATAGCTGCTAATTGTAAATATTGCCTTCTTTCTTCTTTATCCATACCATCCATTTCTTTTTGATCTAATTTCAATTGAGAAAGAGATACTTGAATATCATCTGCAATAATCATTTGGAAATTTGGATCATTTGAAATTGCAGTAATAATCTCCTGATCTGTAGATAAACCAAGAGCTCTTAATAAAATAACAAGTGGAATTTCCCCTGGAACATAAGGGAAAGAAATTCTTAAAAATACACCGCTTTTACGTGGTTTTTTATATTCAAGAGAAATTCTTGCTCTGAAACCACTTTTAATAGAAGTTACAATAGCTTTAGCTCTTCTGTCTTCAACTTCACCAATACGCTCAAGAATAATTTTATTTGGTGCAATTTCCTCCATTGTTACAACAGCTCTTTCAGAACCATTTACAATAAAGTAACCACCTAAATCTTGAGGGTCTTCACCTTGTTCAATTAATTCTTCATCACTAAGACCATGAAGATGGCAAATATCAGATTTAAGCATTACTGGCAATTCACCAATATATACTTTTTCTAAAGGATTATCTTCTCCTTCTTCATTTAATGCCATCTCAAGATACATATGTGCAGAATAATTTAAATTCCTAAGTCTTGCTTCATCAGGATAAATCATACTTTTAGAACCGTCTGCTTCTTTAGTGAATGGCTTTTCAATAAAGAGCTTACCAGTTTTTAAAGTATATTTACCATTTTCTAAAGTAATAGGTTCAGTAATATCTATGATATTTTGAATCCCATTATTTATAAAATCGTTGTATGATTTAATATGATGGTCAACTAAATCATATTTATCAAAAAATGCATCAACTAATTTCCAGTTATTCTCTGTCATGGACTCCCTCCAGCATTGTATAAACACCTTTAATAATAATTAACTAATAAAAATAAGATTAGGAAACCTAATTAAAATTCAATTATTTTTCTTAATTTACTCCTAACTATCTCTATTAAGATAATTCCTCTCAAACTAAGTTCAAATTTATTATAATGAATTTCCAAAAAGAATAAAAAATACAGAAATAAACATATACTAAATTTTACTACTCTAACATTATAACTAACTTTTTACAATACGATAAGTAACAAAAGTACCTGCAGTATCACTCTCACGAGTAATTCTTAAAATATCATTTTCTTTAGCATCCATAGTTTTTACAACAGGATCATCAACTTTAATTCTAGGAAGATTTTCAATATCATAGTCAGCACTATTTCTTAAATCTTCAATTTCAGAATCAGTCATTATTTCATGCTTTGGTACAAGCATATGTTCTTGAATATTAATTTTCAAATATAATTCCTCCAGCTAGAAAAGTTAAAATATAAAATTAGAAAACGGGCCCGACGGGAATTGAACCCGCGGCCGCTTGGTTAAAAGCCAAGCGCTCTGCCAGACTGAGCTACGGGCCCTCACATACAAAATTAAATATTAAGCGCCTTGGCCGGGATTTGAACCCGAGTCGCGGGCTCGACAGGCCCACATGATAGCCCCTACACCACCAAGGCAGGAAATACTTAAAATATAGTATAGCTAATCAAACACTATTAACCATACAC
>CAVDAS010000006.1:0-36281 GCA_963606955.1 Bacteroidaceae bacterium
ATTAAACTAAATTTCTTATTAAACATTCATCCCCCGCCTTTGAAAGTTTAATGCACATCTGTACATATATTCATATTAATAAATTGATTTGAAATGCCTATAAAGCTTTTATGGAGATATTAAACAGTTTTGAGAAGAAACAGTTCACACTATCAACAATATAGTGCAATTCAAAAAGTGCTAAAGAAATAAATGAAATTAAAAAATTATTGATTAACCACTTCAAAATAAGTAAATAAATCTTAAAAGAAATTATATGGAACTAAGCAGAATAAACAACACCAATGATTAGTTAATAATCTTCTTTTCCAAGTCAATGAACTCATTATAATCAGATTTAAACTCTTTATCCTGAATAATTCTGAAAGTTTCATACTCTTTTTTAACAAAATTATCCGCATCTTTTCTGCTAATACTGCCTTTGCCTTTAAGTACTTGATATTCATTGAATTCTAAAAATTTATCAAGTTTTTCAGCCCAATCTTTCATACTCATAGGTATTTGCCTTTCTGCCCTATCCTCTGCGTAATCAAGATACATATTAACAATACGATTAAGACTTCTAAGCTCATCATTTGTTAAATAATTTTTAGCTACTTTAACATCACTTAACAAAACTTTACCCCCAGGTGCTTTACTCCAACTTGTTAAACCCATGTGTTCTTTTTTACTATTTGCCCTTTCTTTTATAATTTCTGGTGCAGTTAATCCTGAAACTGCAAAATGTAATTTATTTTGGACTTTGGAATAAAATTCCCTAGTTATAGTTGCATTTTTATTATAATCATAACTTGTTGCAAAAAGATCAGTTACTTTTTCATAAACTTTTCTCTCAGAAGCACGTATTTCACGAATCGTCTCAAGTAACTCGTCAAAATATTGATTAGTAAATTTTCCACCATTTTTCAATAGCTCAGTATTAATTGCAAAACCTTTACGCATATATTGTTTTAAAATACCTCTAGCCCATATACGAAACTGTGTTGCTTTTTTAGAGTTTATTCTATACCCTATTGATATGATTGCATCAAGATTATACCATTTTTCAGGCCTACCTCGCTTATTAGAATTTATCAAAGATTCCTTTATAAATTCAGAATCTTCTTTAAATAAATCCTTAGAAGTCAATCGAGTTTCTTTTTCAATTAGCTCCCCTTCCTCGACTATATTCAAATAATGAAAAGAGATATTTTGCCCAGTTGTCCCAAAAATCTCTGCAACAACTTTTTGAGTTGCCCATAGAGTATCATCACCAATGATGAATTTTCCTTCAACTGCCCCTTCCTCACTCTGATATAATAATGTTTCAACAAGTTTATATTCTACCATTAATAATCACCACATTAATGAAAAATATAATTTAACAGAATATATAGCTTATTTAACTGCGATTAAAGCATAAATTTAAATAAAATGTTTTTTTAAGGTCAATAAATTAGATACAAACAATAGCTAAATTTATTTGTTTTTAAGAGTTCTCTCTAAGATATATTCTGCCCTATTTTTAAGATTATCATATAATCTTATTTGATTCATAAGTTCTGAAATAGCTTCTGTTTGACCACTATCAATTCTTTTTTCAATATCCAATAGTTTAGACCATTCATCACCAGATGGTAATTGTGGAGTATTCAACATATCTTCATTGAATTTTACCTTAAATGCATTCTTATTAATAGTAATATGAATATTAACTTCCTGGTCCAAATCATAATATTTACGTGGTCTACCTCTAACAATCTTTTTATAAGAAGAACTCAATATTCCAACCTCTTCCATAGCTCTTAAGTGCGCTATGATTGCCTTTTGACCTATGTTAAGTTCACTGGAAATTTCACTTACAAACATCGGTTCTTCTCTTAAGAGATTTATGATGTCCCTTCTTGTTTTACAGCCCATTACATCAAGTATATCTTCCTTATCAATCCCACATTCAGAATCTCCATAATTACCATCGATTTCAATTATGGAAACTGAATTAGTGTGAGGATTAACTTTTTTATTTCCATCAGTTTCGTTTGTATCTTTCATGAATATAGATTATACCGAAACCTTTATATAACTTTTTGTTACTATAATAACATACGAGAAAGATAACTTTTTGTTACTTTAATATTTGGTACAAAAAACTCTTGTTAATAACCCTTGTTTTTTGAACCATTTTCCTATATGTCCATAAATTCCAAAATATTCAAATATTAAGTATCAAAAATAAAAATTCTCTACTCAAGGGTTATTTTAAGAGTTTTAAAAATTTAAAAAGGTGAGTAAATGGCTAATGACAAAGAAGAATCCAAAAAAAGTGAAGAACCTAAAAATCTTCAAGAAAAATATGATGAACTTCTTGAAGAGTTAGATTCTAAAAATGAGGAATTAGCTAAATTAACACAAGACCTTGAAAAACAAACTGAAGAAACTCAAGAATATGTTTCACTATCTCAAAGACTTCAAGCTGATTTCGAAAACTTCAAGAAAGTTAACGAAAAACAAAGCAAAGATATTATAAAATATGCTAATGAAGGACTTATTAAAAATATCTTAGATAGCTATGAAGATTTAGAAAGAGCACTTGAAAATTCTAAAAATGAAAAAGAATTAAGAGACGGTGTTGAATTAATATATTCTAAAATTAAAGATGTTTTAACTAAAGAAGGTCTAGAAGAAATTCCTGCAAAAGGAGAAAAATTCGATCCATTTAAACATGAAGCACTTATGGTTGCAAATGATGAAAATGTGGAAAATGGATATATTATTGACGAATTGATGAAAGGATATACCTTAAAAGGTAAAGTTATCAAATACTCTAAAGTTAGAGTTTGTAAAAAATAATGTTTATTGAATTATTATAAAATCAAAAAATAAAGGTGATTAAATATGTCTGATACTAAAAAAGAAAAAATTATCGGTATTGATTTAGGAACAAGTAACTCTGCAGCATCTGTACTTGTTGGAGGTAAACCAACTGTTGTACCATCTGCAGAAGGTGCAAGCCAATATGGTAAAGCATTCCCAAGTTATGTTGCATTTACTGATGACGGTCAAATGTTAGTAGGAGAACCAGCTAGAAGACAAGCTGTAACTAACCCTGAAAACACTATCAGTGCAATTAAAAGAAGTATGGGTACTGATTACAAAGTTACAGTCCACGGAAAACAATATTCCCCACAAGAAATCTCTGCATTCATCTTACAAAAAATTAAAAAAGATGCAGAATCTTTCTTAGATGAAAAAGTTGAAAAAGCTGTTATTACTGTACCTGCTTACTTTGACGACAACCAAAGGACTGCAACAAAAGACGCAGGAACTATTGCAGGATTAGATGTAGTAAGACTCGTAAACGAACCAACTGCAGCTAGTTTAGCTTATGGTATTGATAAACAAGAAGACGATGATGTAAACATTATGGTATATGATTTAGGTGGAGGTACCTTAGATGTAACCATCATGGAATTTGGTGGAGGAATATTTGAAGTAAAATCCACTAGTGGGGACACCCAATTAGGTGGAACAGATATGGATAATGTTCTTTTAAAATACTTATCTGATGAATTCGAAAAAGAAAACGGAATTAACCTTATGGATGACGACCAAGCAGTACAAAGGTTAAGAGAAGCTGCTGAAAAAGCAAAAATCGAATTATCAACCACTTTAACTACTGAAGTAAACTTACCATTCATTACAATGGGTAAAGACGGATCTCCTAAAAACTTAATTGTAACTCTTACAAGAGCTAAATTAGAAGAATTAGTAGATGACATTGTTAAAAAATCAGGTAAACCAATGCAACAAGCATTAGATGATGCTAAAATGAGCAAATCTGATATTGATAAAATTATTCTTGTTGGTGGACCTACCAGAATGCCAATCGTACAAAAATATGTAGAAAAATTCATTGGTAAAACAATTGAACGTGGTATTGACCCTATGGAATGTGTATCAATGGGAGCAGCTATCCAAGGAGGAGTATTAGCTGGAGAAATTAAAGACTTAGTTCTTTTAGATGTAACTCCATTATCCTTAGGTATTGAAACCTTAGGTGGAGTATCTACCACTTTAATTGAAAGAAACACAACTATTCCTACTAAAAAAAGCCAAATCTTCTCTACAGCTGCTGATAACCAACCATCTGTAGATATTAATGTTCTCCAAGGAGAAAGGAAAATGGCGGCAGACAATACCTCACTTGGAAGATTCCAACTTGTTGGTATCCCACCTGCACCAAGAGGAGTTCCTCAAATTGAAGTTACCTTTGATATTGATGCAAACGGTATAATTAACGTATCTGCAAAAGACAAAGGTACTGGTAAAGAACAAGCTATTACAATTACTTCTTCAACCAAATTATCTGACGAAGAAATCGAACAAAAAATTAAAGAAGCTGAAATGAATGCTGAAGCAGATAAACAAAAACAAGAAGAAATTGAAGTTAGAAACAATGCAGATTCCTTAATTTACACATCAGAAAAAGCTTTAGATGAATTAAAAGACAAAGTAAGCGATGATGAAAAAGAAAAAGTTGAAAAACTTGTTGGAGAATTAAGAGATCTTGTAGCTGGCGATGACATTGCTGCTATTAAAGAAAAATCTGACGAATTATCTGAAGTAGTTCAAGGAATTAGTGCTAAAATCTATCAAGAAGCACAACAACAAGCACAAGCACAACAACAAGCTAATCAAGATGCAGGTGCTCAATCTAATTCCTCAGATGATGATGACGGCACAATCGATGCAGATTACGAAGTAAAAGATGAATAGATTAAATAATAATTGTTTTATTATTTCTAAGCAGGTTATACAAAATCAGAATCAAAAATAAACTAGCTATATGAAATATAAAACAAATTATTTATTCTAGTTTTTATTTTTTTTAAATAAAATTTATAAGGTGACTAAATGGCAGAAAAGCGAGATTATTACGAAGTCCTTGGAGTTGACAAAGGTGCTACAGAAAAGGACATCAAAAAAGCTTATCGTAAACTAGCTATGAAATACCATCCAGACGTAAGTGAGGAAGAAGGAGCTGAAGAAAAATTTAAAGAAGTAAGTGAAGCTTATGCCGTCTTATCTGATGATGAAAAACGTCAAAGATATGATCAATTTGGTCATGCTGGAATGGATGGATTTAGTGCAGAGGATTTCTATCAAAATGTAAACTTCGAAGACATCTTCCAAGGTTTCGATATAGGAAATATTTTCGACATGTTCGGCTTTGGAGGTGGCTCCCGCAGTCGTGGTGGCCCAACAGGACCTCAAAGAGGGTCAGACATATACACTGAAGTTAAAATATCCTTAGAAGAAGCTTATAACGGTGCAGAAAAAGAAGTTAAAATACGTAGAAGCAAAATCTGTCCAACATGTAATGGAAGTAAATCAAAACCAGGTGTTGAACCGAAAACCTGTCCAACCTGTAATGGAACAGGACAAGTAAAACAGGTAAGTAACACAATACTTGGTCAAATGATGAATGTTAGACCTTGTAGAGAATGTGGCGGTACAGGTAAAATAATTACTGACCCATGTGAAGAATGCAATGGAAAAGGTAGTATTAGAGAAAGTAAAACTATTAAAATAGAAATTCCTGCAGGTGTTGATGAAGGTGACCGTTTAAGAGTATCTGGTGAAGGTAACTGCGGAGACAAACCAGGATATGAAGGAGACCTTATAGCAAGCGTTCACGTTAAAAGAAATAAAGAATTCCAACGTGAAGGAGATCACCTTTACTACGAACAACAAATTAGCTTCCCACAAGCAGCACTAGGAGATGTACTAGAAATACCAACTATTGAGGGCAAAAAAGTTGAATTTAAAGTAACTCCTGGAACTCAAAGTGGAACAGTCTTTAAACTTAAAGATCAAGGAATGAATTCAGTAAGACATAGAGGCAGAGGAAATCTCTATGTTACTGTAAAAGTAGTTGTTCCTAAAAAATTAAACAACAAACAGAAAAAATTATTAAAAGAATTCGACGAAGTAAGTGGAAATGAAATCCACCATGTTGAAAAAGGACTTTTTGATAAAGTCAAAGAAGTCATTAATAGTTAGTTAATTAATTTTAACTAATTATTCCTCTCTTTTTTCATGTGAAATTATTACAGATAAACCTAATTATTTTACATATATTGAAACTTTTTTTAAAATAATACTAGCTAATTTTAATTAAACAGAATAGCTATTGAAAATTAGTAAATTTCTTTATTATATATGTGTATGAAAAAAATAAAAAAAGTAAGAGAATATTTAAATTCTCTCTAAACGATTGTAATTTTGTTTCCGACTTGGTACTTATCCCACATTGATGTAATGATATAACTACCTCTGTTTAAGTTAATATTTAAACTAGCTACACCATCTTCATTTGAGACTTTGTTATATAATACACCGTTTACATTAAATGTTATATTCTGATTAGCTAAAGGTTTACCTTGACCATCTAAAGTTTGTGCAGTGAATTTACTGCCGTCTTGGAACTTCATGGAGAGATCACTGGTTATGAGAGTTGGTAAAACATTAACATTGTTACCTACAGATAATCCGTCGTACATTGTTGTAATAGTATAATTTTCAGGCCTTAAGTTAATAGCTAAGCTTACTACGCCATTAGTATTAGTTGTACGTTTGTATAATACACCATTTATGTTAAAGGTTACTTCTTTATTAATAGCTAATGAACCGTTTTTGTTATATACTGTTGCTTCGAATTTAGAAGCATTTAAGTAGTATTTAGTTAAATCACTAGCTTCAATTAAAGATTTTACTAAAACATTAAATCCTTTTTGTTCATTGTTAAATGGATTAATAGCGGTTAATGTGTAGTTTCCAGGTCTTAAGTTAATGGATAATTTAGCTACACCACTAGCATTAGTTTGTTTAGTGTATAACACACCATTAATATTGAAAGTCACATCAGTATTAGCTAATACTTTACCATCTTTACCTAAGAAAGTAGCATAGAAGTGAGTTTCATTTTGATACATTTTAACAATGTCATTAGCTATAATAGTTGGATTAATAGTTACAGTAATATCTTTACTTACTTTATCATACACATCAGAGCCATTAAATAAAACATTAGCTTTGTATACTTTAGATACTAAATTAAGAGCTATTGAAGCACTACCTTTAGCATCAGTAGTTCTATTATAAGTTTGACCATTAATAGTGAAGTATACTTTTGCATTAGCTATTGGATTACCTAAATAATCTGTTAAAATAGCTACTAAACGGGTTCCGTCATGATAGAACATTACAATATCTGAAACATCTAAATTAACTTTCTTATTAATATCTACGGTGAAATTTGTGTTGATTACTTGTTTTTCGTAGTTATTATCACCAGGATAAGTTACAACTACGTCATAGTCTCCAGAAGTTAAGTTTTTAATAGTTATGGAATTAGATCCATTAATAAGTTTCACATTGTATGGTTTTTTATCAACAACTACAGTAACATTTTCTTTAAGGTCTTTAGGTCCAGTAACAGTAATTACAACATCTTCACCAGCCACAGTAGCATCAATATCTACTTTTAAGCTGTCTTTAACTTTATTAATAGTTAAAGTTGAAGAGTTAGTTACATCAAAAATAACTTTAGAATCAGCAACTGAGTAAGTTAAATTGTATTTACCAGTGTTTAATTGATCAACTACAAAGCTAGCTACACCATTTTCGTCAGTTACTGCGAAATAAGTTTTACCATTAACTTTTAATGTCATATTAACATTAGCTAATAAATTACCTTTAGTATCAACTAAAGTAACATTAGCTATTATAGCATCACCATAGTTAAGAATTATGTCTTTAGCTTCAATAATTCCAGTACCTATAGCTGCACTGCCATTATAAGTTACAGTCTGACCATCAACAGTTGCAGAAATGGTATAATTACCTTCTTTTGCTTCGAAATTATTAACAAAATTATTAGTTAATGTATCGTTAATAGAGCTTACAGTTGTATTAACCATAGTCATATTAAATTCACGTACTGGTAAATTACCATTATAATCGGTTAAATTAGTTCCATTAAATGCTTTGAAAGCTAAAGTAAGGTTTTGTAATAAACCGGTTTTATTAGTTACATCTAACGTTAAAACTAAGTAATTTTCAGGAGTTGTAATTTCTTTACTTACTTCAGTTATTGTACTACTCATTCCACCAGAAAGCTTAATAACTGCATTATAATAAGTTGCATTATTACTTCCCCACCAGTTATTATCTAAATTGATAGTTACATTATTTTGATCTGCAACTTTACCAACTTTTACATCACCAAATATGACTGAATTTTTAATTATTAATGTATCATATTCATTTGAGTTAAGAGCATCAACTAAATAATCAACATTATCAAAAATACATCCATCAAAGATTCTTGTAGAGTTAACTTTGGTATAAAATACATTTACGGATTTTAAATTGGAAAATGTAGAATTATATACTTCTATATTTTTAGGAGTGTGAGTTCTACCACCACCAACACTAACCCAGCTGTTAAATCCACCGAAAACATATGCCCCATTAGTAGTTGAGCCGTTTCCGTCAACAGTCACATTATTTAAAATCATATTTTCAGAACTTCCTAAACCAAGACAGGTTACAGATCTAGCACCATTGTAAATATCGGTAGAACTAATAATATCTAAAGGAGCCCTTCCAGTTAATGAAAGTTTAGTGTTTTCAAGAGTTATATTTCCAACTTGACCTACATTATAAGAACCTATAGTCATATAATCCATATTCATTCCATATGCAGAAATAGCATCAATAATTTGGGAATTATTCATGTATAAGTTACCTTGATTTGCAATAGTAGAAACTCTCGTTGCGTGATTTGCTAAAAAAGTAGTGTTATCAATGTTTAAATAACCATCATTGTATATTGCTCCTCCAACAAATGCATTTTGAGATCCTTTTGCATAACCATTATTGAAGAAATATGAATTTTTAATAGTTACAATACCTTTAGTGTTAATTGCACCACCATAATTACCTTTTCCATTAATAAATGCAACAGAATCAATTAATACTTTAGTATCTTTTTCAACATATAATGCTGAGTTTAAATAGTCTCCAACCCTATCAATAGTCATATTAGCTATTTTAAGACTACCTTTACCTTGTAAAGCAGTTATAAAGTATTTAGCACTAGGATCATTTATAATTGTTTTATTCTCACCATCACCAACGATAGCAATGTTAGTATTTACTTGAATATCTAAATTAGAATTAAGCTCACCAGTATAATTACCTTCCAATACACGAACAACAACATTTCTTGATTTAGATTGTGCATATTCTAAAGCATTTCTAATAGTTTTAAATGGTTTTGCTAAAGAGCCATCAGCAGTAGTATCATTACCACTAATATCAGATACATAAACAGTTATATTATCTAAAATTTTGCTAATTTTAACATTTATAGTTCCATTTTTATAAATATAATTTTTACCGTCTGCATTGTAAGTTCCAGATAAGTTATATTTACCATCTTCAAATCCAACATAAGCATAAGAAGCTATACCATTAACTACATCAGCAATTCCTGCATAATATCCATCAATGTAAAATGTAACAGTATTTCCACTGATAATTGCACCAGTTGGGTGTGTTACACTTGCAGTTAATTTATCTGCTAAAGCAGTGACATTTAAATCATTGAAAGTGATTGTAAGTCCAGTCATATTTGCAACACGATAATTGGTATCCGGAGTTGTTATGTAAATATCCACACCATTGGTAGCATTATTGTTTTTAAATGAAGAATCATCAGAAATAACTAAATCTGGAATATTATTTGTTGCTCCTTTTATTGAAAATACATTAATAGCACCACCAGTAGCTGCAGTGTTATTTTCAAAAGTAGTATTGATAAATGAAGCACCTGAAATAGATAAAGCTCCACCATTATTTTTTGCAGTGTTATTTATAAATTTAACATTTTCAAATGTACAAACAGGAATTTCTTTAGAACTGTAAATATACACATATGCTGCTCCACCATCAGTACCTGCACCATTATTTATAAAAGTATCATTAATGAAAGATGCACTACCACTAGAAGCACTAACGTAAACAGCACCACCTAATGTTGAAGCATAATTAGAATCATAAGTGTTATTTATACTTAAAATATTATTAGCGTAAATAGCTCCACCTTCAGCATTATTAGAGCCTGGATTAGTATTATTAATAAATTTAGAGTTTGAAACTGTTAAAAAATAAGTTCCTCTTATAACTCCACCTATACCTTTACCAGTATTATCTGCAAAATAAGAATTATTTATTGTTGCATAACCTAACCACATATTTCCTTGGTTATTAATGTAAGTTAAGTTATTAAAAATAATGTTTGAATTCTGAGTATCAACATCATAGACTAAATAACTACCAGAAGTAGAATTTTTAATAATACAATTATTTATAGTCATTAAAGCCCCAAAAATCACACCATTATTATAACTAATAGAAGTAGCTTTACCATTAGTAAATGTTAAGTTAGACATAGTTACAATCATTTCTTTATTAAAAGAGAAGAAATAATCAGTATTTTGACCATCAATAATAGCTTTAGAATAATTATCAGCAATTATGTTTAAAGCAAATATTTTATCGTATTTTAAATTAGTATTACCAGTACCTACATATGTACCGTCCATAATATGGAGTGTAATATCTATAGAGTTTTCTAAACCAGTAGTTATTGCATAATTAATAGTGTTAAATGGATTATTTTTACTTCCGTCACCAGTTGTATCATTACCCTTTGTAGATACCCAATATTCAACTGGATTTCTGTTAATATTTACAGTTAATGTAGCATCATTAAATGTAGCATTAGCTCCACCATTATAAGCTCCACTAATTTCGTATTTATCATTATCAAGTAATTTAGATACACTAAGGGATACAACACCATTATTTACAGCAGCTGTTCCTACATTTTTACCATTAATATCAAATTCAAGAGTTCTACTTGAAGCTATTGAATTTCCCATATCATCAACTACATTAGCTTTTAAGGTAAAAGTAGTTGCATTAGCTATTGCATCTTCATATGTGACTATAGCATTCATTAATGCATTATTGAAAATTAATCCCCTACTAGAAGAGGAATTTATAAATTTATTTCCTTTTGCAAAAATAGTAGCACTTTGAAAGAAAACTACTCCGCATTGATCCCATGAACTAGAATAGGTTTTAGTGTTAACACAGTTAATAAATGTATTATTAATTACCTGAGCATAACCGTCACCACTAATTTGAAGGGATGCATCATTATAATTACCAGTAATGTCTTTAAAAGTATTTCCAATTACTTTTGCAGTTTTAGCATTGTAAATATATACAGATGCACCACAGGTAGATCCTTTATTGGTAGCATTGTAAAAACTAGAATTAATTATTTCAACATTACCTTCTTTATTATTAAAACATATATCTGGACCTTGATTTTGAGCTGTATTGTTTCTAAATACTGAATTAATTACTTTTAAATCCATACCTTTAGAAACAAGTGTTCCCTGAGATCCAGTTGCAACATTATTTTCAAATAAACAATTATTAACAGTTAAATTACCTCCGCAAGTAATCATACTTCCGGAACCAGCTTTACCATTAATAAAAGACATATTAATCAAAGTTAAAGCAGTATCCCCACTAACTGATTTAAGAAATGAACCTGTACTTTCACAATCAATGAAAGTTTTATCTTGACCTTGACCAATAATAGTTAAAGATCCACCATATTTTGCATGAGATAAACTAATACTTAAATCAGTATTATTTTCCCCTGTGAATGTTCCTTGGCTTAAATAAATAACAGCATTATCAGAAGCATTTACACTTGAAATACCTTTATTTAATGTAGCATAAGGACTACTTTGACTACCAGTGTTTGAATCATCACCAGTAGTATTCACATAAATCGTTTTATCATAACTTACTCCATCACCTGAAACAGAAGATGAAGTGCTATCAACTGCCAAATTATCAACAGCTGAATTTTCCTCAGCACTTACAGCACCAAGGGTCAAAATAGCTAGTAATAACATACTAACTAACATTAATTTATTCAACTTCATTAAAATTTCACCAAAATAATATCATTAAAACATGCTTGATATATTATCAAACATCATATAATATTATATTGAAGAAGTATTTAAAATTTATCAAAATAAGTTTAAAAAATAAAAAAAGAAGTGAATAACAATTATAAATTATTCACCAAAACAGTGTTAGAAGTAGCATAACCATCATACATAGAGGTAATAATGTATTTACCGGCCATTAAATTAATAGTTAAACTAGCTACCCCATTAATGTCCGTAATTTTGTTATAAAAGACACCATTTATGTTAAAAGTCACATTTTTATTAGCTAATGCTCTTCCTGTACCATCAACTAAACGGGCTTTAAACTGACTTCCGTCTTTATAGTTCATAGTTAAATCACTACCTTCTAAAGTTGGCATGACAGTTATTTTTTTACCTATTTGAAGCCCATCTGGATGAATAGCTGTTAAAACATATTCACCAGGAGCTAAGTTAATAGATAATTTAGCTATACCTTCACCATTTGTTTCACGAGTGTATAAAACACCATTAATGTTAAATTTAACTTTAGTGTTCAGTAACGGATTACCATGACCATCTACAAATTTAGCATAAACTTGAGAATCATTGTGATAATATTTAACTAAATCATCAGCTTCTATTGTTGGCATAACTGTAACATTAAATGACATTAATAAACCATCATAAGGATTGTGAACTGTTAAAACATATTCACCATCCAATAAATTAATAGCTAATTTAGCTATACCATCATCATTAGTTTTGCGAACATAAAACACACCATTAATGTTCATTGACACATTAGTATTAGCTATTGGATTACCTGCACCGTCAATTACTTTAACATAGAATTGAGAGTCATTGTGATAATATTTAACCAAATTATCCCCAAATATTGTCGGTAAAACTTTTACCATAGCTTTTGTGAATGCATTATCTGACTCTTTTGGACCATAATATGCGCATAAAACTTCATATTCACCAGGCCTGAGATTAATATTCATAGTTGCCCAACCATTTGCATCAGTAGTACGATTATAAACACCACCATTAATAGTAATAGATATTGTACGATTTACCAATGGATTTGAATAAGAATCTAATAATTGCATATAAAATTGTGTTCCATTACGATAATTTTTAGTACAATTTAAGGCAAAAAGATAAGTTGAATTACCTGAAATAACCAATGTAGCTTTAACAGAGGATTTTCTATAATTATCATCCCCTGCAAAGGTTGCCTTAACTTCCTGGAATCCAGAAGACAAAATACAATCCAGATATGCTCTACCACTTGAATCAGTAATGCTATAGTAACTTTGATTATTAACATCAAAGCGAACTTCCTTACCTTCAATAGCTGTTCTGTTTTCATCAATTAAAACAACATAATACTTATCAGTACTACTTAAAGATGAATCTCCAGCTATTAAAACTGTTTTTGTACTATTACCTACTGAATCAACATTTATATAATTAACAGCATAACTTCCAAGGTATGAATTACTTCCCAAGTAATATGTGGAAATTATATATTTCCCATAGTCTAAATCAAAGCTAAATACAACTTTACCATCTTTTGAGGTAGTTGCCCTGTAAGAGCCTATGAACTCACCACCAACCGTTGAAATATTAGCTAAAATAGTTGCATATTCGATTGGACTGCCTAAAACATCACTTAAAACAGCAGTGAAATTCACAGACTCATTATCATAACCATTAACATCCTCAGACCCAATGTTAGTAGAAGTTTTATTAGAATCAACTACTAAAATGTAAGATGAACCAGAGGATGGAATATAATTAGGATTATCTATACAATAGCTAATTAAATACTTGCCAACATTAAGACTTAGAAGTAAACGAGCTATACCATCATTATTTGTAGTAGTGTTGTATTTTGTTCCATTTATATCGACCATTATTTGCATATTTTTAATAGCTACATTTCTTTCATCAAGTAGTTTTATCTCATAATACTTAGCTTCACCAACATTCATAATTACATCAGATGCCAATATTGTAGTTGGCATACGATAAACTGAAATAGTACTTGAATTCTTAGCAAACAGGCCATAATACGGATTAGTGTATTGATAAGTAACATTATAAATTCCAGGGTTTAATGTAACCTGCAGGCGAGCATATCCGTAAAGATCAGTAATTAAATTATAAGTTTGTTGCCAATCTCCGGAAGAAAGAGTAACAACAATATTTTTACCATACAAGCTATATGCATTTGTATCATTAAATGAAATTACAAAATACCCATTTTCACCATAATACTGGATAAAATCACTTGCATTGATATAAACTTGACCAACAGCAGTTTTACTGTCAACTACAATAGTTGCCCCACCTGTAGAATCAATATACCATACATCTCCGTCAAAGTCAAAGGTAGCTAAATAAGTTCCTTCCGCCTGATTAATTCTGAAGGTTACTTCTCCATTACCGTCAGTTACACCAGTATAAGTTTGTAATAAAACTCCTTTGTAAAGATTTAACTTTATAGTTGCATTAGTTACTCTATGACCAAACATATCAGATAAAACAACAGTATAAACACCATTTAATGGTATTTTACTATAATAAAATCCAGAAATAATTGTTAGAACCTTATTCACTACAATTGTCCCAGTACCTTTTGCAGAGCCGTAAACATCATCACCGGCATAGCTGGCAGTTATCTGATAAGTACCTGGAAGATAATTAATTGTTAGTCTAGCTACTCCATCATCATCAGTTTGCAAAGTAAAAGTATCAGATAAGCTTCCCTGAGTTATAACTACTTTAATATACTCACCACGAATTAATGTGCCATGTGCATCCCTTAAAGTAATATTATACTCATTTCCAATACCATAGAAAACAACATCCGGCACTTCAATTGTTGAATTAACAGGAAGAATTTCAACATAAGATACAGAAGAACTTGGTAAATACCAGTCATCACCTAAATATTCACATTTAATAGTGTATTTTCCAACATCTAAGTTTAATATTGCATCTGCACGACCTGTTGAATCAGTAGTAACTGTAGCTACTCTTGATGCTCCTTTAGAATCAACAATTGTGAATCTTACACTTTGATTAACAATTCCTTTTTGTCCATTAGTTAAAACAGCATAAAACTTAACGTTTTTACCGTAGAATGTGTAATTATAGCTAATTAAATAAGTAACAGACGGTTCAACAGTAATTTGTGCAGAGTTGTTACATCCTTCAAAATAACCATTACCATCATAATAAACAGATATATCATACACACCAACAGGATACGTTACTTCAAACTTAGCATAACCTTTTTCATCAGTAACTAAAGTAAAGTACTCTTTTTCACCTTTTGAATTTGTAATAACTGCTGTTAAAGTTTGGTTAAATATTCTGTGCCCATTTACATTAATTAAAGTGATTTCATAATTATTATTGTTTCCATAAAATACTACATCGCCCATTACTAGCTGAGTGTTATTATTTCTAAGTGTTAAGTCTAAAAGTTGATTATCAATTTTTGCATAAACATTAAAGTCTTTAGAGGTTTCATTTTGAATGATATAAGCATCAGCTTTATTATCTTTAAGAGTAGTGTTAAGCGGAGATATTATTCCATAATCTGATGAGAAATAAACATCCCTAGACGGAAGTGAATTATTCAAATCAGATATATTTCCATTATTATCCATTAATTTATTTAAAGCAACAACAATATGAGTGTTTGTAATTGCATCTAAGGACATTATTACCCAATTATCAAGTGTTAAATTTCCAATATGGACAAATATCCTGTTACTATCTGGTTTTTGATTAGATCCCCACCAATTACTTGAATAATCAACCTCACCTTCATAAACAAAGATATCACTACCACCATAAGTAGCAGAGTTGTTTAAAAATACACTGTAGTGAATTGTTTTAGTATTTGCAACAGCACCACCATAAAGTGCTTTATTTCCAATAAATACAGAGTAATAAATTTCATCAGCAATTACAACACCCCTATTTGAATAAGTGGAATAACTACCCTCACTAACTGAATTATCATTTTTATAGAAATAAGAGTTGTTAATTAAAGTAGAACTTACACGACAAACTGTATTTGAATCAAATAAGCTGTTATTTACAAGAGTTCCCTGAATTAATGTACCTTTATTTTTAATAAAAGAACAGTTATTAACTTCACCGAGACATTGTCCACAAACACTGGTTGACAGAGCTAATCCTACACGATTACTTGCATAATAATTACTAGGTATGAAATCATTCTCAATAAAAGAGCAATTAGTGATATAAGCAAAAATATTATCACTGGATAACCCTCCAACTACATTTTTACTTGAAAGAGAAGATGAATAATAAGTAGTTGGATTTAAATTGACAATTCCAACAGTATTACTTCTAAATACTGAATTAGAAATGGAAATATAATTCCAAACTGGGAAACAAACATTATAGGCCTCACTACCCATTGAAGTGTATAAATTACTGGTTTTTTCAGCAGATATATTCTCAAGGATAATTTTAGCTCCACCTTTAATTAAAGGTCCTACAATGTTTTTAAAAGTAACATTCTCCACATATACATTACCTTTATTTTGAGCACTGGCAGTTGTAGAAATAACTCCAACTGATCGAATATCATAGAAATTAGAATTTGAAACTGTTAAATTTCCGCCTTTAACAACTATTAATTCATCAGAATATTGTTTTAAATTAACAGTAAAATTTAAATTTTTAAGAGTTAAACTACCCCATTCTTCAACTATAAAGATATTACGGTCATTTTCTCTGCTTAAAATAACATTACCTATACCTATAATAGTTAAATTTTTAACAATTTTTAAATTTGAATTCCAATTATTTGAGTAAGTACCATTTAGTAAATAAATAGTATTTCCATTTAATGCTTTATTTATTGTAAACTCTAGAGTTTTATATGGATTATCACGGCTTCCATCACCAAATCCGTTATTACCTGTTGGTGAGACATACCATTCATAATTAGTTAAACCAGACCCTACAACAAGTCTTAATCTTTGAGAATTAATAACTGCATAAACAACTGAACTCTCATTATTGTTTCTTAAGTAATTAGAAAATGTTCCATTAACTAAAGTTCCACTACTATAATCGAACTGACCATTTTGAGACTCAAATTTAACATTCATTTGAGGAAGTAATGACGGATCATTTAAATATTTCACAGATTCACCATCAGTATACCTATTTAAAGATACTTTGAATTCCGCATCTGTTCCTACTTGAATTGGAGATTCCCCACATTCAAAATTCATTACAATCCAATATTTAGCATCAACATTAGCATATTCAATAGCTGGACCTTTATTCATCCCCCACCAATTGTAATTAGCTGAAACATTAGTTGACCATATACCATTTCCGCTAATTTTACCTAACATAACACTATAAGTCATGTTAAGATTACATGTATTTACAAACATGATTGAATCAAAAAATGAGGATATAATAGTTATATTAGAGTCATGGAATGAATTAAAAGAAGCACTTGTAAGTCTGGAGTATACTCCTTCAATATTAGCAACAGCATTACCTAATCCAAGCCCCCCATTTAAATTAGAGTTTTTAAGTGTAATATTTCCATTTTCACAGGTTACACTTCCAAGATTTGAATTTGTGATACTTACATTAATCCCATTAAAAACATCCAAATACTCACTTAAAGTTGAAGAAATACTATCTATTTTTGAATTATTTACAAAAAGATTATGATAATTGTAAATAGCTACTTTAGATGAAGAACTTTGAGCTACTCTTGAATTAACAACAAGACATTGTCCAAAATTAGAAATAGCATCTGCATAATTAGACCCCACACAACTAGAAAATCTTGAATTATAGACTTTTAAATCTCCTTCATTTAAAACAGCACTCATAAAAGTATTCATACTCTTAAATTCAACATTATTTAATGTTAAAAAACCTTTATTATAAATAGCTCCATAATAAGAAGACATTGAAGTAGTTTTACCATTAACAAAGTTAATATTTTCTAAACTTAAAGATTTAGAATTAACAATACTGAAAAATGAAGTTTGGTCTTTAGCATCAACTGTTACATTACCAGTTAATGATTTAATCACTAAATTTTTATTTATTTGAATGTTTAAATCATCCTGTTTGTTATAAACACCATCCATAAGAATAATAGTAGAATTATCACTAGCCATGTTAACTGCTTTCCCTATTGAAGAATAAGGATTATCCTGACTACCATCGCCTACAGATGCATTTGCCAAAGGATTTACATAAACATTATTGTTTTCATCAAGATTATTTTCAGCTATTGACTCCTCATTAACATTAGCTATGCCAACTGTATCATTAAAATCATCATTAGCACTAGCTAGACTTATTGAAGAGAATATAACCAAAGATAACATGATTATAAATGCACTCTTTTTAACTGAAATAATTAACACCTCTTAATTAAATTATACTTGGTTAAAAATCAACCATAATGTTATTATTTTTAATAAAAAGAAGTATAAAAAACTTTCTAAAATATCTGAAAAAAAGAAAAAGAAGGTTTAAAATTCATTTTCCCTATTTTTTCTACGTTTATAACCTATAAACAAGCAGATTATAAGGACAATGATTAAACCAATAAATGTAAATATTGTGTTTGGATCATCTAACTGTTTAGTTACATTATTAGTGAGTTCATATGCTTTAACATCTTCACCAGCACTACTTGAACTTGATTCTCCAGCAGAAGATGAACTA
Organism: Bacteroidaceae bacterium; assembly: GCA_963606955.1. Lineage (GTDB taxonomy): Archaea > Methanobacteriota > Methanobacteria > Methanobacteriales > Methanobacteriaceae > Methanocatella. The sequence goes on from CAVDAS010000006.1 coordinate 18,837, forward strand.
GAACCACCTGCACTAGCTTGAGAAGCTGCATTTGCAGTTAAACCTACAGTAAGTAAGTTTTCATTAGCACTAGATCCGTCAACTTGACTTAAACTATCAGCATTAGAACTGCCGTTAATTCCTTGATTTGAAATTGAATTTCCACCTTGGGAAGTTCCATTACCTTGGGAAGTTCCACCAGCAGATGTTCCATCACCACCAGTTCCGCCAGCAGGACCATATTGACCACCGCCGCCAGGACCTAAATTACCTCCAGGACCTGGAACGCCACCAACAGTGCCTGAAGCTCCAGTACCACCATTAGCAGTACCAATTTGTGGTCCGGTATGCCAACTTGGATTTGTTTTAACAACAGTTGGAGAACTTTGGGCAGGATTATTATCCCCGTCAGATGGATTTGTTCCATCACCAGGATTATCTGGTACAACAACAGGCTCCCAATGAATCAATGACTTAACAAGAGGTTTAAATTGGATTTTATCCCCTAAATTAAATGGAGAATCATCAGGAACTCCTTTTTTACCATTGGTTTCCCAGTAATTATATCTTGCATCAACATTAAGCCCAGAACTACTAAATACACCAAAAGTATCATCTTTTGGAGCTTTATTATTTACAAGATTAGAATTATGTATAACTACATTAGCAGAACCTAAATAAAATGCCCCCCCTGATTCTAAACCTAAATTATTTGATATAGTTGAGTTAAATATATTCAAATTTTTCTGAGTATGGCCATAATAAACATATGAGGTATAACTAATAGCCCCACCATAACTTGCAGAATTATTACTTATGACAGTATTAGTAATTAGGAAGTTATTAGATAAGTCTAATGCTCCGCCTTTATATCCTGCGTGATTATTGGTGATTATACATCCATCAATACGCCCATCATTTGCCTGAACGGATAATGCTCCACCAAGATTTGTTGCCATATTAACGGACAAAACAGAATTCTTAAGATTAAAATTATCAAAAGTTCCGTAAATAGCTCCGCCTTCACCATAGTTTTTATAGTTATATGAATCCAGTGATGAATCATTATTTGCAATAGTGGAATTAGCTACATTATTTGTAAAAGAACAATTATTTAAGTTTAATGAAGCTTTTGGTTTATATGTGGAAGATTCCCCATAATCTGAAATAGTTCCAATAGCTCCACCTTTATAAGCATTGTTGTGGTCAAATATTGAATTAGAAATATCTAAAACAGTATTTTTATCAAATATTGCACCACCACTACCTAAAGGAACATCACATACAGAAACATGAACATAATAAGTGCCCACATCAATAGACCATCCTGTAGAATATTTCTCAAGAGCACAATGGTCTAAAACAGTAATTGCCGTATTTTTATAAAATACAGTGTTATTAATACTAAATGACTTAGATGAATCTGTGTAAATAGCTCCACCATGAACACCCTGATTATCACGAATCACAGATGAATCAATGGTAGTTTTACCAAAGTCAGCTATAGCTCCACCTTTATGGCCATAATTACCAGATAATTCAGTTGAATTAATAAATAAATTACCGTAATTTAAGATAGCTCCGCCTAATCCAGTATCTTTACAGTCAACAGTATACCAATACTCTTTACCACGGTCATTTACAGTTTTAGTTACAAATACAGGATTACTATTATCAAAGTAAGCAGAAGAGTTGCAGATTAATGAATTATTAATATATAAAGTACCATTATTAATAAATAATGAACCTCCATCAACATTATGTCCATTAGCTATTATCAAACCACTTACTGTTAAAGTACCATTAGCTAAAATAGTAAATAACTGACTGTTATTTGCGTCAATAAATACTTTACCTGGATTAATAGCTATCATAGTGATATTTTTATCAATTACCAACTCAGAACATTTAAATGTTCCATCAAGTAAGTAAATTACACAATGATTTAAAGTTTTTTCTAGTGCGAAAGCTAGAGAAGCATAAGGATGCTCTTTACTACCATCACCAGTAATATCACTACCAACTGCCCCAACATAAATGGCATATGGAGTATTATCTTTAACTAAATCATACAATGCATAAACTGCCTCATTTGCACGTCTAGAACCATTACCACTAATAAGATAATTATTTACAACTTTATTAAATAAATTCTCACTAGCTATAACAGTAACTGCATAATCATCACCATTTATAGAATAAGATAATATATCATTATGCATTATATCATTACTCATTGATTTACCAGTGAAGAAAATAGCTGACTGATTAGTAACACTTCCAGTTCCATTAATAACTACAGTATTGTATTTTATTGAATCATATTTAGAACTATAAGCATAATATCCAAATACACAAGATCCACCAATAGTTAAGTTATTATGATTAAAGTTTGTGTAACTTGAATCAAATGAATTGACAATTCTTTTAGCTATTCCAGAGATATTATTATAAGCAATTTCATTATCTTTAGAATTTTTAATAATAATAACCTCATCAAGATTATTAAAAATCATATTATTAGAAATTACATGATTTAAAGAAGTATCAACTAATTTAATTAACATATCACCAGATAAATTATTATTAGCTACATAATTATCCCCGCCACCAACAATAGCTATGCTGGAGTTTGTTAAGTTATTATTTTTTACATAAACTTTAGAAACATTGTTTAGAGTTATTGTAGAGTTAATTAAAGCCAAATTAGTAATATTAACTGATGACGCACCACTATTAAGAATTATATTTACAATAGAACTTACATTTTCTTTGTAATATGTGATATTAACAGGAATATCAATTGTTAAACTTTGATGCTTAGTTAAATTATTTAATAACAATACATCGTTATTTTGTATAATTTTAGAATTAAAGTATATTCCATAGTTATTATCATCAATAACATAGTAAGTAACACCAAATTCAACAATAGAAGTACTATTAGCTACAAATATTGGAGTTGTTACATTAGCATAAATTAAATTACCAGTAATATTCGTATTATTTGTAAATTTAATTAAACCAATAGCTCCTTGTCCAATACCTAATGCATCATGAATTTCTGTAATTTTAGATAAATTACCACCAAAGATATTGAAAGTGTTATTTATAATGGAAATGTTGTCTGACATGTAGGTACCAATACCATAAATACCACTAGAATTACCATAAAGATAATTATCTACAAGAGTGACATTATAATTTTTATGTAATTCAATAAGGTATGCCATATTTTTAGAATGAATAACAATATTATTATTAGAAATATTCAAATCATGAGGAGCACCAATAACATTACAGCTTGCAATACCATAAGCAACACCATCAGAAATAATATTAATATTATTAGCTGTAATTTCACTTTCAATTAAAACATCAGCATAAATAGCTTCAGATACTCCAGTACCAATCATAACAATCGTATTTTCAGAAATTGTAAATCCAGAAGACATTGCTTTATTATAATTTAATCTTACAGGATTATAAGCTGGAGCACTAATAGCATATGCATAATCAGCTTTTGAATTAACATAAATATTATTATTTTTCATAGCTATATCTTTACAAACATCAACAACAGAAATTGCACAATTAGCTGAACTTTTATTCTTTAATATCAGTGTTATGTTGTTATTAGATAAACTAACATCATCTACACCATTTAAAATAATAGCTTCTTTATTCATATTATAGAAATTAAAATCACGAATTAAAGATCCGCTAGCATCTCCACTTAATGAAATAGTAACATTAAATAAAAGATTGCTTTGTTTATTGCTAATAATACTGATTTTTTCTGTTATGAAGACATTTTTATTGGATAAAAATGTAAAGAATATTATTTTAGTTTTATTTGCATCAAATGTATAGTTTAAATAACCTCTTTCATCGAAATACTTATAGAAATTATCATCATTAACAACTAAAGCTGTTGAATCATAGATAACACCATTAACCATGTTATCAGACTCATTATTTGAAAGTTCATCAGTAATTTCTTTATAAACACCAACAGTTGCATTAGTTTCAATTACATTGCCAGATACAGTAGTTTTATAAACTAAACCTTTAATAGAAATACCATAGCTTTCACTGCGAATAACATTGTTTAAAATACGGTTATAATAATATCTATTAACATTTGATGTAGAAGTTATAGACACACCTACAGCACGAGTATCAACAATATTATTCAAAATAGTATTGTTATTTCCTTTAAATGTAATAGCCCCATCATGATTAACTTTAATTTTATTATCATGAACATAAGAACAGTTATCTTCAATACTAATACCTACACCATAGTTTTTAATATTAATAGTATTATTAAAAACTTCAGTATAATTAGCTACACTCATAGCTGAATACAAATCATCATAGGTGATGCTATTATGTCCAACAATACAAGTTGTATCTTCTGCACCATTAGCTAAAATACCAATATTCTGACTAGATCCAGATATATTATTATACATTGCAGTTGTATTTTTACCAGTCATTGCAATAGAAGTGGTACTTTCTATAATAGTATTATTAAATATAGCTAAATTATCAGAATATGCATTAATACCATAACTACCACGTATAATAGTATTATTAGTTATTGTAGTGTTAATATGATTTTCATAAACCAATTGTAAAACAATAGACATTTCACCATTACAAAATGCTTTTAAGTAATTATCTGTGATTGTATTACCTAAACATAAAGCAGATCCATCATAATCTGCATGACCAAATGGATTAAAGTAAATTAAGTTACTAACTACCTTATCAGTATAATCTAGAGTTTCCAATCTATTTTTAGAAATCAAATTATAATGACATTGACCCATAACCATTACACAAGTATAATAAGTACTCATATCATTACCAATAATCTTGTTATAGCTAGACCAACCCATAGGCATTGCATAAACACCTGTAGTTTTAGCTATTCTAATTATATTATCGACAATTGTATTATTGCTAGATTTAGTTATCCAAATACCATGTAACTGACCTACATATACTCCATCAACAGTTAATGACCCTTTAGTATTGTTAATCGTAAGTCCTGAAACTGTAGAACCATCACTACCTTTAACTAAATGAATAAAACCATTTGAAATTTTAGAAGTATTATCTAAAGGCATTAAAGTTAATTGACGGTCAATAACAAATCCCCTATTAGATATATTACCTATTTTTAAAATATCCCCACTTACAATTCCTGATTCATTTTTAATCTGACCAGTGAACTTGTAGAAATAATTATCATAATTATCTTGAGTAATTTCAATAGTTTTATTACTAATAGTTGGACTTAAAACAATATTATTATCCTCAATAGCTTCATTATTATCTTCTAAAATAACAGTAGAATTATTTTCATCATCAATCGCACTAACTGCACTTAATGACAAAATAAAACAACAAATCATTAAGAAAACCAATATACCTTGCTTTTTAATTTTTTCACCTCCTTTTAGATTAATTAAATAAAACTATAGTCCAACAAAATAGAATAAATATATGCTTAAATTGACTATGTTATAAATATCTGACATAGATTATATTTAAATCTTTACATTAAAAGATGAAAAAACATCTCAAAAAATAAAAAAAGTAAGAGAATATTTAAATTCCCTTAAGATGTAATAGTTATGGTGTTTGAAATAGCTGATCCATTGTAAGCAGAGGTAATAATGTATTTACCAGCCATTAAATTAATATTTAAAGAAGCAATACCATTTCCATCAGTTGGTCTATTATAAAATACACCATTAATGTTAAATGTTACATTCTGATTAGCAAAAGGTTTACCTTGACCATCAATTAATGTAGCTTTGAATTTACTACCATCCTGGAATTTCATGACTAAATCATCAGCAAATAAAACTGGTTTAACAGTGATTTTATTTGAAACAGGACAATCATTATACATTGCAGTTATAGTATATTCACCAGGAGCTAAATTAATTTTTAAAGTAGCATAACCATTAGCATCTGTTGTACGTGTATATAAAACACCATTAATATTAAATGTTACTTTTTCACCAGCACCTGCAACACTGCCATCCTGTTTAATTACTTTAACACTGTATTGAGTGTCGTTTTTAAAGTATTTTACAACATCATGGTTTTCAGTAAGTAAAGATAAAACGGTAACATTACTACCTTTTTGCTCATCATTAGGTCCAACAGCTGTAATTATATATTCACCAGGCAATAAGTTAATAAATAATTCAGCAGTTCCTACACTGTTAGTTGTTTTAGTATACCATACACCATTAATATTGAATTTGACCTCAGTATTTTTCAATAAATTACCTTGGCCATCATAGAAGACTGCATAGTATTGAGTGTCGTTTCTAAACATTTTAACAACATCTCTGCTTGAAATAGTTGATTTTATTAAAACATTTACTTTAGCATCACTACCCCATTGTTTATCATTAGAATCAAATTTAATATTTGCTACATAATCACCAGCTACTAAATTAAGAGCCATTGAGAATTTACCATCTTTATCAGTAGTTTTAGTGTATGTTGCACCATTAATAGTTATGTTTACACTAGCTCCAGAAATTGCATTGCCGTTTAAGTCTTTAAGAGTTCCTTCTAAACGGGTTCCGTTTTTATAATACATTACAACATCTTTAGCTGAAATTACGGTATAAATCATATCTCCAATAGTTAATTTTGAGCTAGCAGAACCATCTAAATAGTAATTATTTCCACTAGCATTAGCATATAATGGATATGATTTAGTAAATGAAGCAGGTATTGTGTAAATAAATTTAGCTATTCCGTTTTCATCACTTACGGCTTTTCCAGCATATATTCCAGTTCTATAGAATTCAACTGTAATTCCTTCTACAGCTTCACCAATAACATTTTTAACACTAGCTGTAAAGTACACTTTGTTACCTGCTTTTCCAATTACTTCATCCATTTTAACAACTAATTTTCCTTTAGTTACTATTAAATCAGCAGTTGCATTAACAGATTTATAATTAGATTTAGATAATGTTGCTGTGATTTTATAAGTTCCAGGAACATAAGATGCATTAAATTGGTATTTTAAAGTAGCTACGCCACTAGTTGAGAAAGTAGCTTCTCCAATTTCTACACCACCAACATAGAAAGTAGCTTTAGCAGGAAGCCCACCAGTAAATGGAAGTTTAGCAGTTATTTTAAGAGTAGTTTCATCCAAGTAAGATACAGTAACATTATCAAATACAATATCACTAAAGAGATATTTGTAATTATTTTCAACAGTATTGCCTTCACTGTTATTTACTCCGTCATTTCCACTACCTTCTTTTGAAGATAAGTAATTGTCAGAAATAGTATTATTTTTAGCAGTTGTGTTAAGATTTACTGCAAATCCTGTGTTAGATGTGATTTCGTTGTCAATTATTGAATTAACAGTAGAATTACCAGTTAAGAAAATACCAGCATTTCCTTCTTTAATTGAATCATAGTTTTTAAATGATATTTTTTCTCCACTACCATTAGCTACAATATTATTTTCAGAAATAGTATTGTATTTTGAGCTAGTAGCAGCTATTCCATAAACAGCTTTTCCATCCCCAACAATTGTGTTTTGAGATATTTTATTATTACTAGATGAAAATCCTTCAATTCCATAAATAACTTCAGCACCTAAATTAAAAGTGTTGTTTAAGATAGTTGAAGCTTGTGATGCTTCTAAAGTTAAACCATAAACAAGATTATCAGCTGAAACATTTAGTTTATTGTTTTTAATCATAGTACTATCAGAATGATAACCTACAATAATACCTGTTGCAAAGTAATTTCCAATAACTTTTATATCATTACCTACGAATTGGTTGTTTTTAGAGTATTTTGCATCTCCAGAACCTGTTTGAGTACCAATTACGCCAGTACCATATAAGTAATTATCCTTACCTTCAACAAGAATGTTATTTTTAGAAATTACATTATTATTTGAATCAAAGTAGAAATCAATACCTACCATAGAATTAGTAGATAAAGTACCGTTAATAGTTGCCCTAGATTGATTTACTAAAGATCTAACACCTACATTATTGTTTGTTACATTGTTTTCAGATGAATAAATCATTAAAATACCATAAGTTCTGAAAATTTCTTTAACATCGTTTTTACCATCAATACAATGAGAAGATTCATAGGAATGTATTTCATCAGTTCCTAAAGTATTAATAGTATTTCCAGAAATTTCACAGTTTTCTGCACCATATCCAAGTACCGTATAAGTTAAATATTTACCTGAGGAGTATAAAGTATTGTTTATTACTTCCACATTTCCTGATTGGAAAATATAAACTGCATATGCAGCATTTTTATCATAAACAGAAATATTATTGTTTAATAATTTAACTTGGTTAGTACCTTCAATATAAACTCCCCATCTATTTTCAACAGAGGAATTTTGATTAATAATAGTTGCGTTTTCAATCCATACATGAGAAGTAGTTACTTTAAACATGGAATTTACGAATTTAGCATCATTTCCAACTATTTTAATACCTTCAGTAATAAGCATAGTTTTATTTGAAAAAGTACCGACAAAGTTTAAAATATCTCTCATTTCAATAGATGAGTTTAAATTACCTTTTTCATCAAAGAATTGGTTAAAATTAGATTCAGTAACTGTGTAAACAGTACCATTAAAGACATATACAGGTTTTGATGGATCTATTTTACCTTCAGGAGTTAAAATTTGAGATCCATGACAGTTATTATTTTTAATAGTGTAAGATTCTTTACTTGCTTCTGCAGCGTCAATTGCAAGCTCATTACCAGTTTTAATATCATTACCAGTAATTACAATGTTTGCTGGGAATTTTGTACTGGATTGTTTTTTAAGTAAAACACCAACACCAGTATTTGAAACTATGTTGTTATTAGTAACTGTTAAAAAGTCAAATTGACCCATTTGATAAATAGCTGCACTAACATTTGTTGTTACGTTATTGTTGTCAACTAAAAGATTATTACCATTAGCATCAATACCATATCCTTTACCTTTAACATCAACAACATTATCAGAAATTATAGAATTATCAGCTGCAAAAATTCCCGCACCAGTTAATAATGCATTTTGAATTATATTATTAGAAATTGTAGAGTTTCCAGCTACAACAATAGCATAATCCCCACCAACAAGGTCTCCAGTGTTAAAATCAACACCAGTAGAATTAATTATTTTATTATTCCTAACAATAGCTGAACCATCAGTTGAAACACCCCTATATGCTCCAATAATAACATTAGATTCTATAGTAGTGTTACTTCCCATAATCTGAATAGCATAATTCCATGAAGTTGGAACAACAGTTGTTTTAATTGTATTATTGGAGATAATGTTATTATATGACCTACCACCTACAAAACTACCACTATCATATGCTGATCCATAAATTGCATTAGCATCAGCAACATTAATGGAATTACTGCTTATAGTATTGTAATTAGCTCCTCCTAAAACAATAGAACAAAGGGATTTGCCGTGAACTCCAGTATCTCCAGAACTGGATATAACATTATGTGAAATAGTATTATAATTAGAACCTGGATTTAAAGCTATTGGGAAAGAAGAAGTTCCAGAACAAGTTATTTTATTATCATGAATATTACAATTTGTAGCGCCTTTAATAAATACTCCTTGTTTATCAGTACCAGTATTTACAATATTTAAATGAGACACTTCACTTCCAGAAGCCCCACTTACTAAAACAACACTACATTCTTTCATATTATTGGTAGAAGTACCAACAACATTTAATTGTTTGTTTAAAATAAAGTTTTTATTACTAAAAGACCCATCTAAATTCATAGTATCTCCAGAATTAACTGCAGATGATTTAAGATTACCTTTATTATCAAAATAATTACCATAATTAGATGAAGTTACATTATGAGACACAGCTGCAGTTATAACATCACTATTTGAGTAAGAATTATAACTAACTGGCTCATCAGATATTGTACTATCTAAAATTATATTATTATCAGCAGTAGCATTTACATCTTCTGCGGCACTAACTGCCCCAAGAGATACAAAAACCAATAATAACAAAATTAAAGAAAATTTAATATTTTTCACCATTTTATATCACATCATTAGTTTGTATAAAACATATTTTAAGTAAAGTACATCACCTATTAATAAAGCTCACTTTACGAAAAATACATTATATTTATAGATATGGTAAGGGAAAATATTTAAAAATTACTATAAAATTAAAAAAAGAGAAAATTATGAAAATGATTTAATAATCATCTTCATCGTCTTTGTGTTTATTTCTAGCATATCCTACAACGAATATTGCGATTAAACAAATTACTGCAACAATAAGTACAACAGGAGTACTTGATTGACCAGCTGCAGATTTAGATGCAGAACTTTTAGAAATTTCATGAACACTAGCTCCACCAGTTTTACCTTTAGATGAATCTTGAGATGAACTATCTTGAGATTGAGATGCATCTTGTTGAGATTGATCTTGTGCAGATTTTGCATTACCTGGATTAATAGAAGTATCTGTCCCAACAGCAGTAGCCCCACCAGCTGAACCATCACTAGCACTTTGGTCATTAGTAGTTCCATTTACTAACTGTTGATTATTATTATCATCATTAGCATTTGGATTATCAGAATCCGTTGGGTTAGTTGGATCCTCTGGATTAGTTGGATTATCCTGACCACTATCATCTGTGTAGAGTGGACTAGTTAATGTAGCTTGAGCTAATATATCTGCATATTTTGCTTTTTCTGAAGCGGATAATGAACTAGCTTGTATAAGCTGCATATTAAAGTCCAAGTTTTTACATGTGTGGTGACAACAAGCAACACCATAATTAATAGCATTCCTAATTATTTCATTTGCTAACTCTTGCACTAATTCAGTATTGGAAGTTTCCCATTTACCTTGGAAATACATGTACATCATAAATGCTGCTGAAGACTGGAAAGAAGTAGCAGCAGCTAAACTATTAATCTTACCAGAATATTTCAATAAAGTACCAGCCATATCATTACCTAATTGTGAATTAAGCTTCATACCATTATTAACATATAATGAACCAAAAGCATTTTGGAACTTAGTACTCCATTGTATCCATCCTGCTTGAGTACTGAGTAATGCATCAACAAATTTAGGATTTAACAAATTACTACGAATTTCTAATTCAAATTCTTCTTCGTAAGTTGTAATAATATAATTATTTTTATTCCTTATATCTACAAATGCAGTATCAGGATTACCACCTAAAATTTTAGCAGCATTAAGTAAACCACCAAACCAATCATAATAATCATCAGAATCTAATAATCTCCATGAACTATCAAAGTTTTGAGTAATTAAATCTGTTTTAGTAAGTAAATACTTAAAGTTATCTGTTTGTTTGGTAATTACAATATTGTCGTTCTCATCAAGAGTCCAGGAATAAGATACACGGTTAAGATAAATCTTAGCTAAATCCTCATTAAGACTTGTAAGATTCCAATCTGCAGTATTCGGTATTGTATTACTCATACCAGTACCTTCTAAAACTGCCCCAGGAAGCCCAAATAATCTGTCTTTCATTGGATTTTCAGCATAATGTTTTTTCAAGAAATTATTTGAAACATCATCATCAGTTGAATATAAAGCTAAATCAACAGCTGTTAACATTAATTTAATCCAATCAGTGTTACTAGTAACCATACTTGCAAAAACATCAACTCTAGGCCGTTTTACAACAGATCCATTACTTAAAGTTACAGTTAATTCATTAATTGGAATTAATTCAACACCAGTTACAGCACCGTCTCCTTCATTCCAAGTTGGCTTGCAACCAAGGAAGTATAAGAATTCAGCAACACCAATACCTTCTGTTCTTAATATTTCAGTTCCCCATAATATTAATGCAGTAAGTTCCGGCCAAGTACCATGTTGTTCATAATAATTCACAAGTAATGCATCTACAACTTTAACTGCTGATTCATAAGCTGCTTTTGTAGGCATCTTAGTAGTATCAGAAGTACGACCCATATGTCCAGTAGGTATTGAATCTGAATAAGCAGGATCAGCAAATAATCCAGGAGTTACATAACCACCAGACAATGCAGTCATTATTGCATTCCATTCATTATTGTTCCTAATATTGTCAATAACAGTTGTTGAGTAGTTTAATGATTGGTATAACTTAGAAGATTTATTTGTAACACCATAGCCACTAGCTAATTCATCGAAAGTATATGTACCATTTACAAGGTCAGTTACGAAATTCCTTAACCATTGTTTTACAACTTCTGATTGAGCATAATATTGAGAATTACCACTAATATCATCATAATAGCTCTTATCATTTAGATTTGGATAAAGCATATGCAATATATAATCATAAACTGTAGTTCTGGAGGTCATAATAGTTATAACTTCCTCAACAAGTTCTTCACCGCTTAATACTTTACCAAGAGTATGTAAACCATAAGTGTTGAAATCATTTTGCATTTTATCTAAATAATTATGTAAATCTTCAAGCCAAGAGTCAAATGACTGACCTTCACTAAGATTTTCAAAGCCTAATGTTGGAGCTAATTCTAAAATTAACTTTTTATACTCATCTGCAGTAGCTGAAACATTATTTTTTATTTGCTCATTATAATGGTCAATATAATTTAATAATGTAGTATAATTACCATATAAACCAGAAATTGCCATAGCTGGAGTCATGTGAGTAATCATCATTGCTCCAATCCTATCTCTAGCCACCATAGCTTCACCAGGGTTTGATACAATATATGGATATATTGTTGGAATTAAATTTAATTCAAAAGACCAATCCCCTTCGTGAACTCCTACATTTCTACCAGGTAACCACTCTAGTGTACCATGAGTTCCCAAATTAATAACTACATTACAATTAGCTACTTCATCTAACCATTTATAGAAAGTCACGTACTGTTGATGTGGAGGTAGAGTTAAATCATGATAACTTTCAACTATATTAACTTCTTCCCAACCTCTACTTGGCTGGAAGGTAATAAAGATTTTACCAAACCATAAACCTGGAATTACAATGTAAGTTTGATTATAAACCATTACTTTTCCAAGCCCATCACCCCAGTAATCAACCATCTGTTTATACAAATCTTGATTAATATTATTAGCAACTAACTCATCAAACTCGTCCTGAGTTATTAATTGGTGATGTTCCATTAACATCTCCCAGTTACTTTCAACATATTTGTTTAATTCACCTTGTGCCCAAGTACCTTTGTTACCCATGTACACTATCCAAGTAGATAGTTCATCAACTGAAGGTAAATCAGATTTATCCATTCCAATATCATAACCAGCATCAGCTAAATGAACTAATAAATCATAAGTACTTTGGAAAACATCTAAATAAGATGCACCAATTTCAGCTTTACCTGCTGGGTAATTATATAATACAATAGAAACAACTTTATCAAAGTTATCCATATCTTTTAAATTAGCCCATCCACTAGTTAATTTAACCATCTTATCAATACCAGATTGTACAACATGGGATTTACCTAAAGAGTCTTTATAAGACAATATAATTGGGCTGAAAACTCCTTCAAAACTAGGAACAGTTACTGAATATGTCCATTCTGCTTGAGCTCCAGTTTCACTTTCATAACTTTGTTGTGAAACATCAAAAAGCCCTTTAACTACAGTTAAATTCATTTCAGACAAATCATTTAAAGCAGAATGATTACCATAATTCAAAGACCAACTGTATAATGATGCAACAGCAGAAATTCCAAGTTGAGATGATTTAGTTAATGTTAATAAAATTGAAGACATAGCTGGAGCAGTACTTAATTTAAATACATTAAATGCTGATCTGCCATTTGCTTCATAAGTATTAATTAAAGCATCAACTACTGAACCTCCACAATAATAAGTAGCAATAGCTACAAATGGAACATCAGTATTATATCTATTTATATAATCATTTTCAAATTCCCTGAATAATTCTGTTGGATTTAACTCTGTTTCCTGCCATTTAACATACTCATCTAACATCCAATTTAAACTACCTTGGCCATCATCATTATAACCTGGATTAGAAGTAATCCATTGATTAATTAATTCAGCACTAGGAGTTACAGTATAAGTACCTAAAACAGGATGGTAAATACCACATTCCGGACTTAATCTTGGAGTATTTGCAGTATCTAATGTGGGATTAGTATACTTTTGAGGATTAATTAAATAAAATATATATTTTAAATAATTTTCCATATTAGCTGCCAAAACTTCAGATGAATCAATATCTGGAGCTTGGAAGTATGATCCAATATAAGTATTTTCCAGAGTATTTGGAGTATTGTTATTTGCAGAAGCACCAACAAAATGAATTCCTAAATTAGTAAAGGTATCATCATTATAAATACCAAAAGTATATGCAACATTGTAATTTGCGTTAGCTGGAGATTTACTTAACAGTTCTCTTGCTTCAGCAATTCCAAAGTTACTATATGAACCTGGAGAAAACATGTCAATTTGAATATATTTAGCATACTCAAATAACCATGACCTGGTCTTGTCAAAGTTTTCAATGTCTATATATGCTACTCTTCTAGATAAATTCATTAAATAATCTACTTTTTCACTATGTGAATTATAAGATACGATTAATAAAACATCTGGAACAAACATGTAATTAATTGCTATAGAAGAAGCTGCTTTTATATTTACATTTTGAGTATATGGCTCGTATGTAGAATAGCTAAGCTGTACTTTATAATTTCCTTGAGGTAAACCTCCAACTGAATAAATTCCACCAGAAAGAGTTTTACCTGAAAATACTACATTATTAGATGAATCTAATACTTTAATATCAGCACCAGCTAAATCTACACCTTCTTCAGTCCAATTTTTAGTAAGTGAGTTATAAGCATCTTTAACATGGATATCAATAGAACCACTATCAATACTAGCATAAATTGAATCAGTATAATAAATATTGCTAATCTCATCAATATTGACATTATTAGCTATTTGAACTTCACCACTATCAAGAGAAGCACCAACAACATCACTAGTAGCTACAGATTCATTATTAACTCCATCACTAGCTGATACCACACCCATAGTAACAATAAACAACATTAACAGACAAAAAATAAGAAATGTGCTTTTATTTAACCTTTTAATATTTTCACCTCCTGTTCCAATAAATTATTTTTAAAGCATAGCAATATTTTATTATAATTACTATATTTGTAAATAATACTTTACAATATATAAAACTTACTAAAGTTTTGGATAACTAAAAATTAATAAACTGTGCTTAAATTAAACAGCATGCATTAAAAAATGTTAATAAAATATGGGTAAAATAAAAACAGATTAAAAAGAATTTTCATCCAATAAAAAATTTATTAAATTATAACTATCTTTTTATTACATTTCCATAATCTAAAGTTGAAGGCATCCCCCCATCTTCCAAATAATTATAAAAATGAATTTTGAAATTATCAGTTATACCATAATATTCAAGATACTCTTTAAAAGAAAATGGATAAATGTTTAACTTAACATATCTTCCAGACAAATAAGTTGCAAACTCCCCAGATAATAATCTAGAATTAGAACCTGTTATATAAATATCATAATTTTCTTTTGCAAAATAAGAGTTAATTAACTTTTCCCATTGAGGAATAACCTGTATTTCATCAAAGAACAAATAAATTTTACCTTTTCATCTAAATGAAAACTACACCAAAAATTAAAAAGAACTTTCAATCAAGTAAAAAAAAATATTAAAAAACATAGCTAGTTTTCACATAAATGAAAACTACACCAAAAATTAAAAAGAACTTTCAATCAAGTAAAAAAAAATATTAAAAAACATAGCTAGTTTTCACATAAATGAAAACTACACCAAAAATTAAAAAGAACTTTCAATCAAGTAAAAAAAATATTAAAAAACATAGCTAGTTTTCACATAAATAAAAACAATATTCTAAAATTAAAATAAATAATGGCATGTTAAGAGTAACCCACCTTCTGTTTAACAGCATTCATCTTAGCGAACTACTTTTGCCTCTTACAGTAGTCATCAGCATTCTTTGTTCTTGCATCCTATGGAATGGCCGTTTCACCGATTCTTTTAATGTCCTCAATTAAATATCATAGTCAACCATTAAAAGACGTGTCGTTTCTGCTCCAGAGTCATACTTCTCAGTATACGTTTTTCAACGCCATAGTCTGTAACGATGGGCGGAGTTTCCTTAGTTAAAAAAAACCAGTAGCTGTCTTTAACTTGCCATATTAATTAAAAATAGCAGGGCCTAGATTTGAACTAGGGATCTCGGGGTTATGAGCCCCGCGGGATCACCAGACTACCCCACCCTGCTACATGAATAAAAAGATAGTAATTTAAAACTACAATATATAATCTGTAAACTAGACTATATAAATGTTTCTATAAAAAGAAAATGAAGATAATGATTAATTATCCTCTAAATTTTTAATTCTTTCATCAATTTCTTCTAATTTAGTTTCTGTTTCTTTTTGGAAAGCTTTAGAAGATTTTTTGAATTTTTTGAAGCTTTTTTCTAAATCATCAACAGATTGAGTTGTTTTATCAAATCTGTCTTCAAGGTCTTTTAAATCATTAGTAGTAGCTAAAGACCAGCTTTGAATTAATTCTTCACTTTTTTCATCTAAAAAAGCATCAATTTTATTAGAAAATGCATCAGTATTCAATCCTGACATATCAATATCACTTAATTTAATTTTAATTTTTTTACTCATTGATTCTTCCTCTTTAGACTCTTCAACAGTGTCTTTTTCTCTAGGTAAATCCTCATAGTCAGAATCATTTTTCAAGATTTCACCTACATGTGGATCCGCAGTAGCTGGAACATAAGCACGTAACTTTTGAACAGATGCAGGATTACTTTGTAAATAATAATAAATTAAAACTAAAATAGCTACTATTAAAATTACAATTGCAACAACATCCATGGGATTCATAATATCACCTTATTGTTTTTCAAGTTTAGCTTCTTTAGCTTCGATTTCTTTAAGCATTTTTTCTAATTTTTTCTGTTCTGTTTGTGCTTCTAAACGAGCTAAACGTTCATTAATCTCATTATGTAAATAACCTACTTCACTTCTTACTTGTGTTGTTGATTGTCTTATAGCTGAAAGGCTATCCTGCTGCTCTTGAGGTAATGGAATAGGATTATCCATTAAACGTTTAGATTCAATATCTTTTTCAATCATTGCCATCTTCTTAAGTTCTATTTCTTTTTCAAGAATAGCTATAGAAGATTTAGATTTAGCAACACTTTTCCATTGAGCAATAATAATAATCAAAACAATAGCAATTATAACTAAAATAATTAAAATAAAAATTTGATTAGGTATTGTTGGAATATCCATAATTGCCTCCATATTAATTTAGTATATTAATAATTAATATAAAATAAAGTATATA